>CALKUS010000267.1 GCA_937996755.1 uncultured Pseudomonadota bacterium | reverse complement strand
CCGATTCCCGATTCCCGATTCCCGATTCCCGATTCCCGATTCCCGATTCCCGATTTCCCATTTCCCATTTCCCATTTCAGATTTCCCGGCCCGCGCTCCGTCGCATGAGCATGAAACCCTTCCAGTTCCTGGAGCTGCCACGCAAGCTGCCGCGCGCGCAACCGATCGAGCTGCGCGTCGCGGGCTGGAACGAGGTGCATGGGGCGTTCGCGGGTGAAGAGGCCGCCGAGCAGGCCGGCCGCTGCATCGACTGCGGCAACCCGTGGTGCGAATGGCAGTGCCCGCTGCACAACCGCATCCCGAACTGGCTCGCGCTCGTGCGCGAAGGCCGGCTGTTCGAGGCCGCGACGCTGGTGCACGAGACGAACCCGCTGCCCGAGGTGTGCGGGCGCGTCTGCCCGCAGGATCGCCTCTGCGAAGGCGCATGCACGCTCGAGGACGGCTTCGGCGCCGTGACGATCGGCGCGATCGAGAAGCACGTGGTCGACGAGGCGTTCCGCCAGGGCTGGCGCCCGGACCTGTCTGCGGTGCGTGCCACCGGCAAGCGCGTCGCGATCGTCGGCGCGGGCCCGGCCGGGCTCGCGTGCGCAGACGCGCTCGCGCGGCGCGGCATCGAGGCGCACGTGTTCGACCGCTACGAGGAGATCGGCGGGCTGCTCACGTTCGGCATCCCGCCGTTCAAGCTCGAGAAGCACGTCGTCGCGACGCGCCGTGGCGTGCTCGAGCACATGGGCGTGCGGTTCGAGCTCGGCTGCGAAGTCGATGCCGCGCGATTCGGCGAGCTCGAGCGCGATTTCGATTCGATGTTCCTCGCGACGGGCGCGTACGCGTACGTCGAGGCGCAGCTGCCGGGCATCGACCTCGACGGCGTCGTGCCCGCGCTGCCGTTCCTCGTCGCGAACGCGCGGCGCGTGCACGGCACCACGAACGCGGATGAACTGCCAGTGGCCGGCTGGTCGCGCCGCATCGCGATCCCCGACGTGCGCGGCCGCCGCGTCGTCGTGCTCGGCGGCGGCGACACCGCGATGGACTGCGTGCGCACGGCCGTGCGCCTCGGCGCGTCCGAAGTCACGTGCGCCTATCGCCGCGGCGAAGCCGACATGCCCGGGTCGCGCCGCGAGGTGGGTCACGCGCGCGACGAAGGCGTGCGCTTCGCGTTCGACCACCTGCCGAGGGAGATCACCGGCACGCGTGGCGTCACCGGCGTGCGCTTCGATTCGGGCGGGCTGCCCGCCGACATAGTGATCGTTGCGTTCGGATTCCGCGCCGATCCGCCCGCGTGGCTGCTCGAGCGCGGCGTCGCAGTCGACGATTCGCGGCGCATCGTCGTGGGCGGCAGCGGACGGCTGCCGTTCGAGACGAGCGTCCCGGGCCTGTTCGCCGGGGGCGATGCGACGCGCGGCGCAGACCTCGTGGTCACCGCCGTCGCGGACGGCCGCGATGCCGCGGCGGCGATCGCGCGATGCGTCAGCGCGTGATGTCGACGTCCTTCGTCTCGGGCAGGAACAGGAAGCCGACGACGGCGGTGATCGCTGCGACGACGATCGGGTACCAGAGCCCGCGGTAGATGTCGCCGCTCGCGACGACCATCGCGAAGGCGATGGTCGGCAGGAAACCGCCGAACCAGCCGTTGCCGATGTGGTACGGCAGCGACATCGACGAATAGCGGATGCGAGTGGGGAACAGCTCGACGAGCCACGCCGCGATCGGCCCGTACACGAGCGTCACGTAGACGACCAGCAGCGTGAGGATCGCGAGCAGCATCGGCACGTTCGCGCGTTCGGGATCGGCGGTGGCCGGATAACCCGCGGCGACGAGCTCGGAGGAAAGCTTCGCGGCATACTCGTCGCTGCGCGCCTTCAGCGCCTTCGCGTCCATGCCGGCGCCTTCGAACGCCGGTACGGCGCGCTCGCCGACGCGCACGACGGCAATGACGCCGGCCTCCGCGGCGACGTTCGCGTACGCGATGCCCGCGCGAGCGAGCGCGGCCTTCGCGATGTCGCAGCTGGAATCGAACACGCGCTTGCCGACCGGGTCGAACTGCACGTGGCAGGTGGCGGGATCGGCCGCGACGACCACAGGGTTCGCGCGCGTCGCCGCTTCGAGCGCGGGATTGCAGTAGTGCGTCAGCGCATGGAACAGCGGGATGTACGTCGCGGCCGCGAGCACGCAGCCCGCGAGCACGATGGGTTTGCGGCCGACGCGGTCGGACAACCAGCCGAACAGCACGAAGAACGGTGTGCCGAGCACGAGCGCGCCCGCGACCAGCAGGTTCGCGAGCGTCGCATCGAGCTTCAGCGTCTGCGTGAGGAAGAACAGCGCGTAGAACTGGCCTGCGTACCAGACGACGGCTTGGCCGGCCGTCGCGCCGAACAGCGCGAGCAGCACCAGCTTCGCGTTGCCGGTGAGGAAGCTTTCGCGCAGCGGCGAATGCGCGGTTTCACCGCGTCGCTGCATCGCCGCGAACAGCGGCGACTCCGACAACGAGAGCCTGATCCAGACGGAAACGCCGAGCAGCACGGCCGACAGCAGGAACGGCACGCGCCAGCCCCACGCCTCGAACTCCGCCGGCCCGAACGCGAGGCGACACTGCAGGATCACGAGCAGCGACAGGAGCAGACCGAGCGTCGCCGTCGTCTGGATGAAGCTCGTGTAGAGGCCGCGCTTGCCGTGCGGCGCGTGCTCGGCGACGTAGGTGGCGGCGCCACCGTATTCGCCGCCGAGCGCGAGCCCCTGCAGCAGGCGCAGCGCGATCAGCAGGATCGGCGCAGCAACGCCGATGGTCGCGTATCCCGGCAGCAGGCCGACCAGGAACGTCGACGCGCCCATGATCACGATCGTCACGAGGAACGTGTACTTGCGCCCGACCTTGTCGCCGATCCGCCCGAACACGAGCGCGCCGAACGGCCGCACCGCGAAGCCCGCCGCGAACGCGAGCAACGCCACGATGAACGCGCTCGTTTCCTCGAGCGACGAGAAGAACTGCTTTGCCATCACCGGCGCGAGCGCACCGTAGAGGTAGAAGTCGTACCACTCGAACACCGTGCCGAGGCTCGACGCCACGATCACGCGGCGATGGCCGGTGCCGATTGCTTCCCTGCCCCCGTTCGCCATCGCGTCACCCGTGCCCTGCGCCCGTGCGGATTGTGGCCGGGCTCCTTCGAGGATGTCGATCCGCGCCTGCGCCGCGCAGGAAACGACGCTCGCGCGCCAATCACTCTGGCTGCGATGCGCCGGTGTCGCGACTCGCGATGTCGTAGGAAACGCGCAGCAGGACATACCGTCTCGCCCCGGACACCGGTTCATCGCGGCGCACTTCAACCGCCACCACGCGCGGGTCGCTGGCCAGTGCAGTGTCGAGTGCGTCGCGCGACGTGCCGGGTGCGAGGTAGGCCGAGAGCTCCACGCCCATGCGGCCGGGCGGGCCAGCGACCGCCGCTGGATCGAATTGCAGCTCGCGCAGGATGGAGAGGCGCACGCCTGGCGGCAGCCGCACACGCAGGCCGCGATCGAACTCACGCAGCGCCGCACCGCGATCGACGAGCACGCTGGTGCGACCAGCCATGCGCGCCTCACCGGCGTCCGGCAGCGCCGGCGGGTCGAGATGGAAGTCCGCGGCGGTCATCGGAACGCGCGCGAGTCGGTGGTATTGGCCGTCACCGTAGCTGTAGTAGCCGACGGACTGGCCGAAGAACTGGAAGCCGGTGTCGTTGCGCGTGCCCTGCTTCACGCGCACGAGCAAACCGCCGTCATTGGCCGAGAGCGCGAGCGCCACCTCGCGCGGCGGCGCGCCGTCCATGGCCGGCAGCGTCTGCAGTGGCCAGAGCTCGTACCAGCCCGACTCGCACTCCGGCAACGTGAGCGTCGTCGAGGCCTGCACGAACGGCCCGAGCGACGCCGCGAGCCCGTCACCATACGGCACGCCAAAGGGCGGCTGCTCGTCGCCCTGCAGCATCCGCACCTGTTGCCGCCATTTCTCGTATGCGCCCGGCGAGCGCGATCTCAGTATCTCCGCTTCGCGCATCACGTTCGCGACCGGTCGCCGCAAAGTGACGCGCGCGCCCCGCTCGCCCTGCTGCTCGATCACGAGGTAGACCTCGGAGACACCGTCCGGCATGCGCAGGGCGGTGCCGGACAGCGCGAGGTCGAACTCGGACTCGACGCGGTACACACCACCGAGATCCGGGCACTCGAACCACGACGCCGGCGCATAACCCGCCGGCGGCGACTCACTGCAGCCCGCGAGCAGCGCGAGCGACGTGACCAGCGCGGCAGCGGCAGCCGATCGGCGCAGGCTGCACGTGGACATCAACGAATGCGAAGGGCGCGATGCGCGCAGCACTATCGGCACGAGGACGTCCACCCGGTGAGATGTCCACGATTCTACAGCTGCACCGGGCAACGCCCCGCAGGTCCAGAACGAGCCAGAACGACGAGCCAGAACGAGAAGCCAGGACGCCGAGCGCGAACACCCCGCCGAGCTCGACGAGCCGATCCTCGACCCACTGGCGCCGGTGCTCGCAGGACTCCCCGGTGTAGGCGTCCACGCCGCAAAGCCACGCGCGACGTACGCAGCGCGAAACGCAG
>CALKUS010000266.1 GCA_937996755.1 uncultured Pseudomonadota bacterium | reverse complement strand
CGCGGCCGGCGCGTTCGACGCGACGCTCGTCATCGCGAGCAGCGACGCCGACGAGGATCCGTACGAAATCGCATTGACCGGTACGAGCACGGCGGTGCTCGCCGACCTGCAGGTGGGCAAGAGCAACGGCGAAGGCACGCTGCTGCCCACGCGCGACACGGTGTACACCGTGCAGGTGCTCAACGGCGGCCCCGCGACCGTGCCGGCCGTGCGCGTGCTCGACGACCTGCCTTCCGCATTCACGAACGTGCAGTGGACCTGCCTCTCGGCGCCCGCGAACCTGTGCCCGAGCGCGAGCGGCAGCGGTGACATCGACCAGACGACCGCGGCTGCGCTCGGCAACGGCGCGTTGCTCGAATACCGAATCGTCGCGCGGCCGAGCGGCACGCCGGGCACGCTGCTCACGAACACCGCGAGCGCGCAGATCGTCGGCAGCGGCGTCACCGACGGCGACGGCAGCAACAACACCGCGAGCGACACCGACCCGATCGTCGGCGACGCGATCTTCTTCAGCGGTTTCGAGAACGGGCCGGGGTTGTTGCGTCCCGTGTTGCATCGCTGAGCATCGACCGGCAGACGCGCGCGTCCGCGGCGCTCGCGGGAGGAGGCGTTTCGTCACGCGTGGCGAGCTCCGGCGCCGCTCCCGCGCTGCCCGGGCGAGCGCCGCATCCGCGTAACATCATTCGTTCGTGGCCGAACGACCTTCGGAGATCCGGATGAGCAGCCGCTTCGATGCGACGCTCGCGTTCCCGCAGTGGCAGGGCTCGGGCCGGCACGAGCACCTGCCGCGCGGCGCGCGCGCCTGTGCCGACCTGTGTTCGCGCTTCGCGCCGCGCATCGACGTGCCGCTCGCGGGCGAGGGCGAGCGGGTCGACGGCGTCAATCGCTGGAGCGCGATCCTCGCGCAGTTCCGCGCTGCGCAGGAGCTGTTGCGTCGACAGGCGCCGACGCGTCTGCTGACGGCCGGCGGCGACTGCGCCGTCGACGTCGCCGCGATCGATTACCTCATGCGGTGCCATCCGGACCTCACGGTGCTCTGGGTCGATGCGCACCTCGACGCGAACACGCCCGCGTCGTCGCCGAGCGGCAACTTCCACGGCATGCCGGTCGCCACGTTGCTCGGGCATGCGCCGGAATCGTTGCGCGCGCACCTCGCAGCACCGCTGGCTCCCGCGCGGTTCCGCTATTTCGGCATCCGCGTCGGCGACGACGGCGACTGGGCCTTCCAGCGCGATCACGCGCTCGCGGTGCTCGGCATCGACGAGCGCCTCGTCGGGCCGGTGCACATCCACTTCGACCTCGACGTGCTCGACCCGGCGGAATTCCCGCACGTCGCCTATCCCGAAGGCGCGCTCCCCGTCGCGGCGGCGGTCGCGCTGATCGAGCGCGTGGCGCGCGATGCCGACATCGTCGGACTGACGATCACCGAGTTCGCGCCCGTCGACGACGCCGCGGCGCTGGCCGGCAGCGCAACGATCGCGCGGCTCTGCGCGGCCGCCGGCTGAGCGACAAATCATCGGTCGTGCCGCGGCCATCGCCGCAGTGGGCGCGGCCATGCCCGCGCGTCCGTCGGTCCAGCTTGCCGCGATATTCGCCGCGAGCGCGCGATCGGCGAGCAGCCGCGCAGGCCCGCACCCCCGCAGCATTGCCGATATCGACGCAAGCGCGGAAACTGCGACGACCGGAGCCGCAGCCGCGGCGGGGGGGGGTGATGGACGCGACGAACACGCGCTCGTACCAGCTCAGCTACCAGCTGCGCGCGGGTTGCCTGCGCGCGGAAGTGCGGGGCGGCGCGACATCGCTGGAGCTCGCGACGGACTATTGGCGCGAAGTCGCCGCCGAATGCCACCGGCGCAAGGCAAAGCGCCTGCTCGTGGTCGAGAACCTCGTCGGGCGGTCGCCCGACCGCGAGGACCTGATGCCGGTCCTCATCGAGCGCTTCCGCGCGCTCGAGCTGCAGGGCGTACGCATCGCGTTCGTGAAGCACGACACGCAGGACCTCGCGCTCGCCGAGCTCGGCGGCCTGCTCGCGCGCGACCTCGGCTGGACGGTGCAGGTGTTCGCCGACGAGGCGCGCGCACAGCTGTGGTTGCGGCACGGCGCGACGGCGTAGCTGTGCCAGCCGGATGACCTCTGGCTACTCCCCGAGATCCTTGGCCATCCATTCCATCGGCAGCGAAGCGTCGAAGTACATGTCGAATGCGTCGCCGTCCTTCGGCTTGACGTGCAGCACGTCGCAGATGCGCTCGCCGTCGTTGCCGCACGGGCGCGTCGACTGGGATTCGGACTCCAGCCCGACCGAGCGCAGGAAGAAGTACTCCTCGCTGACCGAGATCACCTTGCACGGCGCGCGTGGCGAGTCGCCGCGCTCGGGCGGGCAGATGGAGTGCAGCAGGCCCTGCGCGACGGCGCGATGGAATTTCGACTGCCCGTCGTTGCCGAGCTCGCCGTGCGCGATCATCGCCGTGGCGTGTGCGTCGCCATCGACATAGCGGTCGTCGAGGATCGCATCCGCGAGCTTCGCGACCTTCTTCCAGTCCCTGGTCTGAAACGCTTCGTTCATCGCGTCGACCTTCTCGTGGCCACCGTAGGGCTGGTACGCCTTCGTGCGCGCGTAGGCGAAGCGCAGCTGGTCGTAGTCGACGCTGGTGTCGCCATGCCGGAGCTTGTCGACCAGCTCGCGGTATTCGTGCTCGGCCTGCTTGTCGCGCGCGATTGCGGGGGTCGGTGCGATTACAGCGAGCAGGATGCACGCGGTAAGCAGGATGCGGGTCGACATGGCGTTTCGGTGCTCGGGTGGGTCGGTCGAATGACGCGTCAGTTGCCGGCTTCGTCGCCGTTGCCACACCACCACGGATGGCTCGTATCGAACGCCGGTGGCTCGTGCTCGGGCGATTCGATCGCCTCGACCACGCGGCCCTTGCCTGCGCGCGCCCAAGCGGCGAGGGCGCTCGCGACGTCGGAGCGCTTGCGCGCCGCGATGCCGAGGTTGCGATCGGGGTTCCATTCGCCTTCGAGCCGGCGTTCGTGGTTGTGCACGGCACCGTAGCTGCAACGCAGGCAAAGGTGGCGCACCGATTCGGTCCAGTCCTCGATCATCCCGAGGCCCTCGTCGAAATCATGCAGCGCGTTGCGGTCGGCCTGCGCGGGCGCGGACACGAACGCCACGAACGTCGCGAACTCGCTGCGCTCGAGCAGCTGGAGCTCGTTGAAGACATGTACCTGCCGACCCTGCCCGTCGTCGCGTGATCCGGTGCTGGCGCCGTCGTGCAGGACGATGTCGCCGTAGCGGTGGCCGCTTTCCGCGTACGGCACGTTGTCGATTTGCGCACGCACCGGGTCGAGCCGGCTCGCCCAGAGCGTTTCGCCGGCATGCCAGGGATTGAGCCTGATGACGGCGGTCCCGAGCTTCCGGTCGACGCGGCCGCCGTCGTGCATGTCCATGCCGACGAGCGACCATAGACGCCGCACTTCGTCCCAGCGCTGCAGCGCCGTGGCCGCGATCGCGGCGTTCCACACGGACGCTTCGTCGAGCTCGTCGTGCAGCTCGATCGAGCGCTGGTTGTCTGCGAGCGACTCCGCCCAGTTGCGCAGGTACTTGTGCGCGAGCCCGCGCATGTAGTGGTAGCTCGCGTTTTCGGGCACCTGCGCGATGAGCTCGGAGAACAGCGTGACGGCCTTCGGCAGGTCGGCGGCGTCGGATGCGGCGTAGGCGGCGTCGTGCAGTCCGCGCAGCGGGTCGTTCTTCCTGGTCATGCCTGGACGATAGCGCAAGCGCGGAGCACCGCGTTCTTGCCATACTCGGTGCATGGACAGACATTCGATCGCCCTCGGCTTCCTCCTGCTCGCCACGCTGGCGGCAGCTCCGGCGCATGCCGCCAACGCCACGCACACGATCGTGCTCGTGCGCCACGGCAATTACGTGCCCGATCCGAACGCGAGCCCGCAGCTCGGTCCGGGGCTCTCGCCGCTCGGCGTCGCACAGGCGCACCTCGCGGGCTCGCGGCTCGCCGCGTTGCCGAAGAAGTTCGACGGCTTGTTCACGAGCCCGTTGCAGCGCGCGCGCGATTCCGCGGCGGCGATGGCCGAGGATTTCCCGGCGCGGACGTTCGACGTGGTCGACGACCTTGCCGAGTGCACGCCGCCCGGGCGCGGCGTTCCGGCGGCGAACAACGCCGAGCGCCAGGCGCAGGATGCTTGCAAGGCGCAGCTCGAGCGCGTGTTCGCGCGATTCTTCAAACCGGCCGTGGACGAAGAGCGCGCAGACATGCTGGTCTGCCACGGCAACGTGATCCGCTACCTCGTGGCGCGAACGCTCGGCGTGGATACGAAGGCCTGGACCGCGATGTCGGTCGGGCACGCGAGCATGACCACGATCCGCATCGAAGCCGACGGCACCGTGCGCATCATCGCGATCGGCGACGTCGGGCACGTGCCGCCGACCCTGCGCACGGGCGCGCTCGGCGATCCGGAACGAAGCCTCGCGCTGCCCGCGGCCTTGACGCCTCCCTGATGCGGGGCGAGGCGCGCCCGTCGATCGGCGTGCGCCGCGTTTTCCGCGTTCGGGTGGGCGAGGCGGCGCGTCGGGCATGATGGCCCCGCGCGGGCGCCCGCGCCATCCGGGGGAAACTCATGTCGGACAATCTCTACGCCGCGCCGCAGGCGCGCATCGCCGATCGCTCGCAGGTGCGGGTGCCTGGCGACATCACGTCGAAGATCCGCAATGCCGTCGTTGCCGGGACGGTCGTCGCAACCCTGCAGTTCGTGCTCGTCGCGATAGGCATGGCGGGAAGCACGCAGTTCGGCCTCGATGCATGGTCGCTGATCGACGTGGCGCTCGTCGCCGGGCTGACCTTCGGTGTGCATCGCAGGAGCCGCGCATGCGCGGTCATCCTGCTCGTCCTGTTCGTCGCCGGGCGCATCATGTTCATGGTGCAGTCCGGCACGCCGAACGGCATTCTCGTCGCAATCGTGATTGCCTACTACCTCGCGCGCGGTGTGCAGGGCACGTTCCAGTACCACGCGTTCACGAGGGACCCAGCGAGGAGCGAGGCCTACGGCCAGGCGCTCGATGCCGCGACCAGCGATCGCGTCGCCGCCATGGAGGCGTTGCGCAGGCCGGAAGCCGCGGCTGCGCGCAACGACGCGGGCGCGGACACACGGAGCTGATCGCGGAGCGGACTCCCGCCAAACGGCATCACCGTGCGCGTAGTGAAGTGGCCCTATGGCCTGGCCTGTTTGCCGCGCACCCTTGGTGCCGGCTCGCGCTCCTGCGGGCACGCATGGAGACCGGAATGTTCGATGCACGAATCCTCACGCTGTCGCTCGCGCTCGCGTTTGCACTGGATGCCGGCGCTGCGGCGCCTGCCACGGCTCGCGATGGCCAGCACGATTTCGACTGGATGTTCGGCGAGTGGAAGGCGACGTTGAAGAAGCTCGAGAAGCCGCTGAGCGGCTCGACGAAGTGGATCGAGTTCGAAGGCACGCAGGTGTCACAGCCGCTGCTCGGCGGCCTCGCGAACGTCGACGAATTCGTCGTCGAGAACGAGACCATGCACGTGCGCGGCATCACGATGCGCCTCTACAACCCCGAGACGCACGCGTGGAGCATCTACTGGGCGAACGCGAAGTCCGGCGTGCTCGCGATGCCGCCGACGGTCGGCCACTGGGACGCCAACGGCAACGGTGAGTTCTTCGACCGCGAGGACTTCAACGGCAAGCCGATAGTCGTCCGCTACCGGTGGACCGTGAAGTCGAAGGACTCCGCGCACTTCGAACAGTCGTTCTCACCCGACGACGGCAGGACCTGGGAGACGAACTGGATCTCGGACTTGACACGAACGGCGCCCTAGCGCCGTACGTGTCATCCCGAGGCGCAGCCGAGGAATCCCGGGACCTTCGATTCACGGCTGCGCCATCCATGGCGCTGCCGCGCTTCGTCGGGCCGCACTCTCGGACATCCTGTCCTCGACTGACCGGCGCCAGCACTCGCCGATAGGGCGAGTGCTGGGCGGCGCCGGTCAATCGCCGCGCATCGCGACGACGGGATCGACGCGCGCGGCGCGCCAGGCGGGTGCCGCCATGGCGAGCGCCGCGGCGACCACGAGCACGACGGCGACGGCGATGAACGTGAGCGGGTCGAGTGGCCGTACGCCGAACAGCACGGACGCGAGCAGCTGACCCAGCAACAACGCGGCGACGACGCCGATCGCCGCACCCGTGCCCAGCAGGCGCGCGGCGGAGCGCAGCACGAGGCGCAGCACGTCGCGCGGCGCGGCGCCGAGCGCCATCCGCACGCCGAAGTCGCGACGTCGCTGCTGCACGGAATACGCGAGGATCCCGAATACGCCGACCATCGCGAGCACCAGCGCGAGCCCGGCGAACGTGGCGACCAGGACGGCGCGGAAGCGGTGCCGCGCCGTGGCATCGGAGGCGACGTCCTCGAGCGTCATGACATCGCGGATGCTCACCAGTTGCTCGGTGTCGACGCGCGCGATGCGTCCGCGCACGGCCGACGCGAGCGACGCGGCGCTGCCGGTGTGTGGACGAACGAGCAGGAAGATGTCGTCGATCGGATTCTGCGCGAGCGGCACGTAGAGCTGTACGAAATCCTCGGTTTCGTCCGGGCGCGCCTTCACCTGACGTGCAACGCCGACGATCTCGCGCGTTTCCACCCTCGCGTCGGGTCGCGACGACAGGCGCACCCCGACGCGCTGGCCGATGGCGGCGCGCAGCTCATCGTCGGTCGGCGCCCGGTTGGCGCCGTGCAGGAGGTATTTGCGCACGAATCCTTCGTTGACGATGGCCACGGGCACCGCGTCGGCCCGGTCGCTCGCGGCGAACGCACGGCCCGCGACCAGCGGAACGTCCAGCGCCTCGAAATAGGACGGGCTCACGATCTGGTAGTCGGCGATGCTCGGATTGTCGGCGGACGGTGCGGGCGAACCATCGACCTGTACGAAGGCGTCGCCGTACGACGACGCACCGAGCGGCAGCGTGGTGGCCCACGCCACGTTGCGCACGCCGGGCAGCGATCCGACTTCGCGTTCCACGTCGTCGAAGAAGCGCAGCAGTTCGGCCGTCGTGGGATAGCGGTCGCCGATCGGGTCGACCATCATCGTGAGCACGCCCTCGGCGCGATAGCCGCGATCGACGCCTTCGAGCGCGAGCAGCGTGCGCAGGAGCAGTCCCGCGCCGAACAGCAGCACGACCGCGACCGCCACTTCGCCGACGACCAGCAGGTTGCGCAGCTTGCCGCCGCGGCCGGTGACGCTGCGCGTTTCCGCGCCGATCACGCGAGCGGGTGCGACGCCGGTCGCCTGCCACGCGGGCGCGAGCCCGAACAACCCGCCGACGACGATCGCCGCCACGCAGCAGAACGCGACGACGCGTCCGTCGAACGCGAGGGTCACGCCGTCGGGGATCAGGCGCTCCGGGATGAGCGAAGGCGCCGCCTGCAGGATCGCGGCGCCGAGCGCGAGCCCGAGCGCGCAGCCGACGGCCGCGAGCACGAGGCTTTCGGTGAGCAGCTGGCGCACGACGCGACCGCGGCTTGCGCCGAGCGCTGCGCGGATGGCGAGCTCGCGCGTGCGCACCGTGGCGCGCGCGAGCAGCAGGTTCGCGACGTTCGCACAGCAGATCAGCAGCACGAGCGCGACCACGCCGAGGAAGAGCAGCGACGTGAGCCTGAGGTCGCTGCCGACGATCGCCTGGTGCAGCGTCTGCGTTCCGACGCCGCGGCCCGCATTCGTGGCCGGGTACTCCTGCGCGAGGTCCGCTGCGATCGCGTCGAGGTCCTGCTGCGCGGCTTCGGGCGTGACGCCGGCCTTCAGCCGGCCGACGGCGTAGAGGAAATACTGGCTGCGGTCGCGCGGCTCGAGCTTCGCGAGCGACATCATCGCCCACAAGTTGCTGTTGCCGATGAGCTCGGCGGCATCGGGCACCACGCCGACGATGGCGAACATGTCGCCGTCGAGGCGCACCTCCTTGCCGACGATCGCCGGGTCGCCGTTGTAGCGCGAGCGCCAGAACGACTCGCTGAGCACGACGGCGTTGCGCTCGATGCGGTCGTCCTCGTCGGTGAACGATCTCCCGACCAGCGGTTTCACGCCGAGTACGTCGAAGATGCCCGCCGTGACCCACTGTCGCGACACGGTCTCGGCGGTGCCGTCCGTGCCCGTCATCACCATGCCACCGACGTTGCCGATCATGCCGGCGATGCGCTCGAAGCTGTGGTTGCGTTCGTCGAGGTCGCGCAGGTCGAGCGGCGACACCGGAATGCGCGGCGAAGCTTCCGTTCGCCCGAGGGCGACGAGCACGCGGTCCGGTTCGGGAATCGGCAGCGGGCGCAGGAGCGTCGCGTCGACGAGCGAGAAGATCGCGGCGTTCGCACCGATGCCGAGCGCGAGCGTCAGGATTGCGACGGCGGCGAACGCCGGTTGCGTGCGCAGCGAGCGGACCGCGAAGCGAAGGTCGTGCCAGAAATCGCGCAGCAGGGACGCGTTCGGCGCGCCTTCCGTGACGGGTTCCGGCGCACGCGACTGGCGCAGCGGCGCGAGCTGGGCGGCGATGCCGTCGGGCTCTTGCAGCTCGTCGATCGCGATGCGCTGCGCGTGCGCGTCGGAATGGCCGTCGCGCACGAGCTCGGCGTGACGCTCGTCGAGGTGCTGCGACAGCTCCTCGATGACGTCGGCCCGGCGCTCCGGCGCCATGCGCAGGCTCGACAGTCGCGCGCGCAGGTGGGGTTTCCAGTCAGGCATGGTCGGCTCCGGTGATCAGGTCCATGGCTTCGACGAACGTCTTCCATGTGTCGCGCTGGCGCGCGAGCACGCGCTTGCCTTCGGCCGTCAGGCTGTAGAAGCGCCGGCGGCGCTGGCCCGCCTTCTCCACCCAGCGGCCCTGCAGCCAACCACGCTCCTCGAGTCGGTAGAGGAGGGGATAGAGCGAGGCGATGTGGAACTTCATGCGGCCGGCGGAGCGGTCCTCGATCAGCTTGCTGATCTCGTAGCCGTGCCGCGCGCGCGCCTCGACGATCGAGAGGATGACGAGCTCGGCCGAGCCCTTCTTCATCTCGCGATCCAGCGTCCGGGTGTCTATATCAGTCATAGACACATATGCTACAGCCGATCATGGCCGCGCCATGTGCCGGTCGGCATGGTCCACGCGCGACGCCGCCCTCCCCGGCGGGCGGGGAGGGCGGGAAGACCGGAAGGATCAGCGCCGCGTCGAGCCGAACAGGCCGCCGGCCATGTTCATGATGTCGTCGAGGGCGTTGCCGTCGCCGTTGAGGTCGAGCATCGACTCGATGCCGGGCGCGGCCGCTTGCCGGCCACCCGGCGACGAACCGCCGCCGCCGAGCAGGCCCCCGAGCAGGTCGCCCAGTCCGCCGCCACCGCTCGGCGCGGCGCCGCTGCCGCGCTTCGCGAAGTAGCCGGCGACCAGCATCGCGAGCATCGGCAACATGCGCTTGAGCAACTCGGGCGACACGCCGCTCTGCGTGGACGCGTGCTGCGCCACGGTGCGGCTCACGTCGCGCGAGCCGAAGATGCTGCCCAGTATGTCGTTGCCGCGCGCGACGTTCGTCGGTTGCGCGCCGAGCACGTCTTCCAGCAGTCCGCCGCCGCCGAGCTGGCCGAGCAGTTGTTCGAAGCCGCCGAGGCCGGCGGGCTGCGCCTGCGCCTGGCGCTTGAACCCGCCGAGCAGTGCGGGCGACAGCGCTTCCGCGCCGCGCGCGACTTCCGCTTCGCTGACGCCGAGCTCGCGCGCGATCGATTGCAGCCCGCCCATCTGGCGGAGGATCTCCTGCATCTGCATGTCGTTCTCCTGATCAGTCCAGCATGTTCGCGGGAATGACGCCGCCGTTTCGCGCGATCCCTTCGAGCACGGCCTTGTGGAGCCAGGTGTTCATCCTGGCCGAATCGCCCATCACCGATTCCGGCGCGCCGAGCTCCGCAGCGAGCGCCTTGCGCGACGCGAGGCTCGAGTCGATGTCGAGCAGCTTCAGCAGGTCGACGATCGAGGTCTTCCAGTTCAGCTTCTGCGTCGACTTCGCGGCGCGCTGCTCCATCTGCGCCATGACGTCGACGCTCGCGACGGGCTTCGGCGCGGCAGGCGCGGGTGCAGCGACGGGCTTCGCCGCGGCAGCGGCCACCGATTTCGCCGCTTCCTTCGCGGCCGGGATCGCCGCCACCACGCTGCCCAGCCCCAGTGTGTCGAGGATCTTGCCGAACACGCTCATCGTCGCTTCCTTCCGTCGAGTGCGGAAGGGCAGCGTACGCCGGAAGGCGGTGCCGCGCACTTGTCCCGTAGCGCAGGACGCAGCGCGGATCGGCGCAGGCAGGCACCGCGTTGTGACGGCCGCCGCGCCGCCCCGGTGGCGTGCCGCAGTAGGATCGGCGCGGGCTCGACCAGGGATCGCGATCGTGCACGAGCAGGTTTCGACGGGCGTCGGCGGCGGCGCGCAGGCAGCGGGCAGCGATGCGCTCTTTGCCGCGGTCTACGACCGGCTGAAGGCCATGGCCAGCCGGCAGCTCGCACGCGGGGCGCGCGGCACGCTCGATACGACGGCGCTCGTGCACGAGCTGTACCTGCGCATGGGCAAGTCGACGGATGCGCGCTTCGCGCACCAGGCGCAGTTCTTCGCGTATGCGGCGCGCGCCATGCGCCACCTGCTGGCCGATCGCGCGCGCGACCGCCTGCGCCTGAAGGCCGGCGGCGCCTGGGCGGCCGTCACGCTCGACGGCGAGGACTCGCGGCTCGCGATCGACAGCGCCGAGCGCGCACTCGTGCTCGAGCAGGCGCTCGCGCAGCTCGAGGCCGTCGATCCGCGGGCGGCACGCCTGGTCGAGCTGCGCTATTTCGCCGGGCTCACGCTGGAGCAGATCGCGGAAACGGGCGGCGTCGCCGTGCGCACCGTGACGCGCGACTGGCGCTTCGCGCGCGCGTTCCTGCACGAACGGCTCTGACCCCGCGGCCGGTTCCGGCGCGAAACGGCGTTACTCGTCTCCATGGGCGATCCGGATACCTACCGCCGGCTGCGCGAGCTGTTCGACGCCGTCGTCGAGCAGCCGGCGGCCGCGCGCGACGCCTGGATCGGCCGGCACGTCGACGCCGCCGACCGGGAGCCCTTGCGCCGGCTGCTCGCGGCCGACGCAACGAGCGGGCACCTGGAGACGCCGGCCGGCGAGATCGCCGCGCGCATCGGCGGCGACGCGTCCGCCTGGTCCTCCGCGCTGGTCGGGCAACCGGTCGGCGGATTCCGGCTCGTGCACCTGCTGGGGCAGGGCGGCATGGGCGCCGTGTTCCTCGGCGAGCGCATCGGCGCCGACTTCGAGCAGCGCGTCGCGGTGAAGCTGCTGCGGCGTGGATTGTTCTCGGACATCGAGCACGCGCTGTTCCGGCGCGAGCGCCGCGTGCTCGCGATGCTTTCGCACCCGAACATCACGCACCTCGTCGACGGCGGCGTCACCGACGCGGGCATCCCGTACCTCGTCATGGAGCACGTCGACGGCGTGCCGATCACGACGTTTGCGCGCGATCGCCGGCTCGCCGTCCGCGACCGGCTCGCGTTGTTCCTCACCGTGTGCCGCGCGGCCGCGGCCGCGCACCGCCAGCTGGTCGTGCATCGCGACATCAAGCCGTCCAACATCCTCGTGACCGCGGACGGCGTCCCGAAACTGCTCGACTTCGGCATCGCAAAGCTGCTCGACGACGATGCGGGCGACGCGACGCGCACCGGCTTTGCGGTGTTGACGCGCGAGTACGCGGCGCCCGAGCAGCTCGCGGGCGGGCCGGTCGGCACGGCCACGGACGTCTACTCGCTGGGCGTCCTGCTCCACGAGTTGCTCACCGGGGCGCGGCCCGATTCGCCGACGCAGCGCGCCTCGTCGCGCGCATCACCGGCGATCGCGGGCGCGCTGCGCGGCGACCTCGACAACATCCTGCTGAAGGCGCTGGATCCGGAGCCCGGACGACGCTACGGCTCGGCAGCCGAGCTCGCCGACGACATCGCGCGCCACCTCGCGGCGCAACCGGTGAGCGCGCACCCGCCGTCGGCGTGGTACCGCACGCGCAAGTTCGTTCGCCGCCACCGCGGCGGCGTGGCGCTCACGCTCGTTTTCCTGGTGGCCATCGTGGCGAGCCTCGGCATCGCCGCGTGGCAGGCGAACGAAGCCCGGGTGCAGGCGCGCATCGCGCGCGAGCAGGCGGCGGCCGCGCTCGCGCAGGCGCAACGTGCCGACGAAACCCGTGCGTTCCTCGAGCAGATGTTCCAGCCGTTTGCCGACGGCACGTCCGCCGACCGTGCCCCGAGCCTGCGCGAGCTGCTCGCGGGCGGCGTGGCACGGATCGCGCAGCGCTATCCCGAGCAGCCCGCGGTGCGTGCCGACCTGCTGGCGATGTTCGCGCGCATCAACGACGCCATGGGCGAGACGCAGTCGAACCGGCAACTGGCGGCGGATGCGTGGCGCGCGAACGCCGAGGCGTACGGCGATGGCGACGCACGCACGCTCGCCGCGCGATTGCTGCACGCGAACCTGTTGCGCAAGCTGGGCGAGCACGACGCGGCGATCGCGGAGCTGCAGGCGGTGCACGCAGCGCTCGGCTCGGGACCACGGCGCCTGCAGGCAGAGGCGCTCGATGCGCTGTCGCTCGCGCTCCGCCAGCGCGGCGGCGATCCGTCGCAATCGGTCGCGATGGAGCGCGAAGCGCTCGCGTTGCGCCTGGCGGACGCGGACGCCACCGCGAACGACCGCGCGACCGGGTACAACAATCTCGCGAGCGCGCAGCAGGCGGCCGGCGACCTGGCGGCAGCCGCCGCCGGTTACGAACGCGCCTACGCACTCCGCCGTCCGGCGGGCGACAGCGTCGACACGGCGTCGGTGCTGTTCAACCTGGGCAGCGTGTTGTCGCAGTCCGGCCGCTGGCGCGAAGCGGCGGTGCGCTTCGTCGAAGCGCGCGCGATGTTCGCTCGCATCCCGATCGAGAAGCACCCTGCGCTGGTGAACGTACTCCTGCGGCAATGCGGTGTGCTGATCGACCTGGAGCGCGTGGCGGAGGCAGGGGACGCATGCCGCGACGCGGAGGCGATGACGATCGCCGTGCATGGCGAACGCCACGCGCAATACTTCGCATGGCTGTTGCGCGCGGCGAACCTGCACCTGCTGCGTGGCGAGCGCGCGGCGGCCGATGCCGCGTTCGCGCGAGCGCGCGCGCTCGCCCGCGGGACGCCGGCGATCGGCGACGCGCGCGTCCTGCTCGGCGTCGCCGATGCCTGGCAGGCGCGCGCCTGGTGGCTCGGCGACGAAACCGTGCCGTTGCGCGATGCCATGCTCGCGCTGCTCGACGCGCCGCCGCCGCTCGGGCCGAAGACGTCGGGCGCATTCCAGTTCGCCAGCTTCGCCGCGCTCGGCTGCGTGCTGCATGCGAGCGCCGCGTGCGGCGCGGAGCAGCGCGAACGCGCCGAGGCGTTGCTCGCCGAACCCGTCGCCGCGCACAGCGCACTACGGCTGCCGGCCCGGCTCGCGCTCGCCGAGGCGGCGATCGCCGCTGGCGAGCCCGTACCCGCGATCGCGCCGATCGAAGCATTGTTGCGCGAGCTCGACGTCGAGCTGCCGCCCGCGCACTCGTGGCGCGCGCAGGCACTGCTGACGCTCGCCGCATTGCGGGCCGCCGGCGGCGACGCCGCTGGCGCGCGTCGCGACGCCGGGCGCGGCCGCGCCGCGCTCGCGGCATTGCCGCCCGGACATCCGCTGCATCGCCACCGCTGGCTGCTGGAGCGCGTTCCTGCCGGCTAGCAACGCCGTGGCCAGAAATCCGCCGCAACGGCGTTCCTCGCTCCTGCCGCACCCCTGGCGGCATGACGAGGTCCACGACCATGCGTCGCGCAGTCCCGATTACCGGCGCGTTGCTCGCGCTCTCCGCTTCCATCGCCCATGCCGCCACGTTCAAGGTGGGCAGCGACGGTGCCTCGTGCACCCACACCACGCTGCAGGCCGCGATCAACGCCGCCGAGGCGAACCCCGGCCCCGATTTCATCGTCGCGACGCGCAGCGGCAACTACGCGCAGTCGGCGCTCGTGATCGACACGAACCAGCCGCTGACCATCCTCGGCGGCTACGCCAACTGCATCACGAACTTCAGCGACGGCACCTACACCGTGATCGACGGCGCCGGTGGCAGCAGCGCGAGCACGATGCGCATCGTCACCGGCTCCGCTGCCGTGGTGTCGCTGAACTACCTCATCGTCCGCAACGGCGACCCGAACCTCCTCACGGGCACCGGCGGCAACATCAACTTCGACGGCGCGGGCGTGCTGTCGATCAGCGATGCCGCGATCATCAATGGCCGCGCGGTGAAGGGCGGTGGCATCTACGCGAACGGCAGCGGGGCGGCGCGCCTCGTGCTCGGCGCGAACGTGGGCGTGAACGGCAACACGGCGCGTGGCGACGGCGGCGGCGTGTTCGTGAACGGCATGCTGTTCGAGATGGCCGAGGCGGGCTCGGTGATCGCGTTCAACAAGGCGCTCGGCGAAGTCGGCACGGGTTACGGCGGCGGGCTCGTGATCCGCAGCGATGGCGACCGCGCCGCGCTCGGCCTGGTCTCCAGCGGCGGCATCGGCGCCACCGGCGCGATCTATTCGAACGAGGCGAAGCGCGGCGGCGGCGTGGCGGTCAGCGCGGGCAGTGGCGCTTCCAGCGAAGCCGGCCTGGTCCTGTTCTCGACCGAGCCGGACAAGCCCGGCGCGATCCGCGAAAACTTCGCGAGCGAGCGCGGCGGCGCCATCTACGTCTGGCCGTCGCAGGACCAGTTCGACACCGGCTTCGCGTACGCGACGCTGCAGCGCGCCGAGCTCACCGGCAATGCCGCGCCCGAAGGTGCGGCGGTGTACCTCGACAGCAGCAACGCCGCCGGCGTGAATCCGGTCGGCGGGACGCTGTATTTCAACCTGCCGGGGACGGCTCCGCCGAACGCGTTGCCGTGCCCGGCGAACGCGACCTGCGGGCTGGTGCGCGACAACGTGGCCGACGACGCGGCGGGCGCCCCGGCCGACGGCGCACTCGTCTACGGCAGCGCGAGCGACGTGAACGTGCGACGCGTGTTGGTCACGGCGAACCGCACGGGGCGGTTGTTCGACCTGCGACAGAGCGAAGACAACAGCGCGGCGCTCGCCGTGCTGGACAGCGCGATCGTCGCGAACACGTTCGCCCAGGAGCTCGTGCGCGCGACCGGCGATTCCAGCGTCGTGTTCGCGGACAGCACCGTGGCCGGCAACGCGATCGGCGGCTCGACGCTCATCACGGCCAACCGCGGCGACGTCGGATTGCGCCGCTCGATCCTCTGGCAGCCGGGCAAGCTGACGCTCGTCCCGGGCGGCGGCGCGCCCGTCGTGCAGCAGGTGATCGCGAGCGAGAACGCGACGATCGGCGGCGCGCCGAACGCGATCGTGCAGCCGCCGCGATTCCTCGACCCGGCGCGTGGCGACTATCGACTGCGCGCGGCGTCGCCGGCAGTCGACTTCGCACCGGCGGTGGCGGGCGACGATCGCGACGCGCTGAACCTGCCGCGCGACCAGCGGCTCGGCTTCCTGCCGCGGAGCGAGACCCAGGTGCGCGACCTCGGTGCCTACGAGCGCCAGGCGTTGCAACCGTTCGTGCTGAACGGCGAATTCGAGGGCGACATGAACCTGTGGTTCCTGCCGCCGGGCCACGACGCGACGTACTCCAACGACAACGCGCCGGGCTCGCCCGCGGGCAGCGGCTCCGTGTTCGTGACCGGACAGGGCGCAGCGCCGCGCTTCCTCGGCCTCGCGCAATGCATCAACGTACCCGGGCCGGGCACGTACAACCTGCGCGGGTGGGGCCATTCGATCGGCAGCGCCACGCAATGGAACCGCACGGCGATCATCTGGGAGTTGCGCCACGACGGTGGCGAAGGCTGCATCGACGGCCCGATCTCGGCGGGCGGAGAGGTGACGCTCGCGACGACCGATCAGTGGACCGCGTCGCCGCTGCCCGCGACGATCACCGTGCCCGAAGACGCCTGGAACCTGCAGACTTCGATCACGGTGATCCTCGCCGTCTACCCGAACGCGAGCAACGACCAGTTCAACGGCTGGTTCGATCGCATCGCGCTCGCGCCGGGCTCCGGCGCCGAGCTCTTCAAGGACGGCTTCGAGTAGTCAGGGCGGATCGGCCGCGACCGCCACCCTGCCGACGGCACGGCCGAGCGCAGTGCCGGCCTCGGCCGAGAAGCGGTAGTGCACGCCGGCCCAGATGCGCGCGTTCGCGACTTCCGTCGTGAACGCGTCGAGGTCGCGCCACTCGCGCGAGGCGCCGCCGGCCGTCGTGCTCGTCGTGGTCCAGTGCGAAAACCCGGAGTCGCGCGCCTCGGCCTCGAGCACGGTGGCGACGGCCGCCGATACCGCGCAGTGCGCGCAGGGATACTCCGGGTGCATGGGCGTCTCGATCAACGGCAGCCAGCGCGCGTCGCGCGGCGTCGCGTCGTTGCCGTCGCGGTCGCCGTTGCGGATGGCGGTGATCGGACGCCACAGGCGGTAATGGTACTTCGCGTCGAACACGGCGATCAGCGCGTCGTCCATCGCGCACGTGAGTCGCGCGAAGAAGCGCGCGTTCTGGCGCAGTTCGCGACCCGGTTGGCGCGCCAGCTCGCGCGCGAGGCCGTGGTAGAGCGGCGGCAGCGTCGCTTCCCAGAAGCGCGCCGTGTCGGTCTGCGCCTGCGTGCGCTGCGAGCCGTCGCGCGCGCCCATCGTGCGCACTTCCTCGTACGCGCTCGCCCATGCGGCGCTGCCGAGCGCGGGTGGTGCCGCGGGGCGCAACGCGTCGGCGCGCGCGAGGAACCACGGTTGGCGCGTCGCCCATGCGGGCACGGCCGGGAGCGTGGTCGGCACGTAGCGGCCCGGCTCGACTTCGACGCGGAAGTCGTCCGCCAGTGCGTCGACATCGCGTTCGCGGGAGCGCAGGACTTCGCGGGCGGCGCCTTCGCCCGCCGCGACCGCCGACTTCGACGCATGCGCGGTGCGCGCGGCGTATTCGCGCTCGACGTCGGCGGCGCGCGTCGGCACGAGCGCCACGAGCGTCGTGCGGAACGCGGCGGCGACCGCGGCGTCGAGCGCGTCGTCGGAGACGTCGTCCGGCAATGCCGCCACGGCATGCGACGCCGCAACGTGCGCGATCGCGAGCGCGCGGTTCGCGGTTGGCGTGGCCATCGCGGCGTTCGTGACGGCGTCGCCGGCGATGATGTTCCAGTCGACGACCGCATCGGCGCTGGCGAGCAGCGGCGACGCGACGAGCAGCAAGCCGAAAACGTGCCTGGGCATGGCGGTCTCCCGGTTCGACGGCGGTGACAGCGTCCGCCGATGGCGCACCGCCGTCCAGTCCAGCAACTGGACTGGCCGGCGCGGGGCGGCGGACGCACAATGGCGGCATGAGCGGGCATGGCCAGTTCTGCCCTGTCGCGGTGGCGAGCGAGGTATTTGCGCATCGCTGGACGCCGCTGATCGTGCGCGAGCTCGCGCACGGCCCGGCCGCGTTCAACGACCTCCATCGCGGGATGCCGCGCATCTCGCGCACGCTGCTCGCGCAGCGGCTGCGGACGCTGACGGGCGCCGGCGTCGTTGCAGTCGACCGCGACGATACGCATCGCCACTGCTACCGGCTCACGGACGCGGGCGCGGAGCTCATTCCCGTGGTGCAGGCGCTCGGCACCTGGGGCCAACGCTGGACCGCGCGCTTCGACCAGGCGAACCTCGATCCCGACCTGCTGATGTGGAACGTGCGGCGGCGGCTCGACTTCGCGCGCTGGCCCGCGACGCGCACCGTCGCGCGCTTCGACTTCGCGCCCTTGCCGCCGCGCTGGCGCAAGCGACGCAGCTACTGGCTCGTCGTCGAGCCGCCGGACGTCACGCTCTGCCTGCAGGACCCCGGCGACGAGCTCGACCTGCAGGTCGACGCCGGCATCGAAGCGTTCGCGCGCGTGTGGCTCGGCGACCTCGCGATGGCGCAGGCCCTGCGCGACGGCGCGATCCGCGTCGCGGGCAGGGCGTCGCTCGTGCGCGCGTTCCCGCACGCGTTCCTCCTGAGCCGGTTTGCCGACGTTCCTCGGACATAGGAACCGCTTCGCCGAACGAATCGTTTCGCTCGGCGCCGCGCAAGCGCCGCGTGCGATGCGACAATCGCGGGCATCCCACGGAGAGCCCACGATGATCCAGCGCATCGATCCCGGCCCGCGCATGTCGGGCGTCGTCATACACAACGGCGTCGCGTATCTGTCCGGCCAGGTGCCGAACGACCCGCAGGCCGACGTCGCGCAACAGGCCCGCGAAGTGCTCGAGAAGATCGACGCGCTGCTCGCGAAGGCCGGCAGCGACAAGTCGCGGCTGCTGCGCGCCGACATCTTCCTCACCGACATGGCCGACTTCGCGGCGATGAACGCCGTGTGGGAAGCGTGGGTCGTGCCCGGTCAGCCGCCGTCGCGCGCCACCGTGCAGGCCGCGCTCGCGCGGCCGGAATGGAAGATCGAGATCGTCGTGATGGCGGCGGTCGCTGCGTAGCGGCCATTCGAAGCCGTTCGAGAACAACGCGTCCGACTACACGAACTGCTCGAGCTCGGCGCCGACGGTCGCGACGCGTGATGGTCAGCGCGCGTCGGACGTCGCACCCGCCGACAATGCGGCGAGGGCGTCCACGTAGCGTGCGTGCAGGCGAGCGTCGAGCGTCAGGATCCCGGCGTCGGACACGAGCCGGTACGCGCGGTTCGGGCGCCAGCCTTCCGCGTGGATCGCGCCGTCCACCACGTCGAACGTGCCGATCCGGTCCTCGTCTGCGGCGTCCGCGCGCGCGCGGGTGCGCCCGTCGATGTAGTTCAGCCAGCGGTCGCCGCGCGCCTGCGCGGCACGCGCGGCAGACTGCGCCTCCTCGAGCGTCGGTGCGGTGCGCGCGATGAAGGACTGCAGGTAGTCGACGGCCACTGCGTTCGGCACGAAGTTGCCGGACTCGAGCTCGCCGCCCTCGTCGAGCCGCTTGCGCAGCACGCCGAGCAGTGCCGGGCCGGGCAGCCCGGCGCGGCCCATCCGCGCGGGCGGCAGCAGCGACACGAAATCGCGTCGGCCGCCGTCGTCCTGCACGTGGTACACAAAGGCGCCGGAGACTTCGGTCGGCGGCGCGGGCGGCGCGGCGCCGAGCAATGCGATGAGCAGGGTTCCGACGAGCATGGCGGCAGTCCTCGCGCGCGGGTGGCGCGAAGCTTAGCGCTTCGCGTCGCCGGCATGCCTCGTCGCGATCTCGCGCTCTAGGCCGGGCAACAGGCGCAGCTCCAGCTCCGTCGCGATCGCGCGCATCGCGTGCGTGTGCGCGGCGTATCCGCTGCAGACGCCCCGGCCGAGCTCGGGGCAGCCGTCGCAACGCCGCGCGTTCACTCGCGCGCGCTGCCGTCGGAACAACCACCACGCGATGCCCGCCAGCGGAATGCACGGCCACAGCATCGCCGGCGCGACGAAGACCGCATGGCTGCCGCTCGCGACGAGGAAGCCGAGCGCCATGCGCAGCGCGTCGCGCAGCGGTCGCGGCAGGCGTCGATACCACGCCGGCCAGGACGGCAGCAGGACGACCGGCAGCAGCACGGCCGACGCGACCGCGGTCCAGGCGCCACCGGCCGCGAGCACCGCGCTCGTTCCCGCGACGAGCCCCGCGGCGAGCGACGCGCAGCCACGGCACAGATACAGCCGGCCGATGCGCCAGGTTTCGTGGCGATGTCGCGCGCACAACGGATGGTGCGCGAAGCGCACCGGCCACGCGTGCCGCCACTCGATCGCGATTCGCTGCAGTGCCGGCACGTCCACCGCGCGGTTCCTCCCCGAGGTCCGCGCGAAGGATAGCCGGGCGTCGCTCAGAACGTCAGGTTGAATGCCAGGGTGAAGACGTTCACGCGATAGTCCGGGCTCTCGTTGCCGAGCCCGACGACGTTCGCGAGCTGGTCGGGCTCGACGCCGTCGAGTGCGAAGTCGGTCGATTCGTAGTCCTCGAAGCGCCACGCGAAATGGATGGCGACATCCTTGCGCCAGTGCCAGCGCGCCTGCAGCGACAGCGAATCGAGCCGCGTCACGTCGCGCGGCAGCGGCCCCGACGCGAGCGCCGCGCCCGTGGTCACGGACACGTCGCCTTGCGTGCGCGAGCGCACGAAGTCGACGCTCGTGTCGAGCTTCCCGTCGAACATCGGATGCGTGATGCCCAGGCCCGTGGTGCGCGCGTGGTCGCGATGGTCGGCGAACCACGAACGCGCCGGGTTCGCCGCGTCCACGACGCGATTGCCGCCGACGCTCTGGCCGTCCTGGTCGTTGACGAGCTTCTCGTACGTGTAGAAGCCGTACGCCGTCCACGCCGCCGACGGCGTGAACGCGACGTCGAACGTCATGTCCTGCACGCTGCCCTTCGTCAGCCCGAGCTCGGAGCTGTCGTAGTCGTCGGCGAGCCAGCTCGCGTTGAAGCCGAGCGCCCAGGCCTCGGTCGGCGTGAACGAGAGGTTGAATTGCGCGGCGTCGCGCGTGCGGTCGGCCTCGTGGTACTTGCGCAGGTCGGGCGGGTTCTCGAACTGGCCCGGGATGGTCGCCGTGTAGCCGGGGTCGTAGCCGGAGAGGAATGGTTCGTTGCCGACGTACGTCGACCCGTTGCGATCGGCGCGGCTCAGCCGGAGGTAACCCGCGACGCGATCCGAGAAATCGCTGCGCAGGCCGATGCCGACCGTCGTCTCGTCCGCCTCCTCGCGCTCGGAGTACGTGCGATCGATGCTGCGGCGGTCGGCCCAGCCTTCCAGGTCGAACCGCTCGGACAGCTCGAAACCGGCGTCGAGGCGCAGCTTCTGCTCGCGGTAGCTGTAAGGTTCGTTGTAGCGACGGAAGCTGCTCGTGGTGCCGGTCTGCTGTACCTGCGAGTCGCCGCCGACGTAGACGTACTCGTCGCGCGGCGTCTTGTTGTCGCGATCGTCGAAGCGATATGCGGCGTTCCAGTGGAAGCGGTCGCTCGCGCGCGAGTACAGGCCCAGGTTCACCACGGTCGTGTCGATGCGACCGTCGAGCGAGTCGCGCGGAAGCGGCTGCGTGACGCTGGCCGCCAGCGTCGGGTTGATCGTGTACGGAAGGAAACGGTCGTCCTGCGTCATGCGGCCGAATGCGACGTCGCCGGTCGCGCGCGTGGTGCTCGAGAAGTTCCAGCCGCCGGCGAGGCTGAGCTGGTGGAACTGGTTGTCGGGCGGTGAGGACAGGCTGCCCTGGCCGTTCGGATAGCCGGCGGACGGATCCCAGCCATTGATCGCGGAGAACGGGTTCGCCCAGGTGAGCGCCGTGTTGTCGTTGTGGAAGAACGAGCCGTAGTACGCGCCCTGGACCTGCGCGCGATCGTTGCCCCAGCGCATGACGGCGTCGACCTGGTCGGTGGCGTAGTCGACCGGTTCGGGCAGCACGACGCCGCGCGGGTTGCCGCCGCTGTTGCCGATCACCGCGCCGATGCTCTTCTCGCCCGTCTTCGTCTCGCGGCGGTACTGGGTATCAACCTGCCATTGCCCGCCGATGTTCTTGCGGAATCCCACGTCGAAGCGGCGGCGCATCTGCTCGAGGTCGAGCTCGCGCAGCGACTCGTCCAACCGCGTCATCGTCGCGGTCGTCTGCCCGGGAACCCAGTTCGACGGCAGCACGAGCGTGGAATCGCCGGGGTTCGCGAAGATCGTGCGCGCGCTGTCCGTCCCCTTCGCGGGCAGCTGGTCGTACCCGACCTCGACGCGCCAGTCGCCGCGCACGCCGCGCTCGAACGTCAGCTCGCGCGTGTCGAGTCCGAGGTCGGTACCGGTCATCCGCCAGTATCCCGGCTCCGCGGCATCCCAGGTCGCGCTGCGTCCGTAGTCGAACGAGAGCACACCGTACAGGCCCGAATACTCGAGCCCGTTGTAGCGACCGAACCGGAACGAATCGTCGCTGACCCAGCCGGCGCCGATCTCGACCCAGTTCGCCGGCTCGCTGAGCTCGCGGCGCTTCGCTTCGGCGTCTTCCGGCTTCTGCTGTTCCGCGACGGGCTCGTCGCCGAGCGAGAACTCGTCGTCCTGCGCAAGCGCGGGGCCCGCGACGAGGCAGGCCGCGATCGTCGCGGCGAGCAGTGTCCGGCGACAACGATGGAGTCGACGTTCCGTCCTGGCTTGCATGGCGTACCTCGCTGCGCCGCCGCGGCGCCGATCAACGCGTCTTGCGAACGCCCGAAGGATGGTTCGAGCCGTGGATCTCGGAGTGGCAGTTCAGGCAGCCCTTGCCGAGCAGTTGTTGCGCGCCGGAGGGCGTGGCGGCGCCGGGCAGGCCGGTGCCGCTGTATGCGGTGCTCGGGTGCTGGGGCGCGAGATGGCACTGCTGGCAGAGCCACGGCACGCGCGTCTTCAGCAGGTTCGCGTGCACGGAGCCGTGCGGGCGGTGGCAGAGCGTGCACTCTTCGCGGACGGGCGCGTGCTCCCAGAGGAACGGGCCGCGCTTCTCGGCGTGGCACGTGTAGCAGGTCTCGTTCACGGTGGACTTCGCGAGCAGGCGCGGCCCGTTCGACCCGTGCGGGTTGTGGCAGTCGCTGCAGCCCATCTGGCCTTCGCGGATCGGATGCGAGGACGGGCGGAGGATTTCCGCGCGCTTTTCGCGGTGGCAGGCGAAGCACGTGTCGGGCTGCGTTTCCTTCGCGAGCACGGCGTCGTGGCCGGTGTGCACGTCGTGGCACGACACGCACGCGACGCCCTGCGACTGGTGCGTGCTGCCCTGCCAGTGCAAGCGCAATCCAGACTCGTGGCAGCCGAGGCACACCGCATTGCGCGCCTCGGTCGACGACGCGTGCTTGCCGTCGAACACGACGTCGGGCAACGAACGCTCGCCTTCGCCGGTCTTGCGTACGTGTGCGTCGCTGCGTCCGTGGCAGGTCATGCACGCTTCCTCGCCGAAGGGCGAGCGCGGGTCCGCCGCTACCGCGTGCGGCGTCTGCAGGATCGACAGCACCGGCTTCGCGTCGGATTCGTCGTGGCATTTCGTGCAGACGCGCACCGCCTCGCGCGCTGCCGGCGCGACGGCAGCGGGCGTGGCGGGCGCAGCATCCTGCGCGGTGGAGGAGCCCCCGGCGGCGAGCGCGAGGAACGACAGGCGGAGCAACCAGCGAATCGGTGCACTCGCATTGCGCATGGCGCGTCCTCCTCGTCCGGGCACGCGGCCGCTACTGTTTCGCGGCGACGAAGTCCGCCGTTCCGGCATCGAGCACGAGCGTGTGCTCGAACGAGACGTAGTGGTGGCGGTGGCGGGCGTAATCGTCGTGCAGTGCGAAGCCGACGGTGTAGGTCTTGCCCGCCGCGATCGCCTTCTGCCCCGGCCCGCCGGCGGCGAGCGGACGGCTCAGCTCGACGGTCCACCAGCCGTCGGCGAACGTCGCCGTCGCGCTGCTGGCCGCCGGGCTGTGTTCGTGCCGCTTGTCGAGGATCCAGCCGCTGGTTGCCTGCGCCGGTTTCCCCGGCGAGAGCCGCGCCTGCCAGTACTCGAGGAAGGTGCCGGAAGCGAGCAGGGCGTCGATATCGGCCGCCGGCTTGTAGTTCTCGCCACCGCCCGTGCGCGCGAGCTTCGTGCGCGACGCGCCGAGGTATTTCGTGATCTGCCCGCCGGCCGGCGCGCTCGCCATCCCGATCGCGTCGTCGTGGCAGCTCGCCCAGCAACCCGCACGCGAGGCTTCCTTCACGCTGCCGTCGTCGATCATCACGGTGACGTGCGCGGCGACCTCCGGGTCGTCCTTCGTGCCGCTGGCCGCCGCCGGCTGGAAGCGCAGCTGGAAGTACAGCCGCTCGGCGTCGTGCGTGGCGCGCACTTCGAGCTTCGCGCCGCCCGGCTTGTTCGCGATCGGCGCCGGCTCGAGCTTTTCGCCGGTGACGATGCGCTTGCCCATGTCGGCTTGTTCGCCCTCGTGGCAACCCTTGCAGTTCTTGCCTTCGCGGAATTTCGTCGCGCCGCTGTGGTCCTTCGCCGTCATCACCCATTCCCAGGACGCCTGCCCGGGATAGAACAGCGACACCGGTTTCGCCGGCACCTGCGACCAGTCCACCGCGAGCGCGGGTGCCGCGACGAGCCAGAGCGCGAGCGCCGCGCCCAGCGCGGTGCGTGAGGCGAAGTCGCGAACGGATGCTGCAGTCGCAGTCGGGCGCATGGCGATGCTCCGGTTACAGGGAGAAGTCCTCTTCCTGCGCGGGCTTCTCGTCCTCGGGCAGGGTGGGCCTGGTGTGCGCGATGCCCTTGTGGCAATCGATGCAGGTCTCGCCCGTCTTCGCCATGTCGGCGTGTTGCGCGCGGGCGCGCGGGCGTTGCTCGTCCAGCGCCATCACGGCGACGTCGTGGCAGCCACGACAGCCGGCGGAGTCGTCGGCCTTCATCGCGGCCCACACCGACTGCGCCATCTCGAGGCGATGCGCCTCGAATTCTTCCTTCGTGTCGATCTTGCCGAGCAGGTGGTTCGGCAGCTCGTTGTACGTCGCCTGGAACTTGCGCCACATCTTCGCACCCCAGGGGCGCGGAACGTGGCAGTCGGGACAGCCGGGACGCACGCCGCTCGGGCTCGTCCAGTGCACGCTGTGCCGGTATTCCTCGTAGACGAAGGCGCGCATCTCGTGGCACGAGGTGCAGAAGTCCATCGTGTTGGTGGCGTGGACGAAGCCGTTGAAGCCGGCCGTGAACACGATGCCGACGGCGAAGCCGACGGTCAGCAGCGTGCCGAGTGCCCAGCGTCCGCTCGGGGCACGCCAGCGACTCCACCACCGCCTCATCCAGGCGAACGCCATCGCGGCCCCCGGTGCCGGCTGTCGCCGGCGTGGTCGGCGTCGCACTCGTGCGCGACGCGGATCGACGCTACGCCGCCGCTCGCGCCGCGACTTGACCTGGATCAGGTACGGCGCACGTCGGTGCGCGATTGCCCCTCGGGGCAGGCAGGGCCGAGCGGCGCCGCGCGCAAGCGGGCCGCGCGCCGCCGGTCAGGGCTTCAGGTGGTCGAGGCGGTCGGCGATGTCGCGCAGGATCGCGCCTTCCGCACCCGTCGGGATGTAGTCGGGGATCGGCCGGATCTGCACCGCGGTGCCGAACGCGACGACGCTGTCGCTGCTGCCCTGGCCGTGCGCGTGGTATTCGAAGTGGAAGTTGATCACCGCGTTCGCGCCCTGTCGGCGCGCGGCCTGGAACATGCGGTCGAGCGCCTTCTGGCGCGTCTCGTCGGCGAGCTCCGCGTAGCTCTGCAGCTCGCCGCCCGTGATGTTCTTGCAGCCCATCAGGCAATCCTGGCCGACGTCCTTCGCGCGCACCGAGATGCCCCAGCAGATGCCCTGGTAACTCATGATCTCGTAGCCCTGGAAACCATGCGCGGAGGTGACGAGGATGCGCCCGGCCGGCACGTCCGGTCGCTTGCCGCCGAGCAGCTCGGGCCGCGTCGGGTCCTTCGGCGGCGGCCCCGGCGGTGCGTCGTTGCCCAACGGGAATTTGGCGCGTTCACCGGGCGTGCTCATCGCAGGGGTGCTCCACAGGAAGGACAACTGGCGACGGTGTCGTGCTCCATCTGCACGCGCTCGCCGCAACTGCGGCACGTGACGCGCCTGCGCGTGGAAACCGCGTACATGTACGCGGCGACGCAGACCACCAGCGCGAGCGTCCAGAACACGAAGTGCGCGAGGAAAGGTGCCATCACGGTCGATTCCATTGTCGCGATCGACGGCTGGGTTCGATGCGATCATACATGCGCGCAACCCATTTCCTGATCCGGTTCGTTCGCGCTTTTCGCGTTGGTCATCATGAAGCTGGATCACGACTTCTTCGTCGCCCGTTACCGGGCGCTCGGTACCGACGAGCTGTTCGAGCAGCTCCACGGCGTCGAGCTCTCCGATACCGCGCTCGCGGCCCTGACCGCCGTGCTCGTGGAGCGCGGGATGAGCGACGACGACATGCTCGCGCGCCATCGCGCGGCAACCCGCACGCGCATTCCGAGTGCACGCGCGCAGAATCTCTGCGACAACTGCGGTCGGTCGCTGGCCGGCGGCATGATCGAGGACTGCGGCTCGCGGCTCTGCAGCGCGGAATGCGTCCGTGGCATGCGCATCTTCGACCGGTCGAAAGACATCGACGTCGATGAAGCCCGGAACCTGGCGATGAAGCTCCGCGCGGGCGAGTGCCCGCGCTGTGGTCGAGACGGCGGCACGCCGGAAATGCGGCGCGCGCACTACATCTACTCGTACATCAAGGGCTATTCGGAAGCCGTCGAAACGCGGCTCTGCTGCCGCCGCTGCGGACGCAACTCCAACCTGCTGGCGATCCTGGGTTGCGTGGCAGCGGGCTGGTGGTCGCTGCCCGGGTTGCTTCTCACGCCGGGTTACGTCGTGCGCAACCTGCTCGAGATCCGGCGTTTCGACAAGGAAACTGCGCCTTCGCCGGCGCTCGTCGAGTGCGCCCATTCGATGCTGGCCGCAGCGACGCTGGACGAGGAATCGGGCGACGCCGACGACGTCGCCGGGTTCCCGGAAGCCGAAGCTCAGGCTGCGGACCGCTAGCGGGTCAGCAGTTGTCCGCTTCGCGGATCGCGGCTTCCTGGCCGGTGCGGCACACGAGCTCGTACATCTTGCCCGCCTCGAATGCGAAGCTCATGCGCGAGCCGTCCTTCGGCCCGGCTTCGCCGGGGCACGAGTACCAGACCGTGCGCAGGCCGCCGCCGATCTTGATTTCCTGGCGCTGGTCCATGACGAGCGGCAGGCTGTCGATCGCATCCATCCCGAACGCATTGCCGACGAGCGCCGAGTAGGGCGCGACGAAGGTGAGCGTGGCTGGTTGCGGGGCTTCGGGCCCGGCGGCGGAGGCGGCAGCGGAGGCGAGCAGGGCGGACGCTGCGAGCGTCGGAATCGCGAAGCGCATGGCGGAACTCCCGGTTGGTCGGCGGAGGCTGCAGGCGGTGCGTCAGTTGCGACACGACCGTCGCGCGAATGGTTCCCCGCTTGCGCCACAATGCCGGCATGGACAAAGTGAAAGCGATCCGCATCCACGCCACGGGCGGTCCCGAACGGCTCATGCTCGACACCGTCGACGTCGGCGAACCCGGCCCCGGCGAGATCCGCATCCGCCAGCACGCGAGCGGGTTGAACTTCATCGACGTGTACCACCGCACCGGCCTGTATCCGTTGCCGCTGCCGCACGCGCTGGGCATGGAAGGCGCGGGCATCGTCGAATCGGTCGGCGAGGGCGTCGACCACCTCCGCGTCGGGGACCGCGCCGCCTACGCGGGCGGGCCGCCCGGCAGCTACAGCGAAGCGCGCACGATGCCGGCGAAAAACGTCGTGCGACTGCCCGACGGCATCGCGTTCGAGACCGCGGCCGGCATGATGCTCAAGGGCCTCACGGCGCAGTACCTGCTGCGGCGCACGCTGCCGGTCGAAGGCCTGGAACGCGGCGACTTCGTGTTGTTCCACGCCGCCGCGGGCGGCGTCGGCCTGATCGCGTGCCAATGGGCGAAGGCGCTCGGCCTGCAGCTGATCGGAACCGCCGGCGGCCCCGCGAAGTGCGCGCTCGCGCTCGCCCACGGCGCCGCGCACGCCATCGACTACAAGTCCGAGGACTTCGTCGCGCGCGTGAAGGAAATCACCGGCGGTCGCGGCGTGAAGGTGGTGTACGACTCGATCGGCAAGGACACGTTCGAGAAGAGCCTCGACTGCCTCCGGCCGTTCGGGCTGCTGGCCAGCTTCGGCAATGCGAGCGGACCGGTACCGCCGTTCTCGCCGCTGATCCTCGGCCCGAAGGGCTCCCTCTATTTCACGCGCCAGACGCTGTTCACGCACATCGCGACGCGCGCGGCGACGCAGCAGATGGCCGACGAGCTGTTCGCCGTCGTGCTCTCGGGCGCCGTTCAGATCCGCGTCGACCAGCGCTTCCCGCTCGCTGAGGCGGCAGCGGCGCATCGCGCGCTCGAGGCGCGGCAGACGACGGGGAGCACCGTGCTCGTGACGTGAGCGCCCCGGTTCGCGTCGCCGATGCCCGATGCATCGACCGGCGAACGTGTTGCCGGACGGGTCGAGGGTTCCTCAGCCGCGCAGGGCCCAGACCACGCAGCGATTGTTCGCGGGCATGGCGATGTCGTCGATCGGCGCGAGGCCGGCATTCGCCGCGAGCGCGTGCACGGCTTCGATGTCGCGGATGCCGCGGCGCGGATCGACTGCCTTCAGGCTGGCATCGAACGCCTCGTTGCTCGGCGAGGTGAAGCTGCCCGCGTAGTTGAATGGCCCGTACACGACCAGCTTCGCGCGCGGCGCGAGCACGCGCGGCAGGCTCGCGAAGCAGGCCTGCACCTGTGGCCAGGCCATGATGTGGAAGGTGTTGGCGGTGAATACCGCGTCGTACAGCGTGGTCGGCCAGGTGCCCACGTCGGCCGCGTCGAGCGCGAGTGGCGGCATGACGTTCGCGAGCCCGGATTCGGCGATCCATGCACGGATGCCCGCGTGCGCAGCGGGAAGGTCGCTCGTCTGCCAGCGGAGGTGCGGCAAGGCGGCCGCGAAGTGCACCGCGTGCTGGCCGGTGCCGCTGCCGAGCTCGAGCACGGAACGGCAAGCGCCGAGGTGCGTGCGCAGCACTGCGAGGATCGGTTCGCGATTGCGCTCGGTGGCCGGCGCGCGCGGCAGCTCGGTGTCCAGTGCTCCTCCCCGCGCGCCGCGTGCGGCGCGCGAGGGAAGCGTATCAGCGCGCGACGTTCGCGACGCCGATGTAGCCGTAGCGGTTGTTCTCGAGGCGGTTGTACGGCGCCGCGTCGATGATGCCGAACGTGCCGATCGCCTCGAAGGCGTTGCCCGCGACGACTGCATCGCCGCCTTCCTCGCCGGACACGAGTACGCCGTACTCGCTGTTCGAGATCGAGTTGTCGTGGATCGAGTTGCCGTACGCCGGCACGACCGAGTACGGCAGCGCGAGCGCGGCGATCGCGTGGCCGAGCACGCCGTCGAAGCTGTTCCATGCGATCTCGGCTTCGCTGCTGTTGTAGAGGCGCACGCCGTTGCCGACGTCGACGAACTCCAGGTTCGTCACGATGAGCCCGAGCACGCGCGTGCCTTCGACACCGGTGCCGACGCCCTGGATGCGGCCCGGGCCGACGATCCGGACGTCGCGCAGTGCGGTCACGTTGATGGCCGTGGAGTCGGCGTCGCCGCTGATCGTGTGGCCGTTGAGCTCGATGGTCACGCCGCTGCGCGCGAGCAGCAGCGCCGTGCCGTCCGGGCAGTGCAGGTCGCGGTCGAGGCGCAGGTCGGACTCCACGATCTGGCCGCAGGACTGGGCCGTGGCCAGGCCGGACACCGCAAACAGCGCCGCCATAACGATCCCGCTCTTCATCGAAATCCGCTTCATCGACGTCCCCAGGTGCGCTCCCAGCGCGATGGCCAGCATCCTGTACCGGGGAAGCTGTCTGGTTCCCCAACGCATCCGCTTGTGTTGTCGCGCATTCAGCTTGGAAAACCGCCGCACGCGTCGGGTGTGGAAGGGGCGTGAAGAGCGCCTACCGGCCGTCGGGTCTTCGCACCTCGCCCGCCTCGAGCATGCGGCCGACGCGCTCCTCGAACTGCTTGCCGAGCGCTTCCGCGGCGTGCACGTCGCCCGGCTCGACCAGCTTGCGCGCGATCGCCGCGGACAGCACCTCGGCATTCGCGCCGACGATCGTGAGCGTCTGGTCGTCGGTGGCGAGCGCGACGAAGCGGGCGGGCGACCGGCGTTCGAGCACGACGGCATCGAGCAGGCGCAGCACGGCATCCACGTCGTACCAGTCGCCGAGGTTGTCCGCGCTCGTTTCCAGCCGCACGCCGTCGACGTACGCGCGCAGCAGGTAGTCGCCTTCCTCGTCGGTGTCTGCCGGCGGCACTTCCTCGAACACGACGCCGTCGAGCGCGGGCGCGACGAGCGCCGCGAGCTTGCGCAGCAGCGAATCGTGGTGGTTCGGCCAGTCGCCCGTTTCCACGTCGAACCAGTACGCGTGGTTCGCGCCGACCAGCAGGTCCCAGGCCGGCACGCCGAGGCCGGTGTGTGGCGTCGTGGCGTCGACGCGGTCGAAGCCGGCGGCGACGAGCTGCGCCGCGAGCTCGCCCCGCTCGGCCGAGGTCTGCTTCGGCGCTTCCTCCGGCAGCCATGGATCGCCCATGCCGTAGCGCTCGTCGCAATGGCGCGGGTTGCGGCCGCGCTGGCACGCCTCCCGCCCGATCGCGAATGCGCGGGCGTCCGGCGACGCGCGCATGAGCTCCGCGAGCTCGTCGGCGAGCTTTGCGTCGGCGATCGCCGCGTGCACGGCGATCAGGTCGCTCGCGGCCGCGGGGTCCGGCTGCACGGCCAGCGTGTGCGCGGCTTCGGCGCGGCGCTGGGCGTCGCCGTTCGCGAGCGCGTGGCGCAGGACTTCGGCGAGGCGTGCGTCGTAGGGCATGGGGCCCGTGCGCTTCGGTCGGCGATCGCTGGAATACCAGGCGAGCACGGCCCAGTCGGGCGTGTCCGCGCGCAGGACCAGGCCGCGGTCTTCCGCGTCGGCGCACGCGAGCGCCCAGGAACCCGCGAGCGCGAGGCGCAGCGTCGACGGTTGCGCGGCCATCGCGGGCCGCGCGCGCGCGCAGAACGCCGCGTTCGGCGATTGCCAGGCCAGGTGGTCGTGCCACGCCTTCGCCCACGCGAGCGTTTCATCGGCCGGCACGCGCGACGCGGCGTCCGCGAGGCGCGCGAACATGTCGTCGTCGCCGGCGACGATCGCGTCGACGACGTGCGCCTCCGGCGGGAACGACGGGTCGCCCGACATCCACGCTGCCATCGCCTCGCTCGACGCAGGCAAGTCGGCCGCGTAGCGCGCGGGCAGCGGCGCGACCGTTCGCACGACGCGCGGCGACTCGTTCGCGGCCGGCGGCGCTTCCGCCGATGTCGGCGCCGGGGCGGGACGCTCGCAGGCGGACAGCGCGAACGCGGCAAGCAGGCAGGGGATCGGAAGGCGCATCCGCGACTCCTCCAGGACGTTGGACCGCGAGTCTACGCGGACGTGCGTATCCGGCCGGCAGCGGCGGAATCGCGGAAATGCCCGGATCCGGCCATCACGCAACGCTCGCGGTGCGCGCCTGCCGGCGCTATCTTCTGCGCCCCGGCCGGAGCCGGGATGTCCGTCGCCGGCCGCCGGAGTGTGGCCTGCGTCCCGGATCGCGGGCCGCGACGGCCGGCAAGATGTACCGGGAAAATGCTTCGAGGATCATCGAGATGCGTGTGAGGGGAAGGGGACGCGGAACCGTGGCGCGGCCGCGCCTGTGGCTGTGCGCGGCACTGGGGCTGTTCGCGGCCATGCCGGCGTTCGCCGGCGGCACGGCGCCCGAAACGGTGCTCACCGCGGTCGAGCCCGACCCCACGAACGACACGACCGGCGATTTCCAGTTCAGCGCCGACATCCCGGGCAGCACGTTCGAGTGCAGCGTCGACGCGTCCGCCTTCGCGGCGTGCGTCACGCCGTTCCACACCGCGGTGCTCGCCGACGGCATGCACGCGTTCGCGGTCCGCGCGAAGGAACCGGGCGGCGTGGTCGACCCGTCGCCCGCGACGCATTCCTGGCGCGTCGACACGGTGCGCCCCGATACGTCGATCACGAGCGGTCCGAGCGGCACGGTGAATTCCTCGACGGCCGTGTTCGAGTTCGAGTCGCCGGAAGCCGGCGTCACGTTCAACTGCACGCGCGACGGCAGTGCGCCGTTCGGCTGCACGTCCCCGACCACGTTCACGAACGTCGCCGACGGCGCGCACACCTTCACGGTGCGCGCGATCGACGGCGCGGGCAACGTCGACGTCACGCCTGCTGCGCGCAGCTGGACGGTCGACGCGCAGGGCCCCGAGACCACGATCGTCGACAGTCCGCCCGCGGCGTCGCCGAGTACGTCGGCGGAGTTCCGCTTCACGTCCAGCGAGTCGCCCGAGCTGTTCGAGTGCTCGGTCGAAGGTGCCGCGTTCGCGTCCTGCACGTCGCCCACGACGCTCGCCGGCCTCAGCGACGGCCCGCATGCGTTCGCCGTGCGTGCGGTCGACGCCGGTGGCAATCCCGACCAGACGCCCGCGTCCTTCAACTGGACGGTGGACACCGTGCTGCCCGACACGACGCTGCTGAGCGGCCCCTCGGGCCCGTACAACAGCCAGACGGCGGTATTCACGTTCTCGTCGAACGAGCCCGGCGCGACGTTCCGCTGCGTGATGGACAGCGTCGAGACTGCCTGCGCTTCGCCGAAGACGTACACCGAGCTCGCGGTCGGATTCCACCTGTTTTCGGTCGCCGCCGTCGACGCGGCCGGCAATCGCGATGCAACGCCGCCGACGCGCTCGTTCAGCATCGACCTGACGGCGCCGAACACGACCATCGAATCGGGGCCGACCGGCACTGTCGCGAGCACGACTGCGCAGTTCACGTTCAGCGCTTCGGAATCGGGCACGTTCGAGTGCTCGCTCGACGGCGGCGCGTTCACCGCGTGCGTCAACGGCCAGACATACACGAACCTGGCGCAGGGCGCGCGGCTGTTCGCGGTGCGCGCACTCGACACGGCCGGCAACGCCGACGCGTCTCCGGCGCAGCGCGGCTGGACCGTGGACACGATCGCGCCGGAAACGACTTTCGAGTCGACGCCGGACGACCCGACCACCGACCCGACCGGCGATTTCACGTTCGTTGCGAACGAAGTCGGCAGCACCTTCGAGTGCAGCGTCGACGTCGGCCCGTACGCCGCGTGCGCGTCGCCGTTCACGACGCCGGCGCTCGGCACGGGCGCGCACTCGCTGGAAGTGCGCGCGCGCGACACCGTCGGCAACCTCGAGGCCACGCCCGCCACGTTCACCTGGAACATCGTGGTCGACACGCTGTACTCGAACGGCTTCGAGGATTGATTCGCCTTCGGCGAACCGATCCCGAGGCGTAGCCGAGGGACCTCGGCGCAGGAACGGACACCAGCCGGGGCGCGAACATCCGCGCCACGGCTGCCGCGCTCGATTAGGATGCAGGCTCCCCGACCGAGCCTGCGGAGCATCCCGATGCGCAACGTTCACCCCGCACCACGCCTTGCCGCCGCCGTTGCCGCGGCGCTCGCGTTCCTCGCCGCCGGACCTGCGTTCGCGGCCGAGCCGGACATGGCGGCCATCAAGGCGCAGATCGCCACGCAGCACGACGCATCGGTCAAGCGGTTGCAGGACTGGATCGCGCTGCCGTCGATCGCGGCGGAGAACCTGAATTCGCGCGAGGGCGCCGAGTACATGGCGAAGCTCGCGACGGAAGCGGGCTTCCAGAAGGTGAAGATCATCGACACGGACGGCAAGCCGGGCGTGTTCGCCACGCTCGACGCGGGAGCCGCGAAGACGGTCGGCCTCTATTTCATGTACGACGTGAAGCAGTTCGACCCGGCCGAGTGGACGTCGCCGCCGCTCGAGGCGCGCATCGTCGACAAGCCGGGCCTCGGCAAGGCGATCGTCGGTCGTGGCGCGGTCAACCAGAAGGGGCCGGAGTCGGCGTTCCTCGCGGCGCTGCACGCGATCCGAGGCGCAAACGAGAAGGTGCCGGTCAACCTCGTGTTGGTGGCCGAGGGCGAAGAGGAAATCGGTTCGCCGCACATCGCGCAGATCGTGCACGACCCCGAAGTCGAAGCGGCGCTCGCCAAGACGGTCGGCGTGTTCATGCCCACCGCGTCGCAGGACGTCGAGGGCCTCGTCACGGTGACGCTCGGCGCGAAGGGCATCGCCGAGCTCGAGCTCGTCGCGAGCGGCGAGAAGTGGGGCCGCGGTCCGTCGAAGGACGTGCATTCGTCGCTCAAGGCGATGGTCGACAGCCCGGCGTGGCGCCTGGTGAAGGCGCTCGACACGCTCGTGAGCGACGACGGCAACACGATCACCGTGGACGACTACCCGAAGGCGCCGCCGATCTCCGCCGAGGAGAAGGCGATGGTCGCGGCAGCGATGAAGGTGCGCAACGAGGAGAAGGCGAAGCAGCAGCTCGGCGTGAAGGTGTGGATCGACGACCTCGACTACCAGGCCGCGAGCGAGCGCCTCGTGTCGCAGCCGACGATCAACATCGAAGGCCTCGTCGGTGGTTACACCGGCGTCGGCGGCAAGACCGTGCTGCCGCATCGAGCGGTCGCGAAAATCGACATGCGCCTCGTGCCGGGCATGAAGATGGCCGACGCGGTCGCGGCGCTGAAGGCGCACCTCGCGAAGCGCGGCTACGGCGACATCGAGGTGAACGTCGGCGGCGGCTACGACCCGACGAGCACGAGCAAGGATTCCGCGCTGATCCAGGCGCAACTCGCCGCGTTCCGCGCGGCAGGCTACGACCCGCTGCTCTGGCCGCGCAACGCGGGCTCGTATCCGGGCTTCGTGTTCACCAATCCGCCGCTGAGCCTCGCGTCGGGCCACTTCGGCCTCGGCCACGGCAGCGGCGCGCACGCGCCGGACGAGTACTACCTCATCGAATCCAGCAACCCGAAGATCCAGGGCTACGACGGCGCGGTGCTGTCGTTCGTGCAGTACCTGTACGAGCTGGCGAAGCCGTAGCCTTCGCCATGCCGACGCCGCAGTCCGGAGGATCTCCCGCGAGCGGGAGATCCTTCACTTCGTTCGGGACGGCGTTCGTACGCGATCAGCGCGAGGTCCGTCGGCGCAACACGACTGCGCCGGCGAACGCCGCCAGCGTTCCGAGCAGCGCGGCGAGCGCGGACGAGATCGCCGGCACGCTCGAGCTCGCGACGACGCCGAACGTGCCCGAGACGACGGGCACCGCACCCTGGTAGACCTGGTCGGTGCCGAATGCGCTGACCGAGTAGAGACCCGGAGGATAGCCCCCGAGGTCCAGCACCACGGGCGTGAACGGCGGCGGCGTGCCGAGGCAGATCGATCCGGGCAGCTCGCCGAGCACGTAGTCGACGCGAATGGCGGTTCCGTTGCGCGTCACCGTCGTTGCAATGGCGGAGCCGCAACCGGGCCGCGGAAGCGTATACGCCATCTGCACGTTGACGCCTTGCGGCGCAGGGTCGGGCGTGAACGTCGCAACGACGGCCTGTTGCGCGAACGTCGGTGTGCAGAGCGAAATGAGCAGAGCGAACGCGAATCCGGCGCGCATCGTCATCGAGGTTCTCCGCGGCGATCGAGGCGCGGAGCATCGCAGATCGACGTGCGCGTGTCGCGTTGCCGTGTGCGCGGCATTCCTCTCGACGCTGCTTCGCGGCGGGCCGGGGCGCTCCGGTAGAGTTTCGCCCGGCCGACCCGACTTCAGCGGATCGCCACCATCCCTGGTGCACCTCGTTCGGCATCCTGCCCCACCCGAATCTCGCCGGTTGCCGCCAGGCTGCGGTGAGTGCCGCGCGCCACCGAGCGCGCGCGGATCACGGCTGCGCGTCGCGCGCGTACCAGTCCAGCTTCGGTTCTTCGACGGTGTATTCGCGCGTGCGGTCCGCGAACACGTCCTCGCCGCCGGGCTCGCCGTCCGGTCCCCACGAGGTCAGGCGGAACGAGCCAGGGCCGGTCACCTCGTAGCGGATCGGCGTGCCGAAGGCATCGCGCAGGAACGCGGCTTCCTTCGTCGGCGAGCGGTCGACCGGGCACATCGCGATCCAGCGCACGTCGCGCGGCAGGCTGCCGGATTCGCGTGCATAGCCCTGGATGCGGCCGGCGAGTGCGTCGAGCGCGATGGTCGGCGACTCGGCGCGGCACTCCTTCGGTTCCATGCGCGCCCACATCATGCCCGCCTCGGCGGCGAGCACGAGCCCACAGGTCACGGCGATGGCCACGGTGCGCATGTGCATCCTCGTACGATCCGGACGGAGCGACGAAAGTTCCGTTCGTTCAGGGAACGACGGCCAGGAACAGCCACGCCGCGAACACCAGCAGGTGGACGGCGCCCTGCATCATGTTCGTGCGCCCCGAGCCGATCCCGATCGTGCCGACCGCGATCGTGAGCCACAGCAGCACCATGTCCTTGCGGTCGATCCCGAGCACGAGCGGCAGGTCGGCCCAGATGGCGACCACCACCACGAGCGGAATCGTGAGGCCGATGCTGGCGAGCGCCGAGCCCACGGCGAGGTTCATGCTGGTCTGCAGGCGGTCGGCGAGCGCCGCGCGCACGGCGGCGACCGTCTCGGGCAGCAGCACGAGCAGCGCGATCGCGATGCCGATCACGGCGGGCGGCAGGCCTGCGCCCGCCACGCCAGTCTCGATCGCCGGCGACAAGGCCTTCGCCAGGCCGACCACCGCCACGAGCGCGACGAGCAGCAGGACGAAGCTGGCCCAGGCGCGGCCGGCAGTCGGCTTCGCCGCGTGTACGTCCTCGTCGCCGGCGTCGCCGGGCGGCAGGAAGTAATCGCGGTGGCGCACGGTCTGGAAGAACACGAAGAACAGCCACAGCAGCAGCGAGCCGACCGCGATGAACGCGAGCTGCGGCACCGAGTAGCGCGGGCCGGCGGCGCTCACCGTGAACTCGGGCAGCACGAGCACGAGCGTCGCGAGCGTCACGAGCCCGGCGTACGCGGGGCC
>CALKUS010000265.1 GCA_937996755.1 uncultured Pseudomonadota bacterium | reverse complement strand
TTCCGATCTGATCGCCGTGCAGGCATCGCTCACCGGCCACCTCGTGCTCTCCACGCTGCACACGAACTCCGCGGTCGGCGCGGTGACGCGCCTGCGCGACATGGGCGTGGAACCGTTCCTGCTCGCGTCGTCGCTGATCGGCGTGCTCGCGCAGCGCCTCGTGCGCGTGCTCGATCCCGCGACGCGCGAGGCGTATCAAGCGACGGCGACCGAGCTCGCGGCCTTCGGCCGGCCCGCCGACGAGAAGGTCACGCTGTACCGCCCCGGCCCGAAGGCGGTCGGCAAGCACGGCGGCTACCGCGGTCGAACGGGCATCTACGAGCTCGTCGTCCTCGACGACACGCTGCGCCGCATGGTCCACGATGGCTCGTCGGAGCAGGCGATCGAGGCACATGCGCGCACGCATGCGGCGAGCCTCGCGAGCGACGGCTGGGCGAAGTGCGTTACCGGGGTCACGTCGGCGGATGAAGTGCTCCGCGTCACGCGAGAAGATTGACGCGGCCTTGTAGGAGCGACTTCAGTCGAGATCTTCCCGCGACACGAGCGAGAATCGTCGCTCCATGGGCAGTCGCACCATGACGAAGCTCACGGTCTCTCCCGTCGCGAGGAAGCGTCAGGCCACGATCGAGCGACTCCTCCCATCACGGAACATGACGCGACGCCCAGCTTCACACGCGAAGGAGACCTATCATCAATCGGCCGGGGGCTTGGAATGCTGAGACATCGGAGGACCCATGATGCTCGCCACTGCCTTCTGAGTGACGCTCTCTCTGGCTACGGCTCCCATCGAGCCGCCGCGGGAGCCCGTCGATCTGCTTGTCGGAGCTGCAACAGAAGTCGAACGACCGAACGACGAAATGATCGAACGTCGATATTCGGTCACACCCAACATCGTCGATCTCGCTCGCGGCAATCCCCGCATTCGGGCAACACTTCCGGGCGGCGATGTCGCTGAGTTTCGCCTGCATGCCTTCGACGCCGAGCGAGGATTCGAGATCGCTGATGACGGGACGATCATCCCGAGCGAAGTTCCGAACAAATTAGCCTACTTCGTTTCTGCGACGGGCCCGCGGGAACGCTGTTCCTGACCGTGCGCGAAGGGCGCGTCACCGCCGATGTGATTGGACCAGACCCGTTGTCAATTCGAAGTATTGGTTCGGCGCACGTACTCGACGACATCGACGCGTCATACCTGGGCCGCGCGCAATGCGCCAATGAGGACGAAAGTCACGGGAAGAACTCAGTGTTGCTCGCTTCACCAACGCAGACGGACGCCAGTCCGCCGCTACCGATGTCTCCGCAGGTGAATCTCGAAATCACGGTTCTAGTTGCGTACACCCCACAGGTACTCACCATTCCGGGCGTCACGATCACCTCCATCCGCGATCGCGCGGCAGCGGCCATCAAAGAGATGAACCAAGCGCTTGCCGATAGTGGTCAGACCATTTATGTCCGCGTGACACAGGTCGGCGATGTCTACGGGTGGAACTTCAACGAGCTGAACTATTCGACGCAGACCGACCCGGTGTCGAGGTTTGCGTAGGTCCGCAATAACACCTACCTCGATTCGAATCTCGTCGGTGCCCGGGACGCGGCAGGTGCGGAGGTGGTCGTGGTACTCGTTAAGGATCAGGGCACGACATGATGCAAACGCCGCCCACACCACTCTATGGCTTGGCTGTCTTGCAGAGGCCTAACTGCGGCGTGGGACAGTTCGCCGGCGTCATTGCCTGCAATCCGGGCGCTGCGTACGGCTACTGGTCATGGGCGGTCGTGTCGTTCAACTTTGCAACAACGTACGCAACTTTCGCGCATGAAGTCGGCCATGTATTCGGCGCTGAGCACGAGCCGCTGCGAGGAACGTCCGAAGGCCTACAGCCCCGGAGGTATGCGTACGCGCATCGCGTGCCCGGTGCCGTACGCGATCTCATGAGCGGCCAGGAGTGCGTGCCGGATACGGGGACGACGGTGTGCACCAGTACCGTCGCCGTGCAGTACAGCAATCCGGACAAGCTTTTCGCGGGCACCTCGAGCCCGTCCGGCACGTACGTCCCCGTATACACTGCGGATGGCAATCGGTATCGCAACGCAGCGCGCATCATCCGCGAGTTCGCGCCAGACATGGTCGGCTTCCGCGGCGTCGGCGAGCCCGCACGGATATTCTGGGATGGCTTTGAGTAGGATCCTGTCGCTTCTGCACGGCGCCGCGTTGATGGCGGCGCCGTGTCTGGCGCTTGCTCAGCAAGCCAACCTGCAATTGACGCGAGGCACTTCGGGAATCGCGATCTCCCAGACACGTGCCCCGGTCCTGACCCTGTCGGCAGCGAATCTGGGTCCCGATGCAGCCACGAACGTCGTTGTGCGTAGCGTTTCGCCAATCCCGGGACTCGAAATCACGTTCAATCCTCTCAATTGCACTCTCGCGAACAGCGGAACACCGTCGGCTCCTATCTTTTCGTGGACGATCGGCGCTATGAGTGCCGGAGAAACACGCGCATGTCAGATCGAGTTGCGCGCGACGCCCGTTGCAATGCCGAGAGCGCTATTCATCACGTTTCGAGTTGGTGCCGACCAAGTCGATCCGGACAGCTCCAACAACACGGCCGGCCAGCTTTACTCGCTTACCGCATTCGACATTGTGTCCGACCTTTCTGTATCTGCGGTACTAACTCCAGGCGGGCTGGTCCCTACCGATCAGTCGGGCAGGCTTCGGATTACCATCCGAAATGCGGGGCCACAAGCAGCCACAGTCGCCGTGGTCAACTCCGGCTTGTTTCCGTCGCCTTTCCAGAATTCGCAGCCATTCGAAGTCTTTGTCGTCCCTGAGGATCCCTGCGAGACGTTTATCCAGGTCGAATCGAGCGGAACGGAGTTCCAAACCGGAAGTCCTGGCGGACTTGGTCCGAACGCGTCGATCACCTGCGTTCTCGGAATCATCAGACGCACGGGCGCCACGGATGGCGTCTTCCCACTTCGATTGACCGTCCGTACCGGTGACTTCGGCGCTTTTGATCCGAACCCCGGCAACGATTCGATCGTTCTTGGCATTCTCATTTCGGTCATCGCTATTCCAGGGATCTCACAAATTGGGCTGGTAGTCATGGCCGTAACTCTCACCGCGCTGGCCGCCGCTCGGCGGCGAAGTGTCGAACGCTAGGCTCGTCCGTAGAGAGATGACCGGAATCGGGATGTATCCGAGCAGCAGCACCGGTGTCAGTCGCGAAACCAAGATGATCGTACCGAGCAAGGTGCCGAGAACAACATGGGCCGAATCCTGGCGCGAGCACCTGCGGGTTGTTGAAGCTCGGCTGGGGCGAACATCCAAAAGGCGTTCGCCTCGGACAGCAACGAGTCGATACTCCTGACCGCAACGAGCGCACCGGGAGCAGAAGATCGCGGTTGAAGCCGCTCCCACAGCGGGTCAGCGCGACACTCGACCGTCCGCATCAATGCGAATGATCTCGCCATACCCCAGCTCGCGCATCCCCGCCTCGACCTTCGCCGCATCCCCGAGCACGATCCACGTGAGCTCGTCCGGATGCACGAGCCGCTTCGCGGCGGCCGCGAGGTCGGCTTCGGACAGCGCGCGCACGTTCGTGGCGTAGTCGTAGTAGTACGCGGGATCGCGACCGATCGACAGGCCGGTCTGCGCTGCCGCGACGAGCGATGCGAGCGTTTCGTAGCGGCCGCCGAGCGACGAGAGCTGGTTGCGGCGGATGGAGGCGAATTCGTCACCGGCGAGCGGGCGTTCGCCCGCGACGCCGCGGATTTCCTTCATCACTTCGACCATCGACTCGTTCGTCCTGTCCGTCTGCACGGGCGCGATGACGAGGAACGAGCGCGGGCCGCGCGCCGTGCCGATGTTGCCGGTGGTGCCGTAGCTCCAGTGCTTGTCCAATCGGAGATTCCGGTTCAGGCGCGACGTGGCGATGCCGCCGAAATTGCGCATCACCGTTTCGATCGCGAGATCGTCGGCCGCGCCGCCCGGCTCGGTGAGGTGCGCCGCGACGATCACCGACTGCGGTGCGTTCGGGCGATCGAGGAGATACACCTTGCCGCGCGCGGCCGGCGCGCCCGCGGCGACCGCCTTCTTCGGCGCGGTGCCGCCGCGCCAGTCGCCGAACGCGGCGTCGAGGCGCGCCTTCACGTCGGCGAGCTGCACGTCGCCCGCGACGATGATGGTGGCGTTCGACGGCACGAACCACGTGCGATGCCACGCGGCGAGCGCCGCGCGGTCGAGCTTCGCGACGACCGCTTCGTCGCCGCTGCCGCTGGCCGGCTGGGCATACGGATGGCCCGCGCCGTACAACAGCGGCGCCGCGACGCGCAGCGCGGCGCCGAACGGGCTGGCGCGTTCCTGCGCGATCGCCGCGAGCTGCTGCTTGCGCACGACTTCGAGCAACTTCGCGTCGAACGCCGGGTGGCGCGCGACGTCGGCGAACAGCTCGAGCGACGGCGCGAGCTTGCCGGCAAGCGCACTCATCTCGAACACCGAGAGGTCGAGCGTCGAATACGTGCTGAATTCCGCGCCGAGCGCCTCGGCCTCGCCCGCGACGGCGTACGCGTCGCGCGATTCCGAGCCGCGGCTCATGAGGTCGAGCGCGAAGCGCGCCGTGCCGGACGTCGCGGGCGGGTCGCTCGCGATGCCGGCGTCGACGACGAGCGACACGGTGACGAGCGGCACGTTGTGGCGCTCGAGCAGCAGCACGTCGATGCCGTTCGCGAGCTGCGTGCGCTGCACGCGCGGGAACTCCATGCCGGCGGGCTCGCCGAGCGCGGGCAGCTGCGTGCGGTCGAGCGTTTCCTTCACGTCGCTCGCGGCGGCGTACGGCACGACGGTGAGCGTGTAGTGGTGGCGGCCCAGCCACTTCGCGGCGGTCGCGCGGATCGCGGGCGCAGTCGCGGCATCGATGTCGCGCAGGCGGTCCATGTAGGCGTCGGCGCGGCCGCCGTACGTGACGCTTTCGGCGAGCACGTCGGAGCGCGCGAACCCGCCGAGGCGCTCGATGCGGCGCGTGAACTCCGCGAACAGCCGCGTCTTCGCGCGCGCCAGCACGGCCGGCGTCACGTCCTTCGCGAGCGAATCCGCAATCACTGCATCCAGTTCGCGCTCGACCTCGGCGGGGTCGACGCCCGGTTTCACGCTGGCGGTAGCGATGAACACGCCTGCGATCTCGCTCGTGGCGACTTCGACGGAAACGTCCGTCGCGAGCTGCTTCTCGAACACCAGCCGGCGCGTGAGCGGCGCGGCGTCGCTGCCCGCGAGCGTGGCCGCGTAGACCTCGAGCGCGTGCGCATCGGCCTCGCCCCAGCCGGGCACGTGCCACGCGCGGTAGATGCGCGCCTGCGGCACGCGATCCTGCATCGTGTCGCGGATGTCCGTGTCGAGCGCGGGCAGCCAGCGCGACAGCCGCGGCACGGGCGCACCCGCGGGGATGCCGCCGTAGTACTTCTGCACGAGCTCGCGCGCACGCGCCACGGTGATGTCGCCGGCGAGCACGAGCACGGCGTTGTTCGGCGCGTACCAGCGCGTGTACCAGTCGCGCACGTCGGCGAGCGACGCCGCGTCGAGGTCGGCCATGCTGCCGATGGTCGACCAGCTGTACGGATGCGAGTACGGGTACATCGTCTCCACCAGGCGGTCGTAGACGCGGCCGTACGGCTGGTTCTCGCCCTGGCGCTTCTCGTTCTGCACCACGCCGCGCTCGCGCGTCAGCATCTCGTCGTTGATCTGCGCCGCGAGGAAGCCCATGCGATCGGCTTCGAGGTACAGCGTGCGGTCGAGCGCCGCGACGGGCACGTCCTCGAAGAAGTTCGTGCGATCGGTGTTCGTGGTGCCGTTGCGCGTGGTCGCGCCGAGGTCGTCCATCGCCTCGCGGAAGCCGTGCGGATAGTGCTCGCTGCCGTTGAAGAAGAAGTGCTCGAACAGGTGCGCGAAGCCGGTGCGGCCGCGCTCCTCGTCGCGCGAGCCGACGTGGTACCAGGTGTTCACGGACACCAGCGGCACGCTGTGGTCCTCGTGCACGACGACCGTCAGGCCGTTGTCGAGCCGGAACGTTTCCTGGCGGATCGCGAGGGCGTCGGCAGGCGAGCCGGCCGCGGCGGCGTTGCCGGCGACCATGGACAGCGCAAGGGCGAAGGCGAACGGGCGCACGGCGAGGCTCCAGCGGGGGACGCGGAACCGTAGCCACGGCCGCACGGTCGCCGCAAGTCGCGGAAGTATCGAGCGCCGGTCGGGTAAGCTTCGGCGGTCACTCACGGGAGGCGGGCATGGCGCAGGCGCAGGCGGGCAACGAATCCGGCGGCGGTTTCCGCCGGTCCCTGAAGCTCCTCGACGGCACGATGCTCGTGGCCGGCTCGATGATCGGCTCGGGCATCTTCATCGTGAGCGCGGACATCGTGCGCACGCTCGGCTCTGCCGGCTGGCTGATCGCGGTGTGGGCGGCGACCGCCGTGATGACCGTGATCTGCGCGCTCAGCTACGGCGAGCTCTCGGCGATGTTCCCGCGCGCCGGCGGCCAGTACGTGTATCTCCGCGAAGCCTGGAACCGGCTGATCGCGTTCCTGTACGGCTGGGCGTTCTTCGCGGTGATCCAGACCGGCACGATCGCGGCCGTGGGCGTCGCGTTCGCGAAGTTCACCGCGTACTTCTTCCCCGCGCTCGGCGACCACAACATCCTGTGGGAAGCGGGCAAGTTCAAGCTGAACGCCGCGCAGCTCGTGTCGATCGCGGTCATCGTGCTGCTGACGGCCGTGAACAGCCGCGGCGTGCGCGAAGGCAAGATCATCCAGACCACGTTCACGCTGGCGAAGATCGTTTCGCTGCTCGCGCTCGTGGTGTTCGGCTTCGCGCTCGCCGCGAAGGCCGACGTCTGGAACGCGAACTGGGCGAACGCCTGGGCGACGCCCGCGCCGGCCGCCGGCGTGGACCCGGTGCCGCTGTTCGGCCTGTTCGCGATCGCGATGGTCGGCTCGCTGTTCTCGGCGGACGCCTGGAACAGCGTCACGTTCATCGCGGGCGAGATCGAGAACCCGAAGCGCAACGTCGGCCTCTCGCTGCTGCTCGGCACCGGCATGGTGACGCTGCTCTACATCGTCACGAACCTGATGTACCTCGCCGTGCTGCCGCTCGATTCGATCGCGCACGCCGAGGCCGACCGCGTCGGCGTCGCCGCGTCGCAGGCGATGTTCCCCGCGTTCGGCACGATGATGATCGCGGCGATGATCATGGTGTCCACGTTCGGCTGCAACAACGGCCTGATCCTCTCGGGTGCGCGCGTGTACTACACGATGGCGCAGGACGGCCTGTTCTTCCGCAAGGCCGGCACGCTGAACAAGCACGCCGTCCCGGGCTGGGCGCTCTGGGCGCAGTGCCTGTGGGCGAGCGCGCTGTGCCTCACCGGCCGTTACGGCGACCTGCTCGACTACGTCGTGTTCGCGGTGCTGATCTTCTACATCCTCACGATGGCCGGCATCTTCCGCCTGCGGAAGACGCGCCCCGACGCGGAGCGTCCGTATCGCGCGCTCGGCTATCCCGTGCTGCCCGCGCTCTACATCATCGCGGCCGCGGCGATCTGCATCGCGCTGCTCGCGTACAAGCCGACGTTCACCTGGCCGGGCCTGATCATCGTGCTGCTGGGCGTGCCGCTGTTCTACTTCCTCGAGAAGCGCGGCGGCGCGGCGCAGGCGTCCGTGTGACCTAGGATCGTCCACTCCCTCCCCTGCGGATGCAGGGGAGGGTTGGGGTGGGGTGCAGTACAACTTCCAGAGTGAGAGCATGTCCTCGCACGTCGTGTACCCCACCCCTTGCCCTCCCCTGTTCCACAGGGGAGGGGGAGCGATCGTCGCGCGCTACGCGCGCGACGCGTCATTGGATTGAAGCGTGGGCGCTTTCCAGTACCAGGCACTCGACAGCGCCGGGCGCACCGAAAAAGGTGTGCTCCAGGCCGACACCGCGCGCGCCGCGCGCGCGCTGCTGCGCGAGCGCGGGCTGACGCCGCTCGAGGTCGGTGCGGTCGAGAAGCGCGAGGCGGCCGCGGCGCCGTGGTCGCGGCGTGGCCTGTCGACGGCGCAGCTCGCCGTGCTGTCGCGGCAGCTCGCGATCCTCGTGAACGCCGGCCTGCCGATGGACGAAGCGCTGCAGGCGCTCGGCGAGCAGAGCGACGGCGAGCGCTCGCGCGCGATCGTCGTCGCAATGCGTTCGCGCGTGATGGAGGGCCAGTCGCTCGCCGCGGCCATGGGCGAGTTCCCGGACACGTTCCCCGAGGCGTTCCGCGCGTCCGTCGCCGCGGGCGAATCCACGGGCCGGCTCGACGACGCGCTCACGCGCCTCGCCGACTACACCGAGTCGCGCGAGGAGCTGGGCCGAAACATCTGGCTCGCGCTCGCCTACCCGCTCCTGCTGCTGGTCGTCGCGATCGCGATCGTGAGCGGCCTGCTCGTATACGTGGTGCCGCAGGTCGTGACGGTGTTCCAGAACCTCAACCAGCAGCTGCCGCTGGTCACGCGCATCCTCATCGCCGTCGCCGACGCCGTGCGCGCGTTCGGGCTCGCGGCACTGATCGTCGCCGCGCTCGCGTTCGCCGGCTTCCGTTTCGCGCTGCGCCGCGACCACGTGCGCGAAGCCTGGGACCGCTTCGTGCTGAAGCTGCCGCTGTTCGGCCGGCTCGCGCGCGGGGCCGATACCGCACGCGCGACGCGCACGCTCGCCACGCTGATCGCGAGCGGCGTGCCCGTGCTCGACGCGCTCGCGCTCGCGGCGCAAACCATCCACAACCGCCCGATGCAGCTCTCGCTCAAGCGCGCCGCCGTGCGCGTGCGCGAAGGCGGCAGCTTCGCGCGCTCGCTCGCCGAGTCCGGGTTGTTCCCGCCGGTCGCCGTGCGGCTGATCGCGAGCGGCGAGAAATCCGGCCGGCTCGACGAGATGCTCGACCAGGCCGCGCGCCACCAGCAGCGCGAGCTCGAGCTCACGCTCGGCACGCTCACTGCCGTGCTCGGCCCGACCGTGATCCTGCTGGTCGGCGGGCTCGTGCTGTTCATCGTGCTCGCCATCCTGCTGCCGATCTTCGAGCTCAACGACCTGATCCGATGATCCGGTTCGACAACGTCGGCAAGCGTTATCCCGGCGGACACGACGCGCTGCGCGAGGTGAGCTTCGCGATCGAGCAGGGCGAGCTCGTGTTCCTCACCGGACACTCGGGCGCCGGAAAGAGCACGGTGCTGCGGCTGGTGTCGCTCGTCGACCGCGCCACGCGCGGCACGGTCACCGTGATCGGCAAGAACCTCGCGCAGGTGTCGCGGCGTGGCGTGCCCAGCTTGCGGCGGCAGATCGGCCAGGTGTTCCAGGACCACCGCCTGCTGACCGACCGCACGGTGTTCGACAACGTCGCGTTGCCGCTGGTGATCGCCGGCGTGCGGCGCGCCGAGCTCGAGAAGCGCGTGCGCGCGGCGCTCGACCGCGTGGGCCTGCTCGCGCGCGAGCGTGCGCAGCCCGCGATGCTTTCCGCCGGCGAGCAGCAGCGCGTGGGCATCGCGCGCGCGATCGTCGCGAAGCCGCCCGTAGTGCTCGCCGACGAGCCCACCGGCAACCTCGACCCGCAGCTCGCGGCCGAGATCATGGGCCTGTTCGAAACGCTCGCGCAGGGCGGCATCACCGTGCTCGTCGCGAGCCACGACCTGCACCTCGTGCAGAAGATGAGGAAGCGCGTGCTCGTGCTGGACCACGGCAGGCTGATCGACGATTTCCGCCCCTCTTCAATGAAACAACGCGTCGAGCGCAGCGAGACGATCACTCCCCCTCTCCCCGACGGGGAGAGGGCGAGGGGTGAGGGGGGACCTCCAATCCAGGACGAGTTGCTCTGACGTGAATCGGAGACGACCGCAACCGCTCCACCCCGCCATCGCGCACGCCCCGCGCGAGCGCGACGGCCGCATCGCGCCGTTCCTCGAGCAGCACGCGTTCAGCGCGCTGTCCAGCCTGGGCCGCCTGTGGCAGCGGCGCACGGCGACCGCGCTCACCGTGCTCGTGATCGCGCTCGCGCTGCTGCTGCCGCTGCTGCTCGGGCTCGTGGTGGTGAATGCCGGGCGTTTCGGCGGCGCGTTGCGCGACGCGCGCGAGATCAGCGTGTTCCTCGCGCCCGGGCTGCCCGAGGCGAGGATCGTCGCGCTCGCGGAATCCGCACGCGCGGTGCCGGGCGTCGCTTCCGTCGAGCGCCGCACGCCCGAGCAGGGCCTCGCCGAGCTGCGCGAGCTCGCCGGCTTCGGCGACGCGCTCGACCTGCTCACGGAAAACCCGTTGCCGACGGTGCTGCTGGCGGCACCGCTGCCCGACGCGACGCCCGCGACGATGACGGCCGCCGCGACGGCGCTCGAGGCCATGGAGGGCGTGGAGCTCGTGCAGCTCGACCTCGCGTGGCGCGAGCGGCTCGCGCATGCGCTCGCCCTCGCCACGCGCGCCACGTTGCTGCTCGCCGCGCTGCTGGCGCTCGGCGTGCTGCTGGTCGTGGGGAACACGATCCGGCTCGACGTCGAGAGCCGCGCGGAAGAGATCGCCGTGGTACAGCTGATCGGCGGCAGCGACGGTTTCGTGCGCCGCCCGTTCCTGTACGCGGGCGTCTGGTATGGCCTCTCGGCCGCGCTGCTCGCGATCGGCGGCGTCACGGCCGCGCAGCTCGCGCTCGCCGCGCCGGTACGCGAGCTCGCCGACAGTTACGGCAGCGATTTCGCCCTCGCGGGCCTGCCGTGGCGCGTGCTTGCCGGGACGCTGGCCGGAGGAATCGTGTTAGGCTGGCTCGGCGCTTGGGCGGCCTGCGGCCGCCACCTTGCGAGGGGCCGACCGGCCTGAGGCGCACCAGCGACGACGGTGAGCGGAGGCGGCGCAGGACGACGCGGCCCCGCTGCCGATGGAGGGCAGCGAAGGTCACGCCATGGAAGCCCCGCTCACTCGCCACATCTCGAGCGACGAGCCCCGCGTCATGGTCGTGGACGGCTCGAAGGTCGCGCGCAAGATGATCGCGCAGGTGCTCGGTGCCGAGCTGCCGAATGCCGTCGTGCTGCAATGCGAGAACGGCGCGGAAGCGAAGAAGCAGCTCGAGACCGGCATCGTCGACCTCGTGACGACGGCGCTCACGTTGCCCGACATCGACGGCATCGAGCTCGCGAAGCACATCCGCGAGAACTCGCCGCAGGCGTACATCCCGATCGTGGTCGTTTCCGGCAGCGTCAACGAACGGCTCGCCGATCGTGGCCTCACCGGCGACGTCACCGACTACTTCGACAAGTCGCTCGGCTTCGCGGCGCTGGCGCAGTTCATCCGCGGCTACATCTCGCCGGTGACGAGCGCAGCGGGCGAAGTGCTGTACGTCGAGGACTCCAAGGTGGTCGCGCTCGCGACGCGCCGCATGCTCGAGAAATACGGCCTCAAGGTGAACCACGTCACGAGCGTCGAGGACGCGCTCGCGATGGTCGAGACCGCGCGCGCCGTGTCGCGCCTGCCGGCCGACATCGTGCTCACCGACGTCTACCTGAAAGGCGGGCTCACCGGCAAGGAATTGCTCGAGACGCTGCGCGGCGAAATGGGTTACGCGCGCGGCCAGTTGCCCGTGCTGGTGATGACGGCGGACGACAACCCGAAGAACCAGTCCGCGCTGCTGCGCGCGGGCGCGAACGACCTCGTGCACAAGCCGGTCGAGGAACGCCTGCTGATCACGAAGCTGCTGTTCCAGCTGCGCGTCGCGCAGAACCAGCGGCAGACCCAGGCCGCGAGCCAAGCCGCCTCGACCGCGTGAGCGCAGGCGATCGCCTGAAGCTCGACGCTTCCTGGCGCGAAAAACTCGAACCGATCTTCGCCACGCCCGGCATGCAGTCGCTGCGCGAGTTCCTGCGCGCCGAGAAGGCCGCGGGCAAGCGCATCTTCCCGCCCGGCCCGCAGATCTTCGCGGCGCTCGACGCGACGCCGTTCGACCGCGTGAAGGTGGTGATCCTGGGCCAGGATCCGTACCACGGCCCGGGCCAGGCGCACGGGCTGTGCTTCTCGGTGCTGCCCGGCGTGCCGCCGCCGCCTTCGCTCGCGAACATCTTCACCGAACTGGCGCGCGACGTGGGCGTGGCGCGGCCCGACCACGGCTGCCTCGTGAGCTGGGCGCGCCAGGGCGTGCTGCTGCTGAACACGGTGCTGACCGTCGAGCAGGGTCGCGCAGGCTCGCACCAGGGCCGGGGCTGGGAAGCGTTCACCGACGCGATCGTCGACGTGCTCGACCGCGAGCGCGACGGGCTCGTCTTCGTCCTCTGGGGCTCGCCGGCGCAGGCGAAGGGCCGAGCGATCGATTCGCGGAAGCACCTGGTGCTGAAATCGGTCCACCCCTCGCCGCTCTCGGCCCATCGCGGCTTCTTCGGCAGCGGTCCGTTTTCCAAAGCGAACGAATGGTTGGTTTCGCACGGCCAGGCCCCCATTGACTGGGCACTTCCGCCGCGCGCGGCAGTCGAAGGCTTGCTCGGAAGCCCAGGCGCGTAGCCAGGGCCCAACGGGGGAGCGGCCGGTTCCCGGGGCTGGGCGAATGGACCGCATCGCGTCATTCGCTCCGGAACTGGAACAAAGCGTCCCGAAAAGGATCGTGAATTCAATGCCCTATGACATTGAACTTCCACCATAATTAGCACTCTAAAGGCGCGACTGCCAAAGTCCCGTCGCATTGAAGGGGATCCGAATGAGCAACGCCCTGGTCGCCAACAACCTGCCCATCCCGAGCGCGCTCGGCAGCCTGGACGCGTACATCCACGCGGTGAACCAGGTGCCGGTGCTCGCCGCCGAGGAAGAGCGGGACCTCGCGCGCAGCTTCGTCCACGCCGACGACCTCGAGGCCGCCAAGCGCCTGGTGCTCGCGCACCTGCGTTTCGTGGTGCACGTGGCGCGCGGCTACCAGGGCTACGGGCTGCAGATCGCGGACCTCATCCAGGAAGGCAACATCGGCCTGATGAAGGCCGTGAAGCGCTTCGACCCCGAGCAGGGCGTGCGCCTCGTCTCGTTCGCGGTGCACTGGATCCGCGCCGAGATGCACGAGTTCATCCTGCGCAACTGGCGCATCGTGAAGGTCGCGACGACGAAGGCGCAGCGCAAGCTGTTCTTCAACCTGCGCAAGTCGAAGAAGCGCCTCGGCTGGATGAACGCGGAAGAGGTGCGCACGGTCGCGAAGGACCTCGGTGTGCCGGAAGCGACGGTGCTCGAGATGGAAGCGCGCCTGCAGGGCCACGACGTCGCGTTCGACGCGCCGACCAACCAGGACGACGAAGATGCGCGTCCCTCGCCGGCCGCGTACCTCGTCGACCACGGTGCGAGCCCGGACGTGCGGCTCGAAGCCGAGAGCGAAGGTGAGCACCAGCTCGAAGTGCTCGGTCGCGGCCTCGCGCAGCTCGACGATCGTTCGCGCGACATCGTTCGTCGCCGCTGGCTGGCCGACGACAAGGTGACGCTGCAGGAGCTCGCCGACGAATACGGTGTTTCCGCCGAGCGCATCCGCCAGATCGAGGCGAACGCGATGAAGAAGATCCGCGCCTTGTTCGAGGCCTGATCGCCGCGAAGCGAGCGTAGGGGCGAGCGACCCTGGTCGCGACTCCCCGAGCTGCGAAACGGCCCGCCAGGCGCGGGCCGTTTTCATTTCCGACCGGGCGCATCGGCAGCGGCGGACAGCACGCGCGTAAAACGATCAGGACATCGGCGCCGCCGCGGGCATCGTCTACTCGCGCTTCCCGCAGGCGATCG
>CALKUS010000264.1 GCA_937996755.1 uncultured Pseudomonadota bacterium | reverse complement strand
GAGGTCGCGGTGCAGGCCGCGATCGGCAGCCACGTCGTGCCGTTGTTGATCGAGTACTCGATATCGACACTCGTCACGCCGAAGAGGTCCGAGGCGGTCCAGGTGATGTTCTGGACCGACGCGTCCAGCCAGTTCTCGCCGGCGCCGTCGAAGATGGAGCTCGACGCGTAGTTGCCGACGTAAGTCGTGACGTGCGAGCCGCACGACGAGTCGCCGTGAAAGGCGTTGTACAGCGAGAACGAGCTGTCCGTCGACACCAGCTGCTTGCGGTAGTTGCCGGTCTTCCACACGTCGTAGTCGCCGGACTCGCAGGCCTTGATGACGGCCATGTCCAGGTCGCCGCCGCTCTTCGGATCGCCGAAGAACATGTTGTCGTTGGTGCGCACGTTGCAGTCGTAGCTGCTGTTGCCCATGAGCAGGCCGCTGGACACGCCGTCCTGATCGCCGTGCGTGTGGACGTACAGTACGTCGGGGGCGTCGGCGCCGGCCGTGCTGGACAGATCGTCGGCGGTACACGAACACATGCCGCCCTTGCTGCTGTCCGTGAAGTAGCTGCCGCGCGCCGCGGTGTTGTTGGCCTGCTTGGCCGAGTCCCACAACCCGATGAACTTCAGGAAATTGAACACCCCGGTGAAGGCGTCGGCGGTCTTGGTGTGCACCGAGTGCGACTGGCTCATCTTGCCGCACTGACCGGTGCCGCCGAAGCTGGCGATCGCGACGAGCCACAGCGGCCCGCGTCGGCGCGCGCGCGGGCCATGCCGCGCGCGTCCACCGGAAGCGCTCGAGCGGCAGGTCGAACGCGCGACCGTCGATCGTGCCGCGCAGGCGCAGCCCATTGTTCGGTGCGATCGCCAGCGTCGCGGTTCCGACGACCGGCTGCGCGATCGTGCGCGTAGCGCCCGATCCCGTCGCGAGCGGCCGCACGATCCGCCCACCCGTGCTGTCGAACAGCAGCAGCGTCCAGGCCTGCTGGCCGTTTTCGCGGAAGTCGTACCAGATGCCCGTGATGGTGCTGCTGTGGAACCCGTTCACGGGCGGCGTTTCCGACTCGATGAACGCGAAACCGGTGTACGGCTCGCTCGGCGTCGTCCAGATGCCGGAGAGGTCGACACGCGGGAGGTCGTCGCCCGGGAACGTCGACGCGACGCTCGCCGATACGGTGATCGTGGCGCTGCCGTCCTCGATGGTCGGCGGCCGGCCGGGAAACCGCACGATCGTCGTGATGGCGTAGGTGCCCGGCGGGAACGCGCCGAGCGTGAGGTCGCGCGAGCCGAGCGCATCGCAGCGCGGCCCGGGCAGCTCGCTGTCGATGAGCACCTGGAAGCCGCCTTCGGTCGGTTCGACGCCGGCGACGCGCTCGCAGCTGCTCAGCGAAATCGTGGCGTGCACGAATTCGAGCGCGACGGGCGCCGTCGGCGAGATCGTGATCGAGCGCGCGTCGACGGCCGACGCGGCGGCCAGGAACGACGCGGCAACGAGGAGGGCGCGCATCACTGCGGATCCGGCGCGCGCGACGGCCACGCCGCGCGGGTCCAGCGGAAACGCTCGATCGGGAAGTCGAAGCCGCGTTCGTTCACGACGCCGTCGAGGCGGTAGGCATCGGTGCCGGTACGCACGAGCGTCGCGTCGCCGATGGGCGACAACGTGATCGTGCGCGACAGGCCACTCCCGTTCGGCACCGCGCGCATCACGCGGCCGGTCATCCGGTTCGGCGTGCCGTCGAGCAGCAGCAGCGACCACGAGGTCTGCCCGTTGCCGCCGTAGTCGTACCAGAGCCCGGTCACGCGCGCCGTGCGGCCGCTTTCGCCGAGCCCGTCGGAATGGATGAACGCGAATCCGGTGAACGCTTCGCTCGGCGTCGTCCAGATGCCGGAGAGGTCGAGCTGCGTGTAGTCGTCGCCGGGCACGTTCGAAGCGACGCCCGGCGACACCGTGAACGTCGTGACCTCGGGGTCGTCCCAGACCGGCGGCGAGCAGTCGATGCAGTTGTAGCGCGTAGTCACGCGGTACGTGCCTGGCGCGAACGCACCGAGCGTGAAGTCGAGCCCGTCCGCAATGACTGCGTCGCAGCGCAGCCCAAGGCTCAGCAGCGTGATGTTGACGCGGAATCCGCCAGTGACGGGTTCGACGCTGCGCAAACGCTCGCATTCGGCGATCACGCTCGTGCGCAGCCGGACGTATTCCATCGCGGTCGGATTCGCGGGAAAGACGTCGTAGCGGCGCGCATTCGCGCCTGCTATTGGCAGCAGTGCGATCAGCAACAACAAGACGATTCGGTTCATGCCGGGCTCCGATGCTCGTCAAGGCGCATTGCGCGGCGGCGGCCACGCGCTGCGGGTCCAGCGGAAACGCTCGATGCGGATGTCGAACGGGCGGCCGTTGAGCGTGCCCGAGATGCTGTCGGGGTTGTCCGCGTCGAAGACCTTCAACTGGATCGTCCCGACGGCCTCGCCGACCGCTGTGCGCTGGAATCCCGGCGCCGTGGGATTCGTACTGCGATATCGCGAGACCGTTCCAACCATGCGCGTGCCGAAATTCGCACCCTCCGTATTCGCCTCGATGTAGTACCACGCTGGCGCGCCGGCGTCGTCGTACGTGTACCAGATTCCGACGATCGCATCGCGCAGGAGGCCGGCCGCATCGCGATCGAGCGTGTGGATGAGCGCTAGCGCGGTATTCGGCTCTTCGTCCGTCGCGGACCAGATTCCGGACAGGTCCGTCCACGGCGTAAGCACCGTAGCGAGCGTGGCCGGCGAGACGGCAAACTGGGTTCGTGCCTGCTCGGCACCGCCGTCTTCCGCCCGATAGACCACCTTGAGCGTGTAGCTGCCGGGCGCGAACGCGCCGAGCGTCAACTTCGGATAGGCAATCGCATCACAGAGGAATGGGTCGACGTCCGTTCGTCGCAGCACGATGGCGAAGCCACCGTCGACGGGACGAACTGCGTCGACCAGCTCGCATCCTTCCGTAAGGAAGAATTGCGCGGACACCGGTTCGAGGGCCGTCGGGCTCGCGGGAAAGACGCGCAAGCCTCGCGGCGTTGCCTGCGCCACCGAGAACTCCTGGCTGTAGTCTGCGATTGGTGCGGTGCCCACGGAAGTCGCCCGGTAAACCAACCGATACGAACCGGCCGGCACTTGCTCGAGCACGACGTCAGCAACGTCCGCCACGGTGGAACACGGACTGCGCGGGGACACCGACTGCTCGATCGTGAACGTGTTGCCTTGTCGCGACGCGATCGGCGTCGTCCACGCGAAGCATCCGTCCTGTTGCAGCCGCACCCTCGGTTGCAGCGTTTCGACCGTGCTGTTCACCGTGGGCCGAACCGGCCGCGGAGACTGCGCGTGCGCCAGCGCAGCGACACCAAGCACCAAGACGACGGCTGAAGCGAATCGCGACATCGCGAGCTCCTCGTGGCGAGCCGGCCCGAGCATACGCGGATCTTCCGGCCGTTTCCGGACGCGCAAGCTCTGCACACCGCGTCGCTTCGGCGCGCCCGACGGACGGCGTGGCAAATCATCGAAAGATGTGTCACGCAGCCGCGTGCGAAGATCGCGCGGTACAACGCGGATCGGCCGCCACCGGGAGCTCGCCATGCGCATCACCAGCCTCGTCCTCGCGTTCTCGTTGGCCGTGCCGGGCCTTGCGCTCGCCGCCCAGGCGATCCAGGACAAGCCCGCGAAGAAGCCGTTCACCGCCGAGGAAGTAGCCACGTTCCGCGAGCCGTGGGCGATGGCGTTCCTGCCCGACGGACGCCTGCTCGTCACCGAGAAGAAGGGCAAGTTGAAGCTGCTCGGCACGGACGGCAAGGTGGGCGACGTGTCCGGCGTGCCGACCGTCGACTACGGCGGGCAGGGCGGCCTGGGCGACGTCGTGCTGCATCCGGACTACGCAAGGAACGCGTTCGTCTACTACTCGTACGTCGAAGCCGGCGACAACGACACGCGCGGCGCGGTCGTCGCGCGCGCGAAGCTCGTGCTCGACGATCACGGCGGTGGCGCGCTCGAAAGCCCGCAGGTGCTCTGGCGCCAGGATCCGAAGGTCGACGGCCGCGGCCACTACAGCCATCGGATCGCGTTCGGCCAGGGCAAGCTCTGGATCACATCGGGCGAGCGCCAGCATTTCGAGCCGGCGCAGGACATGAAGGCGAACCTCGGCAAGGTGATCCGCCTGAACGACGACGGCTCGCTGCCCGCCGACAATCCGTTCGCGGACCAGGGCGGCGTCGCGGCGCAGGTGTGGTCGCTCGGCCATCGCAACCTGCTCGGCCTCGCATTCAACGCGAAGGGCGAGCTCTGGGAGCTGGAGATGGGCCCGATGGGCGGCGACGAGCTGAACCTCATCGAGCGCGGCAGCAACTACGGCTATCCGATCGTGTCGAACGGCGACCACTACGACGGCAAGGTCATCCCGGACCACGACACGCGCCCGGAATTCAACGCCCCCGAGCTCTGGTGGACGCCGGTGATCTCGCCGGCGTACCTGCTGTTCTACGAAGCCGACGCGTTCCCGGCGTGGAAGGGCTCGGCGCTGGCGGCAGGGCTGTCGTCGAAGGCGATCGTACGCATCGCGTTCGACGGGCACGACGCCACGGAAGCCGAGCGCTTCGACATGGGGCAACGCATCCGCTCGCTGGCGGTGTCGCCGAAGGGCGACCTCTACGCGCTGGAAGATGCGCCGGGTGGGCGGCTGCTTCGCCTCACCCCCACTGACGCAGCGAAGCCGTCGGAATCGCCGAAGAGCGATTAGAGGGAGTGGGAGCGGCCCATGGCCGCGATCGCGAAACGCTTCAAGGTGGAAGCACTGGATCCCGGTTCACCGTACGTCCATGTACTGGCCGGGATGAAGGCATCCTGCCTTCACTTCATGCGGTACGTGATGCGACCCTTCGTGAGGTCGTACGGCGTCATCTCCACCTTCACCTTGTCGCCGGTGAGGATGCGGATGTAGTTCTTGCGCATGCGGCCCGAAATGTGGGCCGTGATGAGATGGCCATTCTCGAGTTTCACCCGGAACATCGTGTTCGGGAGCGTCTCGAGGACGGTACCTTCCATCTCGATTTGATCGTCTTTGGACATTCAGCTGGTTCTTTGGCGGCAGGGTGCCGCGAACGGCGCGGGATTCTCGCACGGATGGCCAGCAGCCGGAAGCAGGAACGATGCCGGCGGGCGGAAACGGCTCAGCCGTTCACCAGCGCCGGGACGGGCAGGGCGCCGAACCGGCCGGTCCAGCTGCCCACCACGTCCTGCAGGTCCACGAGCGTCGCAACCGCGGCCAGGAACTCTCCGCGGTGCACGAGCTTCGCGCCCAGCGTGAACAGGTGGCCCGACGCGACCTGCGCGTCGACGATGGGAAAACCCCAGGTGGCAAGCCGCCGGGCGAGGCCGAGCAGGGCGGCCTTCGAGCCGTTCGTGCGCGCGGAAAACATGGACTCGGCGAAGAACATCCGCCCGATCGCCACGCCGTACAGGCCGCCGACGAGCGTGTCTTCAGCGTCGCGCACCTCGATCGAGTGCGCGTGTCCGGCGGCGTGCAGCGCGCCGTACGCATGCGCCATCGCCGGCGTGATCCAGGTGCCGGCGTCGTGGTCGCTGCGCGGCGCGGCGCAGGCCGCGAGCACGTCGTCGAATGCGCGATCGGCCTCCACGCGCCACGTGCTCGTGCGAAGGTCGCGGCGCAGGCGTCGCGGCACGTGCATCTCGCCGGTCAGGAACACGCAACGCGGGTCGGGAGACCACCACAGGATCGGCTCGCCCGGCATGAACCACGGGAACGCACCTGCGCGGTAGGCGTTCAGGAGTCGCGGCAGTTCCAGGTCGCCGCCCGCGGCGAGCAGCCCGTTCGGCTCGCGCAACGCGCTCGCGGCAGGCGGGAAAGGCGCATCGACCTCGTCGCCGAGGAACGGCACGGCGATCCTCACGGGCCTTCGTCCCGGCGATAGGGCGAATGCGCCATGGCCGCGTCGCGATAGCGCGCGTCGTGGCGCGCCTCGTGCTCGAGCGATCGCGCGATCGCGGCGCGCAACCCGGGGTGTGCGATGCGGTGGAACGAGCGCGTGGGCGAGGGCAGGAAGCCGCGCGCGATCTTGTGCTCGCCCTGCGCGCCGGGTTCGAAGCGCGCGATGCCGTGCGCGATGCAGTGGTCGAGCCCCTGGTAGTAGCAGGCCTCGAAATGCAGTAGCGGCACGCTGGCGAGGCTGCCCCAGTAGCGGCCGTACAGCGTGGACTCGTCGCGCAGGCAGAACGCCATCGCAGTCGCGCGGCCTTCGTGGCGCGCGATGCACGCGCGCACCTGCGTCGGCATCGCGGCGGCAAGGTGGCCGAAGAAGGCGCGCGTCAGCGCGGGATAGTTGCCTTTCTCGGCGAACGTGGTGACGTAGCACTCGTGGACGAAGTCGAGCGCCGCCTCGTCGAGCGCGGCACCGTCCAGCCACTCGAACGACCAGTCGGGCGCCGCGAAGCGTGCGCGCTCGCGTCGGATCTCCTTGCGCCGCTTGTGCACGAGCGCGCCGAGGAAGTCGTCGAACGATGCATAGCCCGCGTTCTCCCAGTGGAACTGCCAGTCGCCGCGCGCGAGCCAGCCGGCGCGTGCGAGCGCCGCCGCGTTGTCGTCGCGCACGAAGTTCGCGTGCGCGCTGGAGGCGTGCATCCGTGCGCGCTCGGCTTCGATCGCGGCGACGAGCGCGTCGCGCGTTTCGGCCGGCTCGCCCTCGCGCAGGAGCAGCCGCGGCCCGGACACCGGCGTGTACGGCACCGCGACGAGCAGCTTGGGGTAGTAGTCGAGGCCGGCGCGCTCGTGCGCCTGCGCCCACGAGAAATCGAACACGAACTCGCCGTGCGAGTTCGCCTTGAGGTAGCAGGGCGCCGCGGCGACGAGCACGTCGCCGCGATACAGCGCGACGTGGTGCGGCCGCCAGCCGAGCTCGCGGCGGATGCAGCCGGTGCGCTCGAGGCCGTCCAGGAAGGCGTGCGCGAGGAACGGCGAGCCGTGCGTGGCGAGCGTCGCCCAGGCGAACGCCGGGATTTCAGCAAGCGAGTGATGGATGCGTGCGACGAGGCTCACGCTGAAACTCTACCGGCGACGCACGCGCATTTGGTCGTCATCCCGGCGCAAGCCGGGATCCAGTGGCTTGCGTGAAAGGCGCTGGGCCCCGGCTTTCGCCGGGGTGACGACAAGAGCGAGCGGGCCTTGCGAAGGTCAGTGCCCCGCGTCGAGGTACTTCTCCGCATCGAGCGCAGCCATGCACCCGAAGCCCGCCGACGTGATCGCCTGGCGATAGACCTGGTCCGCCACGTCGCCCGCGGCGAAGACGCCCGGGACGCTCGTGGCGGTCGCTCCGCCATCGAGGCCGCTCTTGATGCGGATGTAGCCGTTCTTCATGTCGAGCTGGCCTTCGAACAGGCCGGTGTTCGGCGTATGGCCGATCGCGATGAAGACGCCGGTGAGCGCGAGCTCCTTCTTGCTGCCGTCCGTGGTGCTGACGACGCGCAGGCCGTTCACGCCCGTCTCGTCGCCGAGCACTTCGTCGACCGCGTGGTTCCAGAGGATCTTCACCTTGCCGCTGCGCTCTCGCTCAAAGAGTTTATCCTGCAGGATCTTCTCGGACTTCAGCTTGTCGCGGCGGTGCACGAGCGTCACGGTCCTGCAGATGTTCGCGAGGTAGAGCGCTTCTTCCACGGCCGTGTTGCCGCCGCCGATCACCGCGACGTCCTGCTCGCGGAAGAAGAATCCGTCGCACGTCGCGCAGGCGGAGACGCCCTTGCCGCGCAACGCCTGCTCGGACGGGATGCCGAGGTATTTCGCCGATGCGCCCGTCGCGATGATGAGCGCGTCGCAGGTGTACTCGCCGTTGTCGCCGCGCAGGCGGATCGGTCGCGATTTCAGGTCCGCTTCGATGATCTGGTCGAACACCATCTCGGTGTTGAAACGCTCCGCGTGGCGCTTCATGCGATCCATCAGCTCGGGGCCCTGCAGGCCCTCCACGTCGCCGGGCCAGTTGTCGACGTCGGTCGTCGTCATGAGCTGTCCGCCCTGCTCGATGCCCGTGACCATGACGGGCCGCAGGTTCGCGCGCGCGGCGTAGACGGCGGCGCTGTAGCCGGCCGGACCGGAGCCCAGGATCAGCAGGCGGGCATGCTTGCTCATGTATACTTTCGCGGATTTCGAGTGGAGGGCGCCGCGGCTGAAAGCCGCGGCGAAGTGGAACGCAGGATGGGGTGTCGCCGCGCCGGAATCAAGGTCGCGGGTGCCCGCATCGCAAGCCAGAGCCTGCGTTCCGCATGCGCCTCGCGCAACGCCTCCGCCGTCCCATCCCAACGTTTCTTCCGGAGAGCTCCATGCGCATCGGTGTACCTCGCGAAACGAAGACGCTCGAGGGCCGCGTCGCCCTCGTCCCCGCCGCCTGCGCCGATCTCGTGCGCCGCGGCCATGAGGTGTGGGTCGAATCGCAGGCCGGCATCAAGAGCGGCTTCTCCGACGAGATGTACACGAACGTCGGCGTGAAGATCGCGCCCGACGCGGCGGGCCTGTACGAGAAGGGCCAGCTGATCGTGAAGGTGAAGGAGCCGATCGCCGGCGACCTGCAGCACCTGCGCAAGGATCACCTGCTGTTCTGCTACCTGCACCTCGCGCCGGAGCCGGAGCTCACGAAAAAGCTGCTCGCGATCGGCCTCACGGGCGTCGCGTTCGAAACCGTCGAGCTCGAGAACGGCGACCTGCCGCTGCTCGCGCCGATGTCGATCATCGCCGGCCGCATCGCCGTGCAGATCGGCACGCACCTGCTGCACCAGCCGGCCGGCGGCAAGGGCAAGCTGCTCGGCGGCCTGCCGTCCACGGAGCGCGGCAAGGTGGTCGTGCTCGGCGCCGGTGCTGCCGGCGGCAACTCGGCGCAGCTCGCCGCCGCGGGTGGTGCGAACGTCGTGGTGTTCGAGAAGCGCCAGGACCGCATGGCGCAGATGATGGCGCTCGGCTCGAACGTCACCACGCTGTATCCGTACGAAGAGACGGTGGCGCGCGAGTTGCGCGACGCCGACCTCGTGATCGGCGCCGTGCTCGTGACGGGCGCGAAGGCGCCGCACGTGATCTCGCGCCAGATGGTCTCCGCCATGGAGCCGGGCTCGGTGATCGTCGACATCTCGGTCGACCAGGGCGGCTGCGTCGAGACGACGAAGCCGACCACGTACAAGGACCCGACCTACGTCGTCGACGGCGTCACGCACTTCGCCGTCACCAACATGCCGGGCGCCGTGCCGCAGACTTCGTCGCACGCGATCTGCGCCGCGATCCTCCCGTTCGTCTCCAAGCTGGCGTCGGGCAACTGGCGCGACAACGCCGCGCTGATGCGCGGCATCAACGTCGAGGGCGGCAAGCTCGTCCACCCCGCGCTGATCGGAATGGTTTAAGCGCAGGGCCGAGGGCTGAGGGCCGAGGGCTGAGTCACAGCCGCTAGGCCCCTGCAGCCTTTTCTGTTCAAATAGTTGCATTGCATAGCGTAGGTTCCACATCAAGTGGCGCGAGCCGCGAAAGAAGCACCGAAGCCAGCAGCGGGAATGATGGACAGGCGGCTGCGGGAAGCCGCGATCCTGCTGCTGCTGCCGTTCGTCGCCTACCTCTTCCTGGCGCTCTGGACGTACTCGCCCACCGATCCCGGGTGGTCCCATGCGGGCGACGCGGGCACGGTGCGCAACATCGGCGGCGTGATCGGCGCCTGGGCCTCGGACATCGGGCTGTACTTCGCCGGCGTCTCCGCGTACCTGCTGCCGCTCATGCTGCTGATCGCGGGCTGGCGTGCCGCGCGTCCCGCGCCCGCGACGGCAACGACGATCGACGCGCCATTGCGCCTGATCGGCTGCGCATTGCTGGTCGCGTCGAGCAGCGCGATCGCGCACCTGCATTTCTCGAGCGGCGACAGCCGCCTGCCGGCGAACGCGGGCGGCGTGCTCGGCGAGCTGTTCGGCCGCGTGCTCGTGGCCGGCTTCGGCGACACCGGCGCCACGCTGTTCCTGCTCGCGCTGTTCCTCATCTCGCTCACGCTCGCGACGGGCATCTCCTGGTTCCGCGTGATGGATCGCACGGGCGCGCTCACGATCGCCGCGTTCGCCGCGCTGCTGCAGGGCCTCCGCTCGCTGCGCGGCTGGTCCGAGCAGCGCCAGGTGCGCGTGGAGCGCGAGGAGACGCGCAAGGTCGAGCAGGTGAAGCAGGCGAAGCGCGAGCCGATCCGGATCGAGCCCGTCATCGAGAAGATCGAAAAGGGCGAACGCGCGAGCCGCGAGCTGCAGATCCCGCTGTTCAATGCACTGCCGGCCGGCAACCTGCCGCCGCTGTCGCTGCTCGACGAGCCGAAGCAGCAGGCGAAGGGCTATTCGCCCGAGACGCTGGAAGCGATCTCGCGCCAGGTCGAGATGAAGCTCAAGGATTTCCGCATCGACGCGCAGGTGGTCGGTGTGTATCCCGGCCCGGTGATCACGCGCTTCGAGATGCAGCCCGCGCCCGGCATCAAGGGCAGCCAGATCTCCAACCTCGACAAGGACATCGCGCGCGGCCTCTCGGTGGTCAGCGTGCGCGTGGTCGACGTGATCCCGGGCAAGAGCGTGATCGGCCTCGAGATCCCGAACGCGAACCGCGAGACCGTGTATCTCTCGGAGATCCTGCGCTCGAAGGAGTACGAGAAGTACTCGTCGCCGCTGGCGCTGGCGCTCGGCAAGGACATCGGCGGCCGCCCGGTCGTGGTCGACCTCGCGAAGATGCCGCACCTGCTCGTTGCGGGCACCACGGGCTCCGGCAAGTCGGTCGCGCTGAACGCGATGGTGCTGTCGCTGCTGTACAAGGCGTCGGCCAACGACGTGCGCGTGCTGATGATCGACCCGAAGATGCTGGAGCTCAGCGTGTACCAGGGCATCCCGCACCTGCTCGCGCCCGTCGTCACCGACATGAAGGACGCCGCGAACGCGCTGCGCTGGTGCGTGGCGGAGATGGAGCGCCGCTACAAGCTGATGTCCGCCGTCGGGGTGCGCAACCTGGCGGGCTTCAACCGCAAGGTGAAGGACGCCGAGGACGCGGGCCAGCCGCTGCTCGACCCGCTGTTCGTGCCGCGCGAGGACGCGCCGGGCGAAGTGGCGCAGCCGCTGGAAACGCTGCCGTTCCTCGTCGTGCTGATCGACGAGTTCGCCGACATGATGATGATCGTCGGCAAGAAGGTGGAAGAGCTGATCGCGCGCCTCGCGCAGAAGGCGCGCGCCGCCGGCATCCACCTGATCCTCGCCACGCAGCGCCCGTCGGTGGACGTGATCACCGGCCTCATCAAGGCGAACATCCCGACGCGCGTCGCGTTCCAGGTGTCGTCGAAGATCGACTCGCGCACGATCCTCGACCAATCGGGCGCGGAAACGCTGCTCGGCCACGGCGACATGCTGTACCTGCCGCCGGGAACGGCAACGCCGGAGCGCGTGCACGGCGCATTCGTTTCCGACGACGAAGTGCATCGCGTCGTGAAGCACCTGAAGTCGCACGCGGGCCAGCCGGACTACATCGACGGCGTGCTCGACGAAGTGCAGTCGCTCGGCGACGGCACGATCGTCGGCCCGACCGGCCTGCCGGAAGAGCGCGAAGCGGGCTCGGGCGGCGAAACCGACGAGTTCTACGACCAGGCCGTGCGCATCGTCACCGAATCGCGCCGCGCGTCCATCTCCGGCGTGCAGCGCCGGCTGAAGATCGGCTACAACCGCGCCGCGCGCCTGATCGAGGAAATGGAGGCCGCGGGCATCGTCAGCGCGCCGCAGCACAACGGCAACCGCGAGGTGCTGGCGCCGCCGCCGCCGAAGGATTGATCGCAGGTTCATCTGCGGTCCGGATACTGCGGCAATCGCAACGGAGAGGCGGCATGGATCGGAAATCGGAAATGGGAAATCGGAAATCGGAAGAGCGCGCAGCCTGGCGGGGAACTGCTCTTCCCATTTCCCATTTCCGATTTCCGATTTCCGCGCTCGCCGCCGCCGCGCTGATGCTGGCGACCAACGCTCACGCGGCGAGCGCAAGAGCCCAGCTCGACGCCTTCACCGACCACCTCGACGCGCTGTCCGGCACGTTCGTGCAGCAGGTCTACGACGCCGACGGCCGGCTCGGCGAGACGTCGAAGGGCACCGTGGCGCTGCAGGCGCCGCGGCAGTTCCACTGGGAATATGCGGATCCGTTCCCGCAGGTGATCGTGGCCGACGGCCGCAACGTCTGGATCTGGGACAAGGACCTGGACCAGGTCACCGTGCGCGCGCAGTCGATCGAGGAGGCGCAGAGCCCGCTCACCGTGCTCACCGACCTGAACCTGCTCGATCGCGACTACCGGACGACGGAAGGCGGCGAGCGCGACGGCGCCACCTGGCTCGAGCTGGTGCCGAACGCGAAGGAAGCCTCGATCACGAAGGCCGAGCTCGGCTTCGTCGAGAACGAGCTCGTGCGCATGACGCTCACCGACAACCTCGGCGCGAAGAACGAGCTGCGCTTCGGCAAGTGGCAGCGCAACCCGCAGCTCGATGCATCGCTGTTCACCTTCTCGGTGCCCGAGGGCGTGGACGTGGTCGGCGAGCCGGTCGAGGGCGCGGACGCGTTCCCCGTGAAGGATTGACGTCGCCGATTTTCGGGCGGAGCCCACCCTGTGGGCGATTGTAGGAGCGCACCCTGTGCGCGACCTACAATGATCCGATGGCCCGCAAGAAACCCGCGCCGTCCACCGACGCGACCCTGTTCCCCGAATCCGACGCGCTGAAGCCGCTCGCCGAGCGGATGCGGCCGCGCACGCTCGACGACATCGTCGGACAGGACCGGCTGCTCGGACCCGGCACGGCGCTGCGCCGCGCGATCGAGTCCGGGCACGTGCACTCGATGATCCTCTGGGGCCCGCCGGGCTGCGGCAAGACCACGCTGGCGCTGCTGCTCGCGCAATATGCGAACGCGCGCTTCGAGGCGATCTCCGCCGTGCTGTCCGGCCTGCCGCAGGTGCGCGAGGCGCTCGCGCGCGCCGAGGAGCGGTTCGCCGCCGGCGATCGCACCGTGCTGTTCATCGACGAGGTGCACCGTTTCAACAAGGTGCAGCAGGACGCGTTCCTGCCGCACGTCGAGCGCGGCATCGTGGTCCTCGTGGGCGCGACCACCGAGAACCCGTCGTTCGAGCTCAACTCCGCGTTGCTCTCGCGCTGCCGCGTGCACGTGATGGACGCCGTGCGGCCGCAGGCGATCGTCGCTGCGCTGCGCCGCGCGGTCGACGACCGCGAGCGCGGGCTCGGCGAACGCAACCTGTCGGTCGACGAAGCGACGCTGACCACGATCGCGCAGGCCGCCGACGGCGACGTGCGCCGCGCGCTCACGCTGCTCGAGATCGCGGCCGACCTGGCGCAGGGCGGGCGCATCGACGGCGCGACGCTCGAGCAGGTGCTCGCCGATCGCACGCGCCGCTTCGACAAGGGCGGCGAGCAGTTCTACGACCAGATCTCCGCGCTCCACAAGTCGGTCCGCAACTCGAACCCCGATGCGACGATCTACTGGTTCGCGCGCATGCTCGACGGCGGCGTCGACCCGCACTACCTCGCGCGCCGCCTGCTACGGATGGCGATCGAGGACGTCGGACTGGCCGATCCGCGCGCGCTCACCATGGCGATCGAGGCATGGCAGACGTTCGATCGCCTCGGCACGCCGGAAGGCGACCTCGCGCTCGCGCAGGTGGCGGTCTACCTCGCGATGGCGCCAAAGAGCAACGCGGTGTACGTCGCGCTCGGCGAGGCACGCGCGGACATCGGCGAGCTCGGCACGCTGCCCGTCCCGCTCGAGGTGCGCAACGCGCCGACGAAGCTCATGAAGTCCCTCGGCTACGGTCGCGAATACCAGTACGACCACGACGTCGAGGGCCGGGTCGCGCTCACGCTGCAGACCTTGCCCGAGGAGCTGCGCGATCGCGCGTACTATCGGCCGGTGGACGCCGGCCTCGAGATCCGCCTGCGCGACAAGCTCGACGCGCTCCGCGCAGCGCGCGCCGCGGCCTTGCGCGAAGCGGGGCAGGGCGAAGCGACATGACGAACGCCTGGAACATCGGTGCCGTCGCGGTGGGCGGTGCAGGCGGCGCCACGCTGCGCTACGCCGTGAACGAGCTCTTCGTGCGGCGCGGTTGGTACGGGCTGCCGATGGCGACGCTCGCCGTGAACGTCGTCGGATGCTTCCTCGCGGGGCTCGTGCTCGTGTGGCTCGAGCGGCGTGGTGCGGCCACGCCGTTCTGGCGCAACCTGCTGATGACGGGCTTCCTGGGCGGCCTGACCACGTTCTCCGCGTTTGGCCTGGAGCTGTGGCAATTGCTGCGCGCGGACCGCTTCCTGCTCGCCGCGGGCACGATCGCCTCGCACCTGCTTCTCGGCGTGCTCGCAGTCGCGCTAGGCTTCGCGGCGGGACGCGCCGCCTGGGGCTGACCGGCGTCGCGACGTTGCGCCATACGGTTCGGGGAGTCGTCCATGGGTCGCATCATCGGAGCAGGCCTGCTCGGCGGGCTGTTGATCTTTCTCTGGGGCTTCGTATCGCACATGTTCCTGCCGCTCGGCATGGCGGGCATGGTCGAAGTCGACGACGCGAAGCAGACCGCCGTCATCGAGGCGATGGGCGCGAACTTCCAGGAGCCCGGCATCTACATGCTGCCGTTCATGCCCGAAGCCGACTGGCAGGACGAAGCGAAGAGCAAGGCGTTCGGCGAGCGCGCCGTCACGCGTCCGCAGGCGTGGGTCGTCTACCACCCGACGGGCGAGGACATCAACGCGAACTTCATGAAGATGCTCGGCACGCAGTTCGGCAGCGACGTGCTCGGCGCACTGCTCGCCGCGATCGTGGCGTCGTTCCTCGTCGGTTCGTACCTGCAGCGCGTGATCCTGATCACGATGATGGGTGCGTTCGCCTGGGTTTCGATCAGCGTCCCGTACTGGAACTGGTACCGGTTCCCGTTCGAGTTCACGGCCGCCAACCTGGTCGAGTACGTCGTCGGCTACTTCCTCGCCGGCCTCGCGATCGCGTGGTTGGTGAAACCTCGGGCCGCCTGATTCCCCGCTTTTCCTCCTCCCCTGCGAACGCAGGGGAGGGTTGGGGTCATTCCACGCGCTGAGCTGCTGCCCGCAGGCGGCAGCTGCGTGGTATGGCTGAGGACAGGACGTCCGAAGGGGCGCTGCAACGGAGCGGGGTAGCGCCATGGACGGCGCAGCAGGAAACTGCAATCACAGCGAACCAATGGTTGGCACCTTCTACCCCACAAGGCCATAATCCGCGCCCGCTTTTTTCGAATCCAGGCGCGCCATGCTCGACCCGAACCTCCTGCGCAACCACCTCGCGCAGACCGCCGAACGCCTGCGCGCCACGCGCGGCGTCGAGCTCGACGTGGCGCGCATCGAGGCGCTGGAAGCGGAGCGCAAGCAACTCCAGACGCGCACGCAGGAACTGCAGAACCTGCGCAACACGCGCTCGAAGGCGATCGGCGCCGCGAAAGGGAAGGGCGAGGACACGACGGCGCTGATGGCGGAAGTCGCCGGCATCGGCGACGAGCTGAAGGCCGCCGAAGCGCGGCTCGGCGAGATCCAGAAGGCGCAGGCCGACATCGCGCTCACGCTCCCCAACATCCCTCACGAATCGGTTCCGCTGGGCAAGGACGAAACCGGCAACGTCGAAGTGCGCCGCCACGGCACGCCGGGCACGTTCGCGTTCAAGCCGCTCGACCACGTCGAGCTCGGCGCGCGCAAGGGCTGGCTCGACGGCGAATCGGCCGCGAAGCTCTCGGGCGCGCGCTTCACGGTGTTGCGCGGCGAGCTCGCGCGCCTGCACCGCGCGCTCGCGCAGTTCATGATCGACCTGCACACGCGCGAGCACGGTTACCTGGAAGTGAACGTGCCGCTGCTCGTGAGCGCCGAGTCGCTGCAGGGCACGGGCCAGCTGCCCAAGTTCGAGGAAGACCTGTTCGCGACGAACACGGGCGACGTGCGGCGTTACCTGATCCCGACGTCGGAAGTGCCGCTCACCAACCTCGTGCGCGACGAGATCGTCGACGCCGGCGCGCTGCCGATGCGCATGACCGCGCATTCGATGTGCTTCCGCGCCGAAGCCGGCAGCTACGGGCGCGACGTGCGCGGCATGATCCGCCAGCACCAGTTCGAGAAGGTCGAGCTCGTCTCGATCGCGAAGCCGTCCGAGAGTTACGCCGAGCACGACCGGATGACGAAGTGTGCGGAGAAGGTGCTCGAGCTGCTCGGCCTGCCGTACCGGACGATGCTGCTGTGCACGGGCGACATGGGTTTCGCTGCCACGAAGACCTACGACCTCGAGGTCTGGCTGCCGGCGCAGGGCACGTATCGCGAGATCTCGTCGTGCTCGAACTGCGAGTCGTTCCAGGCGCGCCGCATGCAGGCGCGTTGGCGCAACCCGGAAACGAACAAGCCGGAGCTCGTGCACACGCTGAACGGCTCCGGCGTCGCCGTGGGCCGCGCGCTCATCGCCGTGATGGAGAACTACCAGCAGGCCGATGGCTCGATCCGCGTGCCGGAGGTGCTGCGGCCCTACATGGGTGGATCGGAAATCATCGAGTAGGGCCTGAAGGCCCTCTGCCTGGCTGCTGCCAAGGCGTGTCTCGAAGGAAGTGGAAGCGGCCCATGGCCGCGATCGCGAGATCGCCCGGGGAAGGCGATTGGCGGAGAGGGTGGGATTCGAACCCACGGTGGCATCGCTGCCACGCCGGTTTTCAAGACCGGTGCCTTAAACCGCTCGGCCACCTCTCCGGCGAATTCATCCTAGCCCAAGCGCTTTCGCATCGCGGCCATGGGCCGCTCCCACCGCTCCTGGAAGTGTAGAAGCGGGGAACAGTCCAAAGCCCTAAGGGAGGGTTACCGCAGAGGCGGCCTTCCAGCCCTTCTTGCGGTGCTCGGCGACGACGTTCGTGTAGATCCCGCCGCGGACGCCGAATTCGCCGGTCAGGCGCATGAAACGCGGTTTCGTGGCGCGGACGAGGTCGTCCAGGATCCGGTTCGTCACGTCCTCGTGGAAGTGGCCCTCATCGCGGAAGCTCCAGACGTACAGCTTCAGGCTCTTGAGCTCGACGCAGGTGCGGTCCGGGACGTACTCCAGGATCAGCGTGGCGAAGTCCGGCTGGCCGGTTTTCGGGCACAGGCAGCTGAATTCGGGCATCCGCATGCGGATGGTATAATCCCGGCCCGGCTGCGGGTTCGGAAACGTGTCCAGCGTTTTCGACGGCTTGCTCGGCACGACCGCAACCTCCTCTTTCGGGCACCCCCTTTCGGGCGCGGAAAGGTAGCGGAAGGTTCCGCCGCCGGCAATTCCGCCTTGCCTCCTCGGTTCCGCAATCGCCCACAGGGTGGGCTCCTACAGAATCGTCTCGATGCGTCTGACCACGATCAAGCTGTCCGGCTTCAAGTCCTTCGTCGATCCGACGACGCTGCACCTGCCCACGAACATGACGGGCATCGTCGGTCCGAACGGTTGCGGCAAGTCGAACATCATCGACGCCATCCGCTGGGTGATGGGCGAGTCGGCCGCGAGCCGCCTGCGCGGCGACAACCTCACGGACGTGATCTTCTCGGGTTCCGGCGGGCGCAAGCCGGTGGGCACGGCCACCGTCGAGCTCATCTTCGACAACTCCGATGGTCTGATCACCGGCGAGTACGCGCGGTTCTCCGAAATCTCGGTGAAGCGCAGCGTCAGCCGCGATGGCCAGTCGAGCTATTACCTCAACGGCGCGCGCTGTCGCCGCCGCGACATCGTCGACGTGTTCCTCGGCACGGGCCTCGGCGCGCGCAGCTACTCGATCATCGAGCAGGGAATGATTTCCCAGATCGTCGAGGCGCGGCCCGAGGACCTGCGCATGCACCTCGAGGAGGCCGCGGGCATCTCGAAGTACAAGGAGCGCCGCAAGGAGACCGAGTCGCGCATCAAGTCGACGCGCGAGAACCTGGATCGCCTGAACGACGTGCGCCAGGAAGTCGAGAAGACGCTGGAGCATCTCAACCGGCAGGCGAAGGCCGCCGAGCGCTGGCAGAAGCTGAAGGGCGAGCACGCGCGAGTGGAAGCCGAGCTGAAGGCACTGTCGCTGAAGGCGCAGGACGCCGAGCTCGAGGCGAAGGTCGAAGCGCTGAAGGCGATCGACCTGGAGATCGAGAAGCTCGTGACGCAGCAGCGCGAGGTGGAAGCGCACCTCGAGCAGTACCGCGACCGCCAGGTCGCGGCCACCGACCACTTCAACTCGGTGCAGGGCGAGGTCTACCGCGTCGGCGGCGAGATCGCGCGAGTCGAGCAGCAGATCCAGCACAACAAGGACCTCACCGAACGCCTGCAGCGCGCCGGGCGCGAAGCAGAGCTGCAGCTGCGCGAGATCGTCGAGCACATCGCGGGCGACCGCATGCAGGCCGAGGCGCTCACGCAGGCGCTGGCCGAGGCCGAGCCGCGCATCGAGACGCTGAACGAGGAAGCGGACCGCCGCACCGAAGCGCTGCGCGTGGCGGAGCAGTCGCTCGTCGACTGGCAGTCGCGCTGGGACACGTACGCGAAGGCCAGCAGCGACGCCGCACAGGCCGCGGAAGTGGAGCGCACGCGCCTGGATCTCATGGACCGCCAGTCGCTGGACGTGGCGCGTCGCCTGGAGCAGCTCGCGAACGAGCGCCTGCAGCACGACGTGTCGAAGATCAGCGCGCTGGCCGAGCAGCTCACGAGCGAGCACGACTCGCAGCGCGAGCGCGTGGAGAGCTTCACCGGCATGCTCGACGAGCGCCGCGCCGCGGTCGAGAAGCTGCAGGACGCGCAGCGGCAGGCGCAGTCGCAGCTCGCCGCCGCGCGCCAGCAGGTGGAAACCACGAAGGGCCGCCTCGCTTCGCTCGAGGCGCTGCAGCACGCGGCGCTCGGCCAGGAAAAGGGCGAGGCCGTCGAGTGGCTGAAGCGCGTCGGCCTGGAGCGCGGCAAGCGCGTCGGCGAATCGCTGAAGGTGGCGGACGGCTGGGAAGTCGCGGTTGAGACCGTGCTGTCCGGCCTGCTGGACGGCGTGCTCACCGATGCGCCGCTGGAATTCGCCGCGCAGCTCGCCGATGCGAAGAACGCGAACGTCGCGCTCGTCGCGAACAGTCCGTCCGACGGCGGTGCCGCCGGTACGCTCGCATCGATGGTGCGCGGCCCGGCCGCGGTCGTCGCCTGGCTGTCGCGCGTGCGCGTCGCCGAAACGCTCGCGCAGGCGCAGGACATCGCGAAGCGCCTGTCGGCGCACGAATCCGTCGTCACCCCCACGGGCGAATGGCTCGGTGCCGACTGGGCGCGCGTCATCCGCGGCGCGGGCGCGCAGGGCGGCGTGCTCGCGCGCGAGCGCGAGATCGAGGCGCTCGCCGCCACGCGCGACGAGCTCGAGCACAAGGTCACCTCGTTGCTGGAGCAGGTCGACTCGCTGAAGTCGCAGATCGCCGACGCCGAGCTGGCGCGCGACGATGCGCAACGCGAGCTCTACACGGCGCACCGCCGTGCGTCCGAGCTGGCGGGCCAGCTGCAGAGCCACCAGGGCCGCGTCGACGCGGCCACGCAGCGCGTGGCGCGCATCGACCAGGAGTCCGGCGAGCTGCGTGCACGCGCGGAAGAACACGACGCGCAGACGCGCACCGCGCGCGCGCGCCTCGACGAGGCCGTCGAGCGCATGGGCGACCTCGAACAGCAGCGCGGCCAGCTCGATGCCGAGCGCCGCAAGCTGCTCGAGCAGCGCGAGGAAGCGCGCATGGAATCGCGCGAGGCGCGCGACCAGGCGCACCAGCTCGCGCTGCAGGTGGAATCGAAGCGCGCTGCCGCCCGTTCGCTGGAACAGGCGATAGCGCGCATGGAAGCGCAGCAGCGTGCGCTCGAGGCGCGCAGCGCCGAGATCGGCGAGCAGCTCGCCATCGGCGGCCAGCCGCTCGTGGAGCTGGAAGCCGAGCGCAAGGCCTACCTCGACCAGCGCCTGCTGGTCGACAAGAACCTGGTGGAGGCGCGCAAGGCGCTCGACGACCTCGACAACGAGACGCGCGGCCACGACCAGGAGCGGCATCGCCTGGAGCGCCTTCTGGGCGAGCAGCGCGAGCTGCTGAGCGCAGGTCGCCTGGATGAGCAAGGCACGCGCATGCGCGCGGAACAGTTGCGCGAAGCCATCATGCAGGCCGGCTTCGACGTGGCGGCCGTCACGGCCGAGCTCGCGCCGGACGCCGACGCGCCGACGTGGCAGGCGAAGATGGAAGACCTCGAGGCGAAGATCCGCCGCCTCGAGCCGGTCAACCTCGCCGCGATCCAGGAATACGGCGAGCAGAGCGAGCGCAAGACCTACCTGGACGCGCAGCTCGCCGACCTCACGACCGCGCTCGACACGCTCGAGGGCGCGATCAAGAAGATCGACCGCGAAACGCGCACGCGCTTCAAGGAAACGTTCGACAAGGTCAACGCCGGCATGGGCGAGCTGTTCCCGCGCCTGTTCGGCGGCGGCCATGCCTACCTCGAGCTGACCGGCGAAGACCTGCTCGACACCGGCGTGTCGATCATGGCGCGCCCGCCGGGCAAGCGCGTCACCAATATTTCCCTGCTCTCGGGCGGCGAGAAGGCGCTGACGGCGGTGTCGCTCGTGTTCGCGATCTTCCGCCTGAATCCCGCGCCGTTCTGCCTGCTGGACGAGGTGGACGCGCCGCTCGACGAGGCGAACGTGGGGCGTTTCTGCTCCATGGTGCGCGAGATGAGCGAGAAGGTGCAGTTCATCTGCGTCACGCACAACAAGGTCACGATGGAAGCATCGAACCAGCTGTGCGGCGTGACCATGCGCGAGCCCGGCGTGTCGCGCCTCGTGCAGGTCGACCTGGCGGAAGCGGCGAAGCTGGCCGGCGCGGCGTAAAATTTCCGTGGGAGCGACTTCAGCCGCGATCTTTTCCCGATTCCGGAAAGATCGCGGCTGAAGCCGCTCCCACAAACAGCCGCTCCGGGCGGTACCATTCGCGATCATGACGGACGCGACCCAACTCCGGATCATCATCGCCATCCTCGGCGCGCTGCTGCTCGCCGGGATGTACCTCTGGGGCCAGCCGAAGAAGCCGAAGCAGGGCTCGCGCACGGCTGCGCCGAAACGCGCCGCGAACGGCGACCGCGTCGAGCCCGTCATCGGCAACGTATCCGCGCCGCTGGACCCCGCCGGCCTGGACCCGGACCTCGAGCTCGAGATCGATCGTCTCGGCGCCGACCTCGCCGCACAACGCGGCGATGAAGCGTCGCGCGAGGCTTACGTCACGCCCACGTCGCCGTCCGCGGCCGTCGCCGATGCCGCCGCGCTCGCGAGCGCGCGCTCGCACGTCGGCGCGCGCGGCGACGCGAAGATCGACCGCATCGTCACGCTGTACGTGGCCGCGCGCCCGGGCGAGACCATCGCCGGCCCGGAGCTCGTGGTCGCGGCCGAAAAGGCCGGCCTCGAGTACGGAGACCACGCGATCTTCCACCGTCTCGTCGAAGGCCGCAGCGATCCCGTGTTCAGCGTCGCGAACATGGTGAAGCCCGGCAATTTCGACCTGACCGACGTCGCGAACCTGCGCACGCCCGGCCTGACCGTGTTCATGACGCTGCCCGGCCCGATCCCCGCGCTCGACGCGTGGGACACCATGTTCCCCGCTGCGCAGCGCCTGGCCGAGCTGCTCGACGCGCAGGTGCTCGACGCGAACCACAATGCGATCGGCCGCCAGACCATCCAGCACGTGCGCGACGACCTGCGCGCGTGGGATCGGCAGCGCGAGCGGAATGTGATCAAGAAGAACTGGTGACCGGAGGCGCGTTTACGCGATGCCGGGGGCACCGCGTGCGCCGAAGGTCGGTGAGCCATGGATGGCGATCGGATGGCGCACCAGGGACGGTTGCTTGTCGCAACCAGGTGTCGATGACTTGACTCGAGCTCACTCGAAGCGATGAGCAAAAAATCCTCCGACACCGCCGCGCAGCGCATCGACGCGCTCCGCGAAGAGATCAACGAGCACAACTACCGCTACCACGTGCTGGACGACCCGGCGATCCCGGACGTCGAGTACGACAGGCTCGTGCGCCAGCTCGAAACGCTCGAAGCCGAGCACCCCGACCTCGTCACGCCCGATTCGCCCACGCAGCGCGTGGGCATGGCGCCTTCCGGTGCCTTCGCGCCCGTCGTGCACGCGGTGCCGATGCTGAGCCTGTCGAACGCGTTCTCCGACGAGGAGATCCACGACTTCGTGCGGAAGATCGCCGAGCGCGTCGGCAGCGACGACGTGCCGTTCTCGGTGGAGCCGAAGCTGGACGGCCTCGCCATCAACCTGCGCTACGAGGACGGCGTGTTCGTGCGCGGCGCGACGCGCGGCGACGGCGCGACGGGTGAGGACGTCACCGCCAACCTGCGCACGATCAAGGCGATCCCGCTGCGCCTGCGCGGCGAGGGCTGGCCGGCCGTGCTCGAGGTGCGCGGTGAGGTGTACATGCCGAAGGCCGCGTTCAACGCGTTCAACGCGAAGGCGCTGGAGAAGGGCGAGCGCACGCTCGCGAACCCGCGCAACGGCGCGGCCGGCAGCCTGCGCCAGCTCGACCCGAAGGTGACGGCGCAGCGGCCGCTCGCGTTCTTCGCCTACGGCATCGGCGAAGTGGACGGCGGCCCGCGCAGCGAGCGGCATTCCGACACGCTCGCGCAGTTGCGCGAGTGGGGCTTCCCGGTGAGCCCGCTCACCGGGATCGCGACGGGTGCCGACGGCGCGCTCGCGTATTTCCGGAAGATCGGCGGCATGCGCGACTCGCTGCCGTACGACATCGACGGCGTCGTCTACAAGGTGGACCGCTACGACTGGCAGCAACAGCTCGGCTTCGTGTCGCGCGCGCCGCGCTGGGCGATCGCGCACAAGTACCCTGCGCGCGAAGAATCGACCGAGCTGCTCGGTATCGACGTGCAGGTGGGCCGCACGGGCGCGATCACGCCCGTCGCGCGCCTCAGGCCCGTGCAGGTGGCCGGCGTGACGGTGACGAACGCCACGCTCCACAACGAAGACCAGATCGCGCGCCTCGACGTGCGCATCGGCGACACCGTGATCGTGCGCCGCGCCGGCGACGTGATCCCCGAGATCGTGCGCGTGGTCGAGGACAAGCGCCCGCAGGGCACGCAGCCGTGGCAAATGCCCACCGTGTGTCCGGAGTGCGGCTCCGCACTCGCGCGTGCGGAGGACCAGGCCGCGTGGCGCTGCACCGGCGGGCTGGTCTGCCCTGCGCAGCGCAAGGAGGCCGTGCGCCACTTCGCATCGCGCCGCGCGATGGACATCGAGGGCCTCGGCTTCGAGATCATCGACGACATGGTCGAGCTGCCGTTCCTCGAGATCGAAGAGGGCAGTCCGGCCGCGTTGCACAGCGTCGCCGACCTCTACGCCGTCACCGTCGACGACCTCGTCGAGATGCGCCGCCTGCGCCACGAGCGCGACGGCACGGTTCCCGAAACGTTGAAAAAGGGCAAGGTCGCCACGCGCTGGGCCGAGAACCTGGTCGACGCCATCGCGAAGTCGCGCAACACCACGCTCGAGCGCCTGCTGTTCGCGCTCGGCATCCGCGACGTCGGCGAGTCCACCGCCAAGGTACTCGCTCGCCACTTCGGCTCGCTCGCTGCGATCGAGAAGGCGGACGAAGCCGAGCTGATGACCACGCCCGACGTCGGCCCGATCGTGGCGTCGCGCATCGTCGAGTTCTTCCGCGAGCCGCACAACCGCGAAGTGGTGGACGCGTTGCGCGCGCGCGGCGTCACGTGGAAGGAAGGCGAGCCGCAACGCGAGCCGGTCGGCGCGCTCGCCGGCCAGACCGCCGTCATCACGGGTACGCTCGCCGCGATGGGACGCGACGAAGCGAAGGACCGCCTCGAAGCGCTGGGCGCCAAGGTTGCCGGCAGCGTGTCGAAGAAGACCAGCTTCGTGGTCGCGGGCACCGAGGCGGGCTCCAAGCTCGACAAGGCGAACGAGCTCGGCATCACCGTGCTCGACGAGGAAGCGTTCCTCGCGTTGTTGAAGGATCACGGCGGATGAGCACGGTGGGAGCGACTTCAGTCGCGATCTTCTGCTGCAGCGATCCGAAAAGATCGCGACTGAAGTCGCTCCCACGATGACCGACTGGCGCCCCACCGCATCCCCGGACGCGCTGGCCCTCCGCGCCGGCCTGTACGCCTATCTGCGTGTCTTCCTCGCCGAACGCGGCGTGCTCGAAGTCGAGACGCCGATCGCTTCGCGCGCCGGCAATACCGACGCGAACATCGACAGTTTCATCGCCACGTCGCCCGCGCCGCGCGCGAACGCGCAGCCGCTCTGGCTGCGCACGTCGCCGGAGTTCCCGCTCAAGCGCCTGCTCGCCGCCGGCGTCGGCGACTGCTACGAACTCGGCCGCGTGTTCCGCTACGGCGAGGCGGGGCGGCGCCACAATCCCGAGTTCACGATGCTGGAGTGGTACCGCGTGGGCTGGGACCACCGCCGCCTGATGGACGAAGTCGCGGACCTCGTCGTGGGCGCGCTCGCGCTGGTCGGCCGCACCTTGCGCGTGGAACGCATGAGCTATCGCGACCTGTTCCGCCAGCACGCCGGCGTGGACCCGTTCACCGCGACGAACGCGGAGCTGCACGACGCCGTGTCGGAGTTCGGCATCTGTTCCGACGGCCTCGCGCGCCGCGACTGGCTCGACCTGGTGCTCACGCACCGCATCGAGCCGAAGTTCGAAGCCGACGAGCTTCGCCTGGTCTACGACTTTCCCGCCGAACAGGCCGCGCTCGCGCGCGTGCGCCATGACGATCCGCCGGTGGCCGAGCGCTTCGAGGCCTGGCTCGGCGCATTCGAACTGGCCAACGGCTACCACGAGCTCGCCGATGCGACGGAACAGCGCGAACGCTTCCAGCGCGACCACGCCATCCGCACGCAGCGCAACGCCGTGCTGCCGCCGATCGACGAGCCGCTGCTCACCGCCATCGCGCACGGCCTGCCCGATTGCGCCGGCGTCGCGCTCGGCGTCGATCGCCTGCTGATGGCGATGCTCGGCACCACGTCGATCGCCGACGTGATCGCATTTCCGCTCGATCGCTCCTGAGCGGGGCAGGACAGGTCCGCAAGCACTGGTCTTTCGGATGATCGGGCCGCGCGCCGCTTCCCGCGTGGGGTAGTGGGCGAATCTCGCCTAGAATCGGCACGCTCCCGTTTCGCCATGTCCACCGTGACCAGTCCTGCGAACCTGCTGCTTCGTGCTGCAGCGCTGCTCGCCGTAGCGCTCGCGCTGCCCGCCCTCGCGGCGACGCCGTACGGCTCGTGGACGCCGATCGGCCCCGACGGCGCGAACCTCGGTGTGGTGCACCGCAATTCGGCGGAGATTTCGCGCCTCGTGGCGCCGTCCGGCTACCTCGTCTACACGAGCACCAACGATGGCATGACGTGGCAGG
>CALKUS010000263.1 GCA_937996755.1 uncultured Pseudomonadota bacterium | reverse complement strand
GGCACGCGTGACGTCACGCCGGCGCGCATCGCGATGGCGATCGCGAGCTACGAGCGCACGCTCGTGCCCGATGCGACGCCGCTCGACCGCGAGCTCGCCGGGCAGCCCGCGCTCGGCGCCGACGAGCGCGAGGGGCTTGCCGTGTTCCGCAGCGCGGGTTGCATCGACTGCCACGGCGGCGCGCTGCTCAGCGACGACGCGTTCCACAACCTCGGGGTGCGACCCGACGACGAAGACGTCGGACGCGCGGCGATCAGCGGCGACGACCGCGATCGCGGCGCCTTCCGCACCCCGTCCCTGCGCAACGTGGCCCTGCGCGCGCCGTACATGCACGACGGGCGCTTCGCGACGCTGGAGGAAGTCGTCGCGTTCTACGACCGCGGTGGCGACTTCGCGTCGCCCCGGCGCGATCCGCGCATGCGCCCGCTCGGGCTGCCCGCCGCGCAGCGCAGCGCGCTCGTCGCGTTCCTGCGCGGCGCGCTCACCGACGCGCGCGTGGGCGCCGAGGTCGCGCCGTTCGACCGGCCGCGCCTGTACTCCGAGTCGCCGCGCGTGCCGCGCATGGCGGGCGCAGGGCGACCCGGTCGCGACGGCCGCACGCCCGTGCTCGCGTCCATCGAACCGCCGCTCGCCGGCCACGCCGACTTCACCGTCACGATCGCGGGCGGCACGCCGTTCGCACGCGCGGTGGTCGTGGCCGGCGAGCGCGACCCCGGCATGCCCGTGGCACCGCCGCTCGGCGGCCACGCGAACCTCGCGCTCGCGCTCGACGCAGACGGCAGCGCGAGTGCCGCGCTCGTCCTGCCCGGGGCCAGCGGCCGCGCGCTCGTCGCGCGGGCATTCGTGGCCGACGGGGCGGGCTGGTCGGTGTCTCCGCGCCTGGAGTTCACGACGTTCGGGCCAGCCGTCGCGGAACCTGGCGAGCTGCCCGAGCGACGGCGTTGCGCCGCAAGGTCCCGCTGCGATCCGCCATGAGCATGCGCCGCGCGCTAGCATCGTCGCGAGGGACGGCGGCGCATGGACTACCCCAGCACGCACTGGACGACGCTGCACGCGGTGGATGCCGATCCGCTGCGCCGTCGCGCGGCCTGGGAATCGCTCGCACGTCGCTACCGCGGCGTCATCCGCGCGCACCTCGTGCGCGCGCTCGGTGCGCAGGACGCCGAAGACCACGTGCAGGAATTCCTGCTGCGCTCCGTGCGCGACGACTGGTGGCAGCGCGCGGATCCGTCGCGCGGGCGCTTCCGCGGATTCCACAAGCTGCTGCTCGACCGCTACGTGGGCCACGTGCGCGAACAGCGCCGCCTGCCGCTCGCGGACGCCGAAGTGGCGGAAGCGCCGGATCCCGCGGCCGGCCCGGAAGTCGGCTACGACCGCGACTTCGCCACCGCGCTCGCGGCGCGCGCGCTCGCGCGCGTGGGCGCCGACTACTCGCGGCGCGGGCAGGCGGCGACGTTCGCGGTCCTGCAGCCGCTGCTGTTCGACACGCCGTCCGGTGCGCTGAAGGACGCAGCGGCGCCGCTCGGCATCACCCCGAACGCACTGGCCGCGGCGCTGCGTCGGCTGCGCCTCGCGCACACCGCGGCGATGCGCAGCGAGCTCGCGCTGCTGCTCGCGGACCCCGCCGACCTCGACGAGGAATGGCGCGAGATCGGTGCGGCACTCGGCGCGGAGGCCTGAAGTGCGCGCGTGCGGTGGCGATACGATGACGACGGGCGCGCGCGAAGACGATGCACTCACGCGCGCCGCACGCCTCGCGTTCGCTGCGCCGGAGGAGGCGGGCGACGACGATGGCGAGGGCGAGCTCGCGCTGCGCACGTTCGGCGACTACGAGCTCGTCGAGGTGCTCGGCGCGGGCGGCATGGGCGTCGTGTATCGCGCGCGGCATCGCCTGCTCGAGCGCGACGTCGCGCTGAAGATCATTGCCGAGGACGCGCGCAACGACGATTCCGGCGCGCTGTTCCTGGACGAGGCGCGCAACGCCGCGCGGCTCAACCATCCGAACATCGTGCCCGTTTACGACGTCGGCACGCACGGCGGGCTGCACTTCTTCTCGATGCAGCTCGTCGACGGCGAGCACCTCGGGCGCCGCATCGCCCGCCGCGCGTTGAGCGAGCGCGAGGCCATCGCGCTGCTGCTGCCGGTCTGCGACGCGCTCGATTACGCGCACCGCCTCGGCGTGCTGCACCTGGACCTGAAGCCCGCGAACATCCTCGTCGACTCGCGTGGTGCCCCGCTCGTGGCCGACTTCGGGCTCGCGCGCCGCGTCGGCGCCGACGGCACGGCGCGCGCACGCGACGTCTCGGGCACGCCGGCGTACATGGCACCCGAACAGCTGCAGGCCGAGTCCGGCCGCCTCACCGTCGCGACCGACGTCTATTCGCTCGGAGCCGTGCTGTACGAGATGCTCGCCGGCGTGTCGCCGCACGGCCGCGGCGACGCCGCGGAGCTCGCGGCGCGTGCGCTGGCCGGGAAGATCGCGCCCGTCGGCCGTCATCGGCCCGGCGTGTCGCGCGACCTCGAGGCCGTGTGCAGGCATTGCCTCGCGCACGAGCCCCGGCAACGTTACGCGAGCGTCGCCGCGCTCGCCGAAGATCGGAAGAGCACAC
>CALKUS010000262.1 GCA_937996755.1 uncultured Pseudomonadota bacterium | reverse complement strand
TGGGAAATGGGAAATGGGAAATGGGAAATGGGAAATGGGAAATGGGAAATGGGAAATGGGAAATCGGTAGGGCACACCGGCGCCAGCTCTTCCGATTTCCTATTTCCGATTTCCCATTTCCTGCACCGCCTCGCGCCATATCCCGGGCGCGAGGTCGCCGAGCGCGTACGGCCCGACCTTCGTGCGCACGAGCCGCAGCGTCGGCAACCCGACGTGCGCGGTCATGCGCCGCACCTGGCGGTTGCGGCCTTCGCTGATCGCGAGCTCGAGCCAGGCCGTGGGAATGTGCTTGCGGAAGCGCACGGGCGGATCGCGCGGCCACAGCCAGCCCGGTGCCTTCGCCAGCAGCTTCACCTGCGCAGGCGCGGTCTGCCCGTCATTGAGCGTCACGCCCCGGCGGAGTTTTTCGAGCTGCGCGACCTGCGGCACGCCTTCGACCTGCACCACGTAGGTCTTCGCGGTCTGCGCGCGCGGATTCGCGAGGCGCGCGACCAGCGCACCGTCGTCGGTCAGCACGAGCAGGCCTTCGGAATCGAAATCGAGGCGGCCCGCGGCGTAGACATCGGGCACCGCGATGTGGTCGGCGAGCGTCGGGCGACCCTCGCGATCGGTGAACTGGCAGAGGACGCCGTAGGGCTTGTTGAACAGCAGCGTCGGCATTGGCGACGTGCGCTTACGACAACCCTCCCCTGCGCATGCAGGGGAGGGCAGGGTGGGGTGCTCTACCACTCATGAAACTCGTACTGCACCCCACCCCATCCCTCCCCTGCATTCGCAGGGGAGGGGGAATGAAGGCGGGGCAGTGAGTCCGGCCGATCAACCCGCGGGCGTTTCCACCGCCGCCGGCGTCTCGCCTTCGGCCTGCTTGCCGGCCTCGAAGCCCTTCGGCGTGTCGGAGTTGGCGGCCCCACCGTCCGTCGCGGCAGGCGCGGCGGCGGCATCGTCGCCGGGCTTGCGGAACTTCAGCGTCATGCGATCGCTCTCGCCGATCGCGAGGTACTTGTCCTTGTCCTTGTCGCCGAGCGCGAGCGTCGGCGGCAGCGTCCAGACGCCCTTCTCGTGGTCCTTCGTGTCCTTCGGGTTCGCGTTGATCTCGCTCTTCTCGACCAGCTCGAAACCGGCGGCGGTCGCGAGGCCGATCACGTACTCCTCGGTGAGGTAACCCGTATCGGCCGACGTCTTCGCGTCGGTGCCCGGGTTCGCGCGGTGCTCCTCGACACCGAGCGTGCCGCCCGGCTTCAGCACGTCGAAGAACGCCTTGAACATCGCGGCGTCGTTGCCGTCCATCGTCCAGTTGTGGACGTTGCGGAACGTCACCACGAGGTCGGCGGAGCCCGGCGCGCCGAAGCACGGCTCGCTGGGCGACGTCTCGATGAAGCGCACTTCGCCGAAGTTCGCGGCATCGCCGCCGAGCTTGGCCTTGAGCTTGTCGTTGTTCTTCTGGTTGTAGCCCTTCGTACCTTCGTCCGCGATCTTCGCGGGATCGAAGATGCCGAGCGTGAGCGTGCCGTTGCCCTTGAGCATCGGCGCGAGCAGCTCGGTGTACCAGCCGCCGCCGGGCGAGATCTCCACCACGTTCTGGCCGTTCGCGAGGCCGAAGAACTGCAGCGTTTCCTTCGGATGGCGGTACTGGTCGCGCGCCTTGTTCGCATCCGAGCGCTGCGCGCCGGCGGCGATCTCGTCGTAACGCGTCCACATGTCGACGGGCGCGGCGGGCGTCGCGGCGGGCGTTGCCGAAGCAGCGGGCTCGGCGGCCGGCGTCGGGGCGGGCGCTTCGTTGTTGCAGGCGGCCAGCGCAAGCGCCAGCGAGAGCGTGATCAGGGTCTTCTTCACGGCAGTTCCTTCGCGACGAAAAGACAGGGGACGGGCAGCCTAGCGCGGCCCGCCGACGGCGTCACCCGGGCGCCGGGACCGCCAGCCGCAGGCGCTGCGGATAGGGCGGCAGGTCGGCGTAGTCGCCGCGTTTGATCCCTTCCTGCACGGACGTCCACCAGCGGGCGTCGAAGATCTCGCCGTGCCGCTCCATGAGCGCGTCGAGCAGCGCTGGCTTGAGGCCGAGGAAGCGCACCCACTGCTCCGGGAACACGTCGTCGTCGTCGACGTGGAACCACGCGCCGTGGTGCATCTCCTCGTCGTCGGAGCGCGCCGTGGGCAGCGCGCGGAAGCGGCAGGTGGTGAGCAGCGCGAGCTCGTCGTAGTCGTAGAAGATCGCGCGACCATGGCGTGTGACGCCGAAGTTCTTCAGCAGCAGGTCGCCCGGGAAGATGTTGCTGCGCGCGAGGTCCTTGATCGACTGCCCGTAGTCGAGCACCGCGCGCTTCGCAGACTCGTCGTCCATCTCGCGCAGGTAGAGGTTCAGCGGGCGCAGGCGCCGCTCGATGTAGCAATGGCTGACCACGAGCTGGCCGTCCTGCAGCGAGCAGGTGTCGGCGCACTCCTGCAGCAGCTCGTCGCGCAAAGCCGGCGCGAACTGGTCCTGCGGGAAGCCCAGGTGGCGGAATTGCTGGGCGTCGACCAGGCGGCCGACGCGATCGTGCTTGAACACGAGCTGGTACTTGTCGAGCACGTCCTGCCGCGCGATGTTCTTCGGGTACGCGAAGCGGTCGCGGATCACCTTGAACACGAGCGGATAGCCCGGCAGCGTGAACACGAGCATCACCATGCCGCGCTCGCCGTCGGCGTGCACGAAACGCTCGTGCGGATGCGCCGCGAGGTGGCGGAAGAAGTGCCGATAGCGTTCCGTCTTGCCCTGCTTGGCGCGACCGAGCACGGTGTAGATCTCGTCCAGCGGCTTGCGCGGCAGCAGCGTGCGCAGGAACACGACGGCGTCGCCGACGGTTTCCAGGTCGACGTGGAAGTAGGCGCGCGTGAAGCCGAACACCTGCGCGACGTGCTCGGCCTCGGTGATCACCACGTCCGCGCGAATGCCGTCGTCGTCGTTGCGCAGCGCGATCACGATCGGCGAGAAGCGCTGCTCGCCGTACAGGCGCCCGACCAGGTAGGCGCGGCGCTCGCGGTAGAACACGCTCTCCAGCAGCTCGATCGCGCGCACCGGCTCCGGCCCCCAGCCGCGGAAGCGCTGCAGCAGCGCATCCGCGAGGCGCCGCGCGCACGCCGTCGGCTCCGCGTACGGCACGGCGAAGCGATGCGCGGCGAGCACGCGCGCGAGCGTCTGCGCGAGACCGCCGCCGGTGTCGTAGCTGTGGCGCGCCACCGGGTGCACGATCCGATCCGTGGGCTCGATGTCGAGCGCGACGAACTCGATGTCGGGATCCACGCCGCGCGTGCCGAACGCGCGCCGCGTGAGCGTGTTGAAGAACGTCTTGTTGAGCTCCTGGTCGAGCAGCGGCGCGATCGCCTCCGCGTACGCGTCGCGGATGCGCGTCCAGAGCGCGCGGTCGCCGATGCGCGCCGCGAGCTTCTCCGCGAGGAAGTGATAGGTCTCGGCGACGCACACGTCGTACAGCTCGATGCGCTCGACCGCATCGGTACGCGCACTCGCCCAGTCGCGCTGCTCGAAGCGCCACTTCGCGCGCTGCGTGATCGCCCGGAACCGCACGTTGTAGTCCGCGAACCGGTCGCGCAGGTCGGCCGCGCAGGAGCGCGCGAGCGAGTCGTCGGCGAGGGCTGCGACTTCGGCGTCGGTCATGGCCACAGTCTATGCCAGTACGCGCTAGCCTAGCGGCCCGATTCGGAGAGCGGCCGATGAACGCGAATGCCGACGTGTTGCGCGAAGCAGCGTGCAGTTGCGGCCAGCTGCGCGCGACGGTGCGTGGTGAGCCGCTGCGCATCTCGGTCTGCCATTGCCACGCCTGCCAGCGGCGCACCGGCAGCGTGTTCGGAATGCAGGCGCGGTTCGCGCGCGCCGGCGCGACGTTCAGCGGCGACAGCACGCACTGGTCGCGCACGGGCGAGAGCGGCGGCACCGCCACGTTCCACTTCTGTCCGCGTTGCGGCGCGATCGTCTGGTACGAGCTGGAAGGCTTCCCCGAGGTCGTCGCCATCCCGGTCGGCGCATTCGCCGACGAAACGTTCCCGCCGCCGCGCATTTCCGTCTACGAGAATCGCCGCCACCCGTGGGTGCGGATGCCGGACGGTATCGAGCTGGATTGAGGTGCGCTAGCCCGCGCAGCGGGCGGGTGGCGTCGTCTCGATGAAGCGCATGATCGCGGTGAGCACTTCCGGGTGCTTCGCGGCGCGATAGAGCCCCGCGAGCGGCGTGCGATGCGCGCCGCCGGGCAGCATCTCGAGCTCGACCGGAATGCCGTGCGTCCGCAGCGCGTCCGCCATGCGCGGGCCGTTGCGCGGATCGACGCGCTTGTCGGCGTCGCCGTGCATGAGCAGGAACGGCGGCTCGTCGCCGTCGACGAAGTTGATCGGTTGCGCGGCCGGCCACTGCTCGCGCGCGCCGAAGATCGGCGCGAGCTCTGCGTCGACTTCGAAGTGGTACGGCCCCGACAGGCCGATCGCACCCGAGAGGTCGCACGGCGACATCCCGTGCGCGCGCAGGTACTGCGCGTCCGTCGCGAGCAGGGCGGCGATCTGCGCGCCGGCCGAATGGCCCATGACGAACAGGCGCGAGGTGTCGCCGCCGTGCTCGCGCGCGTGCGCATGCGCCCATGCGACGGCGCGCGCCGCGTCGTCGACGAACGTCGGAAAGACGGCGCGCGGATAGGTGCGGTAATCGGCGACGATCGCCAGCACGCCGCGCTCGGCCAGCCGCGCGCCCGCGAAGCGGTACTGCTCGCGCGTGCCGCGCCGCCAGGCGCCGCCGTAGAAGAACACGGCCACGGGTGCGGCGCGCGCGGACGCCGCCGGCGGGAAGACGTCGAGCGAGAGGCCGAGGTCCGGCGCATATTCGACGGTCTTCGCGGGCTGGTCCAGCCCGCGGTTGAGATAACCGAAGACGACGCGGTCGCAACCCGCGAGCAGGAGCTGGACGATGACGAGCACGACGACGGCGAGGGCGCGGGACATGCCGCCACTACGCCACGAACGGCGTGAAGGATGCGCCAGCAGGCGCGGCTATTCGAAGCCGTCGCGGAAGAACGCGTCGCGGTAGACCAGCCAGACGCCGTCGTTGTCGAACGCGTTGCTCGCTTCCTGCGGCTGCACGCCGTAACCGACCTGGATCTCGGGGTTGTCGACCGAAAGCGGCGGCGCGACCAGCCGGATGTTCCAGCCGCTGCCCGGGCCGAGGTAGTTCATCTGGTCCGGGCAACTGGCCGTACCGTTCGACGTGCACTGGACGTCGACGAGGCCGCCATACGCCCAGCTGGCGTTGTAGACGAACGGCGAGATCGCGGCGCTCGGCCCATCGTTGTCGACACGCACCGTCCACGCGAGGCGGCCGTCGACCAGCGTTTCGGGCACGACGTCCACGAATGCCACGCGCGTTTCGGCTTCCGCCACGATCGGGATCGACACGACCTGCAGCTCGTTGCCGGGGTTCGTATCCACCGCCTCGGAGGTGAGCGCCGCGCCGAACACGACGATGCCGCGAGAGAACGGCTCGAGGTGGAAACGGAACCTGAGCACGTGCGCCCAGTTGGCGACGAGCGGTGCCAACGCACAGGTGCGCTGCGGGAGCTCCAGCGAAGTGCACCCGGACACGCCTTCGATCTGCATGTTGTTGCCGCCGGAAAGCAGCAGCACCGGATAGTCGGCGGTACCCGGTCCCGCGTTCTCCGCAAACAGGCCGAACGGCGTCGGTTCGCCGGGCACGACGACCGTGGGCAGCTGCAGGCCGAGCTGGAGGTCGACGTAGTCGTAGTAGCCCTGGAGCCTGAGCGTGTCGCTCCAGCCCGGCGCGGCGACGGACGCGAGCGCGGCGGCGAGCAGCGCGGTGGCGGTGGTGGTGCGTCGCAGGTTCATGGCGCTTCCGTTCCTTCCTGTCCTTCATCCAGTCGCGGCCATGCCAGCAGCAGGGCCGCGAACATCCATACCCACAGGCGCATCGCGCTCGCCTCGACGCACGCGACGAGCGCGAACGCGATCGCGACCGGTGCGAGCGCGTACCGCCCACGGCGACCGCGCGCCGAACGCCAGCTCGCGACGAGCGCGAGCGCGACCGCGACGAACCCGACGACGCCCCACTGCGCGAGCAATTCGAGCGGCAGGCTGTGTGGCCACGGCGTCACGCGCGGATCCACCGGTATCGCGGGCATCCATTCGCGATAGCCGGCGACGAAGCCGTGCGCCCCGAGGCCGAACACGGGGTTCGCGACGAACAGCGACCATGCCGCACGCCAGAGCTCCATTCGCGCCTCGAGCGACGCCACGCCCTTGCCGAGCGCGAACGTCGCGGCCGCCGCCAGGCCCAGCGCGCCTGCGCCGATCCAGCGCCCGCGCGCATCGCGCAGCAACGCGTAGCCCGTGCCGACCGCCGCGGCCGCGATCGCGATACGCGAGCCGAACAGCACGAACGCCACGAGCTGCAGCGCGAGCAGCGCCACGATCGCAATTCGAGTCGCACCCGCCCTCTCGCGCGCGAGCGCGATCCACCACGGCCACGCGCACGCCATCCACGCGAGGTCGTTCGGTACGACGAGCCACGGCACCGCAGCGTCGCGCAGCGCGAGCGACGGATCGCCCGTGCGGGTGTACGCAACCAGCGCTGGCACGAGTTGCAGCAGCGCAACGACCGCGAGCAACGCGACCACGCGCGCGGCGTCGCCTTGCCGCGCATGCCGCGCGAGCAGTACCAGCGCCACGAAGCCGGCGACCGGCACCGCGTTCGCGCCATCGAAGCGCCAGCCCGGCCCGAGGCCGGACACCGCGAACGCGAGCGCGATCGCGAGCGCCGACGCGTCAACCAGCGACAGGCGCGCGCCGTCGTCGCGCCACCAGGCCGGCAGCGCGAGCACGACCATCACGACGAACGACCAGGGCGCCGTCGTTGCATGGCACTGGAGGATCAGCATCGCCGCGAGCGCCGGCAGCGGGCCGCCGCACGCCGCGCCAAACGCGCGCGCGAACGACGCCAGGCCGCGCGGGCCGCGCATCAAGCCTTCGACTGCCGCCACCGTTCGGTCCCCATGGGTCCTCGTTTCCCGCGCGCGGATGGTACGCAATGCCATTCGTCCGCGTACGCGCAACGTCGATCCGTACGCGGAAATCGCGTCACGGGTCGCTCATATACTTTCGTCGCGAGGCGCGGAGGGTGCCATGAAGCGATACGGGTTGATGGTCTGGGCGGGGCTGGCCGCATGGTCGATTGCCGGGGTAGCCGAGGCGGCGCCGGAAGCCCGCGTCTCGCGCGCCGAGCTGGTCACGATGCGCGGCGCCAAAATCGGCGACTTCATCCGGCTCGCGAACGCGCCGCTCGACGCGACGCGCACAGGTGGCGTCCGGCTGAAGCGCATCGACGTTTACGCGCCCGATGCGCGCGTGCTCGTGGCCGGCGAGCGCGGCATGCGCGAAGTGCCGCGGAGCGACTGGCGGAACTTCATCGCCGATCCGGACGACGCGACCGCGCCGCTGCTGGCGCTTTCGCTCGAAAGCGACGGCAGGCGCGCGAACGGAATCCTCATCACGCCGGACGGCAGCTTCGTCGTGTCCGGCGAAGGCGAAGACGGGCTGGCACTGCGCCTCGTGAGCAGCACCGATACCGCGCCCGACGGGCGCAAGCTCGAGTTCGCATGCACCGGTGCGACCGCGGTCGGCGCCGATCCGCTCGGATTCGCGGTCTCCCCGGCCGTCGCGACGCCGTCGAGCGCGAATGCGCCGTCGGGCGCGCCCGCGACGCGCAACGCGGTAATCGCCGTCGACACCGACAACGAGCTGCTGCTGCAGAAATTCTCGAACAACACGGTGAACGCGACGAACTACATCGCCGCCTTGTTCACGCAGATGAACCTGATTTACGAGCGCGACCTCGACGTGGCGCTGCAGGTCGGCACCACGATCCTCCGGCCGAGCACGACGCCCGATCCGTTCAACAACAACGACACGATCGCGTCGCAGGCTCAGCTCGTCGAGTTCGGCACGTGGTGGCAGAACAACCAGGCAGCGACGCCGCGCGTGCTCGCGATGTTCCTGTCCGGCAAGTCCGCCGCGACGAACCAGTCTTCCGGTATCGCGTGGCTGCTCACGAGCGGCATCTACTGCAACCAACGCAACGGAAGTGGTGGCGGCTACAGCGTCAGCCAGGTGTTCAAGGCACCGGGATCGCCAGCATCGAACGACACGCAGGTCGTCGCCCACGAGCTCGGCCACAATTTCGGCGCGGCGCACACACACTGCACGAATCTCGCCGGTGCGCAGCCCGCCAGCACGAACACCCTCGACAGCTGCTTCACGGGCGAGTCGGGCCTCGGCTGCTTCGCCGGCCCGCAGGTGTGCCCGGCGGCCAGTGGCCGCACGCTGATGAGCTACTGCCACCTGCCATCGCCGGGCGGCACCACGTGCGGCTCGGTCACACTCGCATTCCACCCCGTGCACATCACGTCGCTGCTCGCGCGCGTCGCGACGAACACGCCGGCCTGCATCACGCTGGCCGCGCCCGGAGAAACCCCGTTCTTCTCGAATGGCTTCGAATGACGTTTCCGTGAGCAACGTGTGAATTCCACGCCTTCCGACGGCGCGTTCGCGCCGCGTGGCGCCGATCGGAGACTCCGTTCACGATCCGCTACG
>CALKUS010000261.1 GCA_937996755.1 uncultured Pseudomonadota bacterium | reverse complement strand
CATCGACAAGCCGTTCCTGATGCCGGTTGAGGACGTGTTCTCGATCTCCGGTCGCGGCACGGTGGTGACGGGCCGCATTGAGCGCGGAATCATCAAGGTGGGCGACGAAATTGAAATCGTCGGCATTCGTCCGACGCAGAAGACGACGGTGACGGGCGTTGAGATGTTCCGCAAGCTGCTGGACCAGGGCCAGGCGGGCGACAACGCGGGTCTGTTGCTGCGCGGCACGAAGCGTGACGACGTGGAGCGCGGCCAGGTGCTGTGCAAGCCGGGCAGCATCACGCCGCACACGAAGTTCGAGGCGGAAGTGTACGTGCTGTCGAAGGACGAAGGCGGTCGTCATACGCCGTTCTTCAAGGGCTACCGTCCGCAGTTCTATTTCCGCACGACGGACGTGACGGGTGCGTGCGAGCTGCCGGAAGGCGTCGAGATGGTGATGCCGGGTGACAACGTGAAGATGGTGGTGAGCTTGATTGCCCCGATCGCGATGGACGAGGGTCTGCGCTTTGCGATTCGCGAAGGTGGACGCACGGTCGGCGCGGGCGTGGTGGCGAAGATTTTTGAGTAACGGACGGGAATAGAGAATTGAGAGTGGGGAATAGGTAAAGCCAAGCAAAGCGATTGACCGCTCTGCTCCAACCATTCTCAATTCCCGATTCTCGATTCCCTGCACCACCTACGCCAGTAGCTCAATTGGCAGAGCAGCGGTCTCCAAAACCGCAGGTTGGGGGTTCGAGTCCCTCCTGGCGTGCCACTCGGCGCCGGCAGTCGCCGGCGAAGACAAACGGAAACGCATGAACGCGAAGGTCGAACAAGCAGGCAATACGCCGGCGAACATGGCAAAGCTGGTCGGGTCGATCCTGATCGTGGCCGCGGCGCTGTTCGCGTTCTACTGGTTCGGCGACATCTCGGGCGCCGTGCGCACGGTCGGGCTGATCGTCGCGATGGGCCTCGCGGTTGCGCTGTTTGCGACCACGACGCAGGGCCACGCCGCGCGCGAGTACGTCTCGGAGTCCAACTTCGAGCTGCGCAAGGTGGTCTGGCCGACGCGCCAGGAGACGATCCAGACGACCATCGTGATCGCGCTCGTCGTGCTCGCGCTGAGCCTGATCCTGTGGGTGATCGACCTGACGCTCGGGTACGTCATCCTCGAGAAACTGCTGAAGCGCTGAGGACACGGACGGTCATGGCAAAGCGCTGGTACGTCGTGCACGCCTACTCGGGCTTCGAGCACCAGGTCGCGCGTGCGCTCAAGGAGCGCATCGTGCGCGCCGACATGCAGGAGAAGTTCGGCGACGTGCTCGTCCCGACCGAGGAAGTCATCGAGATGCGCGGCGGCCAGAAGCGGCGCAGCGAGCGCAAGTTCTTCCCCGGCTACGTGCTGGTGCAGATCGAGACGAACGAGGAAGGCAAGTCGCCGCGGATCGACGACGAATCCTGGCACCTCATCAAGGAAACCTCGAAAGTGATGGGCTTCATCGGCGGTACCGCCGACCGCCCGTTGCCGATCAAGGACAGCGAGGCCGACGTGATCCTGCAGCGCGTGCAGGAAGGCGTCGACAAGCCGCGCCCGAAGGTGCTGTTCGAGCCGGGCGAGATGGTGCGAGTGATCGACGGTCCGTTCAACGACTTCAACGGCGTCGTCGAGGAAGTGAACTACGACAAGAACCGCCTGCGCGTGGCGGTGCTCATCTTCGGGCGCTCGACGCCCGTCGAGCTGGAATTCGCGCAGGTCGAGAAAGCGTAGGCCTGTGCAAGCGGATCGGGAGCGCCTCCCGGTCCTGGTTCAACGAAACGGGGAGGCCCGCAGCGTAATCCGCGTGCAGCCGCTGGAACCCGAGGAGTAGCGTCATGGCAAAGAAGGTAACTGGATACATCAAGCTGCAGGTGAAGGCCGGCCAGGCCAACCCGAGCCCGCCGGTCGGTCCGGCGCTCGGCCAGCGTGGCCTGAACATCATGGAGTTCTGCAAGGCGTTCAACGCCGCCACGCAGAAGCTCGAGCCTGGCCTCCCGATCCCGACCGTGATCACGGTCTATTCGGATCGCAGCTTCACGTTCATCACGAAGACCCCGCCGGCCAGCATCCTGCTGAAGAAGGCCGCCGGCATCGAGTCGGGCAGCAAGCGCCCCAACACCGAGAAGGTGGGCAAGGTGAGCCGCAAGCAGCTCGAGGAGATCGCGAAGGCGAAGATGCCGGACCTGACCGCGTCGGATCTCGACGCAGCCGTTCGGACGATCGCGGGCAGCGCCCGCAGCATGGGCCTGGTGACGGAGATCTGATCATGGCCAAGCAGGGCAAGCGTTTTAAGGCGATCGCCAACAAGGTCGTGCCGGGCAAGTCGTATGCAATCGACGAGGCCTTGAAAATCCTGAAGGAAACCTCGAAGACCAAGTTCGTCGAGTCGATCGACGTCGCGGTTCGCCTCGGCATCGACGCGAAGAAGTCGGACCAGGTCGTTCGTGGTTCCACGTTGATGCCGGCGGGCACGGGCAAGACCGTGCGCATCGCGGTGTTCACCCCGGCAGGCGAGAAGGCGGAAGCGGCGAAGGCCGCAGGCGCCGACGCGGTCGGCATGGACGACCTCGCCGAGCGCATGCAGGCGGGTGAGCTCAATTACGACGTGGTCATCGCCACGCCGGACGCGATGCGCGTCGTGGGCAAGCTCGGCCAGCTGCTCGGCCCGCGCGGCCTGATGCCGAACCCGAAGGTCGGCACCGTGACGCCGGACGTCGTCGGCGCGGTGAAGAACGCGAAGGCCGGCCAGGTTCGCTATCGCAACGACAAGGCGGGCATCGTCCACGCCTCGATCGGCAAGGCGAACTTCGAAGTCGACGCGCTCAAGCAGAACCTGACGGCGCTGCTGCACGACCTGGTGAAGGCCAAGCCGGCGACGGCGAAGGGCCAGTTCCTGCAGAAGATCTCGCTGTCCAGCACGATGGGTATCGGCGTCACCGTCGACCAGTCGTCGCTCGCGCTCTAGGCGCGGAACGAAACAAGCGCCTCGCGGAGCGAGGCGCGCGGATTTTGAGGGCACCCGCCGCTGGCGGGGCCGTCAAAGACCGCAGGCGGCGTAAGCGCCGTCCGCACGGCGGAAAGGGAAGCGCCAGTGGCGAAGGAATCGCCGGCGGACGATGCGAAGCCTTAATGCACGGAGCATGTGGGCCTGCGTAGATGGTGGACTGCCTTCCAGGGATTCACGGAACGGCCACCAGAGTTCCGGCGCAGAGCCGGCGGTCCTGACAGGAGTCGGGGCCGGAGCTTTTGTACCCGAGCGGGTCGGAGACCCGTGCGGTGTTCAAGTTCGGAGGCAATGCAATGGCTCTCAATCTGGAGCAGAAGAAAGAGGTCGTTGCCGAGCTGGCGAATGTTGCCGCCAAGGCGCATTCCCTGGTCGCCGCCGAGTATGCGGGTCTCACCGTCGGGCAACTGACGGAACTGCGCGCGAAGGCGCGACAGTCCGGCGTCTACCTCAAGGTAGCGAAGAACACGCTGGTCAGTCGTGCGGTGCAGGGCACGGAATTCGAGTGCGTCAAGGACGCCCTCGTCGGTCCGATGCTCTACGCCTTTTCGCAGGAAGACCCGGGTGCTGCAGGCCGGTTGATCAAGGACTTCGCGAAGGCGAACGAACGTCTCAAGACCAAGCTGGTTGCCATCGGCGGGCAGATGTACCCCGCCAGCCATGTCGACCGCCTTGCTTCCCTGCCCACGCGCGATCAGGCGCTGGCGATGCTCCTCGGCGTGATGAAGGCGCCGATCGAGAAGTTCGTCCGCACCCTCATCGAGCCGGCGGCGATGGTCACGCGCGCGGTTGCCGCGGTGCGCGACCAGAAGAAGGAAGTCGCCTGAGGGCGTTCGCATTCATCGGTTCAGCTTCGGCAAATCCACATTTCAGAGGTAACTAAAATGGCCGTTTCGAAGGAAGACATTCTCAACGCGATTGCGCAGATGAGCCTCATCGACATCACCGACCTGGTGAAGATGATGGAAGAGAAGTTCGGTGTGTCCGCTGCCGCCCCCGTGGCGATGGCCGCCGCGCCGGCCGCTGGTGGCGCCGCTGCCGCCGCGGAAGAGAAGACCGAGTTCACGGTGGTCCTGAAGTCCGCCGGCGAGAAGAAGGTCGAAGTGATCAAGGCGGTGCGCGCGATCACGGGCCTGGGCCTCAAGGAGGCCAAGGATCTCGTGGAGTCCGCGCCGGCGACGGTCAAGGACGGCGCCAACAAGGACGACTCCGCGAAGTTCAAGAAGGAGCTGGAAGCAGCGGGCGCGACCGTCGAGGTCAAGTAATCGCTGTTGTTCGCTCGGTTCTCGGATCGGGCAGCGCGAGGCTGGGGGCGATAGCCCCCGGCCTTTCGCCGTTGTAGCGGCAAAAACGAAGGTGATGTTGGGAAATCGTCAAGACGCACGGGCGATTTCCCAATACCGCCTCCCATCTCCGCGACGGCCGGCAGCCGTCACGTCAAGCAAGGTGCCACGAGCATGACGACGTACTCCTTCACCGAAAAGAAGCGAATCCGCAAGGAATTCGGCAAGCGTCCCTCCATCCTGGACGTCCCCTACCTGCTGGCGATCCAGACCGGGTCGTACAAGGAATTCCTGCAGGCCGATACCGACCCCAATGCGCGGGGCGAGCGTGGCCTGCACGCGTCGCTGAATTCGGTGTTCCCGATCTCCAGCTATTCCGGCAATGCCGCGCTGGAGTACGTCAACTACCGTCTCGGCGATCCGCCGTTCGACGAGAAGGAATGCCGTTCGCGCGGCCTGACCTACGGCGCGCCGTTGCGCGTGCTCGTGCGCCTGGTCATCTACGACAAGGACAGCCCGGCCTCGAACAAGGCCGTGAAGTACGTGAAGGAGCAGGAGGTCTACATGGGCGAGCTGCCCCTGATGACCGAAACCGGCACGTTCATCATCAACGGCACCGAGCGCGTCATCGTGTCGCAGCTGCACCGTTCGCCGGGCGTGTTCTTCGACCACGACCGTGGCAAGACGCACAGCTCGGGCAAGCTGCTGTACTCCGCGCGAATCATTCCGTATCGCGGCTCGTGGCTCGACTTCGAGTTCGACCCGAAGGACGCGCTGTTCACGCGCATCGATCGTCGCCGCAAGCTGCCGGTGACGATCCTGCTGCGCGCGCTCGGTTTCACGAACGAGCAGA
>CALKUS010000260.1 GCA_937996755.1 uncultured Pseudomonadota bacterium | reverse complement strand
GGGGCGTGACGGCGGCAACGACGGCGGTCGCCGCGGTGGCGGCAACCGCGATGGCAACTGGAACGGCGGCAATCGCGGCGGCGATCGCGACGGCAACTGGAGCGGCGGCCATCGCGGGGGCGATCGCGACGGCAACTGGAACGGTGGCCGCGGTGGTCGCGACGGCAACTGGAACGGCGGCCGCGGTGGTCGCGACGGCAACTGGAACGGCGGTAACCGCGGCGGCAACTGGAGCAACGATCGTTGGGACGGTCGCGGGCACGACTACCGAAACCGCTACGACTGGCACGGCGGTCGCTGGTACAGCCGTTACGGTGGCCACTACAACGGCTATCGCGGCTGGAACAACGGCTGGAACCACCAGCGCTGGCGCGCGCCGTACAGCTACGCCTGGCCGCGCGGTTACTACGCGCAGCGCTGGACCATCGGCCTCTACCTGCCGACCGTGTTCTACTCGGGCTACTACGCCACGCGGTACTACATCGACTGGCAGGACTACGGCCTGGAACCGCCGCCATGGGGCTGCGAGTGGGTGCGCGTCGGCAACGACCTGTTGCTGGTCGAAGTCGGGTCGGGCCGCATCGTGGACGCGCTGTACGGGTTCTTCTATTGAGTCGCGAGTCGCGATACGACTGAAGCAACGACGCCGGCACCGTGAGGTGCCGGCGTTTTCACTTGCACTGGGGCGAGCCGTAGTCTGAGTCCGGGTCTGAGTGCGCAAGCTCAGGCGATTCCGGCGATCCGAACGCTGTACAGCACCCACGCACACGTCAGCATCGGGTGTACTCGCACTCAGACTCGGACCCGGACTACGAACTGCGGCTTCGTGGCATGCTGGCCGCATGACGCCAGCCTCGCATACGAGCCGCCTCCCGCTCATCGTCGCCGGCGACGTCAACGGCTTCTTCGGCCTGGTCGTCGACAACCTGACGATCCTTGCATTCCTTGCGACGACGCTCGTCGGCGTGTTCGGGTTCCCCGCGGAATTCGTCTACGCGCGCATGTTCCCGGGCACCGCGCTCGGCGTGCTGTTCGGCAACCTCGTCTACACGGCGATGGCGCGCCGGCTCGCGCGGCGCACCGGTCGCGCGGACGTCACCGCGATGCCGCTCGGCATCGACGCGCCGACGACGATCGGGCTCGCGCTGCTCGTGCTGGGGCCGGCGTACGCCGCGTTCCGCCGCGACGGCATGGACGAGCAGGCCGCGGCCGTGGCGACCTGGCAGCTCGGCATGGCCGCGATGATGGCGATGGGCGCGTTCAAGCTGGTGCTCTCGTTCGCGGGTGGATTCGTTCAGCGCGTCGTGCCGCGCGCCGGTCTGCTCGGATCGATCGCCGGCATCGCATTGATGCTGATGGGCTTCCTGCCGCTGGTCGAAGCGCTGCGCGTACCGATCGTCGGGCTCGTCGTGCTCGGACTGTTGCTGTACGCGCTCGTTGCGCGCGGCCGTGTGCCGTTCCGCGTGCCGGGCGTGCTGTTCGCGCTGCTCGTTGGGCTGCTCCTCCATTACGGCCTCGGCATCGCGGGCGCCCTCGGCACGGGCTACCACGCGCCCGAGCCGTTCCACTGGCGCCTCGCGCTGCCGCTGCCGACGCTCGGCTTCATCGACGGCCTGCCGCGGCTCGTGCCCTACCTGCCGCTCGTGCTGCCGTTCGGCCTGCTCATGGTGGTGGGCGGCATCAACGTGAGCGAAAGCGCGCGCGCCGCGGGCGACGACTTCCGCACGCGCGACATCCTGCTGACCGAAGCCGTTGCGACGCTGCTCGCCGGACTGTGCGGCGGCGTGGCACAGACGACGCCGTACATCGGGCAGCCCGCCTACAAGCGCATGGGCGCACGCTCGGGATACACGCTGCTCACCGGCATCGTCGTCGGGCTCGGTGGCGCGTTCGGCTACCTGTCGGGCCTCGTCGGACTGCTGCCGCTCGCCGTGCTCGCGCCGATCATCGTGTACGTCGCGCTCGACATCGCCACGCAGGCCTTCGAGGCGACGCCGCCGAAGCACGCGCCGGCCGTCGTGTTCGCGTTCCTGCCTTCGATCGCGTACCTCGTGTCGATACGGCTCGGCAATCCGATGGTGGTGCCGGCGGAGAACCTGGCGAGCCTGATGGCCGATGGTGCGCACGGCCTCTCCGACGTCGCCGTCGTCTTCGCGCTGGGCAGTGGATTCATCATCACCGCGATGTCGTGGGCCGCGGTGCTGGCGGCGCTCATCGATTCCCGACTTCTGCGTGCAGGCGCGTTGCTGCTCGGCTGCGCGGCGCTCACCGCGTTCGGCGTGATCCACTCGGTCGCGCCCGGCGCCGCGATGTTCCTGCCGTGGCACGCGGAAGGCCTCGTCGCGAACGTCGCGCTGCAGTTCGGCGCGGCGTATGTCGCGCTGGCAGTGGTGTTCGCGCTCCTGGCGCTCACCACTCGTCACTCGGGCGAAGGCCGGGGTCGAGTGACGTGACCGCGCCGAGACGCCGGATCCCGGCTTTCGCCGGGACGACGGCAGCCGGAGCAGTGCGCGTTCAGCGCCGCTGGATGAGATCCCACTTGTTGCCGCACAGGTCCTCGAACACGACGACCGTGCCGTAGGCCTCCTCGCGTGGCTGCTCGAGGAACTTCACGCCGCGCGCGCCCCACTCGGCGTGATCGCGGCGGCAGTCGTCGGTGTGCATGAAGAGGAACACGCGGCCGCCCGCCTGGTTGCCGATCGCCGCCGACTGCTTGTCGTTCGCCGCGCGGGCGAGCAGCAGCGCCGCACCGCGATCGCGCGACGGCGCGACCACGACCCAGCGCTTGCCGCCGCCCATGTCGGCGTCTTCGAGCAGCTCGAACCCGAGCTTCTGCATGAACCACGCGATGGCCTCGTCGTAGTCGCGCACGACCAGGGCGAGCTGGAACAACGATCGTTCTGGCATCCGGGTCTCCGTAGGCCGAACGTCATTGTCGCGCGGGACGCGTACGGGCGTATATTGGCGCGGGGTCCGGCAACGGGTGCCGGCACGTCGGGGAGCACGAGATGACCGGTACGCGAGACAACTCGCGCCGCGCACTGCGCGCGCGCCTGCTTGCAGCTTCGATCGCCCTGGCGCTGGCCGCGCCCGCACTGGCCCAGGACGACGAGAAGAAGGACGAGCAGCCCGAAGCCGGCACGCTCGAAACCGTGACGGTCACCGCGCAGCGTCGCGTGGAAAACGTGCAGGAAGTCCCCGTCTCGATCACGACGGTCGACACCGAAAAGCTCGACGTCATCGGCTCCGGCGGCGAGGACATCCGCTTCCTGGCCGGTCGCCTCCCGAGCCTGAACATCGAGTCGTCGTTCGGTCGCGCGTTCCCGCGCTTCTACATCCGCGGCCTCGGCAACACCGATTTCGACCTCAACGCTTCGCAGCCCGTGTCGCTCGTCTACGACGACATCGTGCAGGAGAACCCGATCCTCAAGGGCTTCCCGGTGTTCGACCTCGAGCAGGTCGAGATGCTGCGCGGGCCACAGGGCACGCTGTTCGGGCGCAACACGCCGGCCGGCGTCGTGAAATTCGACTCGAAGAAGCCGTCGCAGACACCGGAAGGCTACTTCCAGGCGTCGTACGGCAGCTACGGCACGACGAATCTCGAAGGCGCGATCGGTGGCGGCTTCTCCGACGCCTGGTCGGCGCGCTTCTCCGCGCTGTACCAGCATCGCGACGACTGGGTCGACAACACGTTCACCGGCGAGAACGACGCGCTCGAGGGCTACAACGAGCGCGCGGCGCGCCTGCAGTTCCTCTACGCACCGAACGAGGACTTCGATGCGTTGTTCAACGTCCACGCGCGCAGCCTCGACGGCACGGCGCGCCTGTTCCGCGCGAACATCATCGAGCCCGGCTCGAACGACCTCGTACCGGGCTTCGAGCGCGACGAGATCGCGATCGACGGCCGCAACTTCCAGGAGCTCGACACGTGGGGCGCGAACGCGCGCCTGCGCTGGGACTTCGATCGCGTCAGCCTGTTCTCGATCACGGGTTACGAATCGGCGGATACGCTGAGCCGCGGCGACATCGACGGCGGCTTCGGCGCGTCGTTCGCGCCGCCGTTCGGCCCGGGCTTCATCCCGTTCCCGGCGGAATCGGCCGACGGCCTGCCGGACCACGGCCAGTTCACGCAGGAGTTCCGCGTCGAGTCGAACGAGTGGGGCGATTTCGACTGGCAGGCCGGCCTGTTCTGGTTCGACGAAGACATCACGATCGACAGCTTCAACTACGACACGCTCGCGCCGGGCCGGCCGCAGAACGGCTACGCGCAGCAGAAGCAGGACAACCAGGCGTACGCGATCTACGCGTCGGGCGAGTACGACGTGACGCCCGCGTTCAAGCTGCGCGGCGGCCTGCGCTACACGCACGACGAGAAGGACTTCCAGGCGCAGCGCTTCCAGTCGCCGATCGGCGGCGGTACCACCGACGTGCTCCGCGCGAACCCGAGCGACTCGGACGTGAGCTGGGACCTGAGCGGCGTGTATTCGGTCAACGACGCGGTGAACCTCTACGCGCGCGTCGCACGCGGCTTCCGCGCACCGTCCGTGCAGGGGCGCCTGCTGTTCGGCGATTCCATCTCGGTGGCGGATTCCGAAACCGTCGTTTCCTGGGAGGGTGGCGTCAAGGCCGACCTGTGGGATCGTCGCGCGCGCCTGGCCTTCTCGGTGTTCAGCTACACCGTGGAGGACCAGCAGCTCACGGCGGTCGGCGGTGCCGCGAACTTCAACACGCTCATCAATGCCGACGAGACCGACGGGCAGGGCTTCGAGCTCGACTTCGAGGCGTATATCACCGAGAACCTGCTCGTCACGCTCGGCGGCAGCTACAACGACACCGAGATCGACGACGCCGGCCTCGCGATCCAGGCGTGCGCCGGCGGCTGCACCGTGCTCGATCCGCCGGGCTCGGTGCCCGGTACGGTGTCGATCGACGGCAACAGCCTGCCGCAGGCGCCGAAGTGGGTCTGGAACATGACGGCCCGCTGGGGTACCCAGGTCGGCATCGGCGAGCTCTACGTCTACACGGACTGGTACTACCGCGATGAAGTGAACTTCTTCCTGTACGAGTCGGAAGAGTTCCGTGGCCCGGCCCTGCTCGAAGGCGGCCTGCGCGTCGGCTATACCTGGAACGCCGGCCAGTACGACGTCGCCCTGTTCGGCCGCAATATCACCAACGAAGAGGAGATCGTCGGCGGCATCGACTTCAACAACCTGACCGGCTTCGTCAACGAGCCGCGCATCTGGGGCGTGGAGTTCGCGGTCAAGTGGTAGTTTCGCAGCACTCAGCCGTCGCATCGGCGACGGCTGCTGCGAAACGGGTGAGACACGGATGTCGAACGGACAGACCCCAGGGACGGAGGC
>CALKUS010000259.1 GCA_937996755.1 uncultured Pseudomonadota bacterium | reverse complement strand
CCGCGCCACCGGGCTGATTCGCGTCGCGCGCTTCGCGCAGGCGCGCGCGGTGCTCGACGGCGCAGCAACTTCTGCAGCACGCGAATCGTCACCGCTGCATCGGGTCACGTTCCTGCAGACGCGCGCGCTCGCCGCGCTCTACAGCGGCGCGGTGGACGCCGCGCTCCGCGACCTGTTCGACGCCAGCGACCTGGCGCGACGCGACCTGCGCGACATGCCGGACGAGCGCTGGCGCGCCGAGGAAAACCTCGCGTGGGCCTTGTTCGAATCCGGCGCCGTGCCGCGTGCCGCCGACGTCGTTCGCCGGATCCCGCGTGACGGCGGCGCGCCGCGCCGGCGCGCAGCGCTGCTGCGCCTGCTGCTCGACGCGAACGGCGTCGCCGCGCTGGAGCCGGCGGCGCGCGCGGCCGAGCGTGCGCTCGTCGACGCGCGACCGTGCCTCGCGCTCGAGCTCGAAGCCACCGCACGCGCCATGCGCCTGCGTCCGCCGGGCGACGAGCTCGTGCTGCCGTCGAACTGCGACGGCCAGGCCGCCAGCCTCGCCCACGCGTTCGGCGCGCGCTGGACCCCGGACTGGCTGGCGGATTTCCCGCTGCAGCCGTTCGACTCGCCGCTGGTCACGCGCGTCCGGCACGGCGACACGGCGTTCCGCGAACTACCGCCGTCGCTGGCGCCCGCGTGGTCGCGCTGGCTGGCTGGAACCGAGACCCACGCTGCCGCCGGCGTCAACGACGGTCGTTGAGGCGCTCGTTCAGGCGCCGATGGCTCAACGCGTCCGGCGCGGCTCGCTTCGTCCGCGCCGCTGCGCGCCGGCGCGCGCGTTGCCGCGCGTCGCGGGTCGGCGTGCGGCGGGCTTCGCGGGCATGACGCGACCGCTCTTCTCCGACACGGCGACGGACGCGTACTCGTCGGCGAAGTGCTTGCGCATGCGCACGATCTCGCGCGCGTAGCGACGACCGAGCTGCACCTTCTGCGACGCGGAGAGCAGCCGCCCGGCGACCTGGAAGAACTTCGACTCCTCTTCCTTCAGGTGGTGGCGCACCTTGAAGCTGAGCTTCTTCGCGATCGTGAGCCAGCCCGGCTGGCGCTTGTCGCGCGTCGTGAGGTCCTCGAGCAGCTCGTCGACCTCGTGGTGCTCGTGCAGCGCGTGGCGCGAGGCATCGAGGCCGCCGTCGGTCATCAGCAACGCGACGTAGAGGAAGCGCTCCTCGGCGGCCGCGTGCGCCATCAGCTCGACCTTCAGCTGCAGGAACAGCAGCTGCCGGGCGGCGGCGTCGTCGCGCGACGCGGTGAGCTTGCGGCAGAGATCGCGCTGCAGGTCGTGGCTTTCGCGGATGGCGTCGAAGATCACGGGCGTGCTCCGGTCGGAAGACGCCCGCGATTCTGGCCGACAACGCCGAACGAACACAGCCGTTCGCACGCGCCGACACAGACGTTCAACCCTCGAACCCGTCGCCGAGCAGGGAGCCGAGGTCGTAGTGCAGCTGGATGCGCGCGGGCGCGAGCACCTTCGAGTACACGGCCGTCTCGTCGAGGGAGACCGGTGCGCCGACCGTGGTTTCGAACAGGTCCGCCCCGATGAAGATCGGGTTGCGCCCGGAATTGAAGCCCAGGTCCTGCGTGGGATTGGTGCCCGCGGTCGTGGCGACGGGCGCCTCGCGGCCGTTGAGGTAGATGCGCATCTGGCCGCTCACCGCGGCCCAGGTCGCGACCACGTGGTACGGCTCGCCGACCTGCAATGCCGGGCCGGTCGTGTCGATGGCGTTCAGGCCCTGCTGGGTGAAAACGTGCAGGCGCAGCTGCTGCGTGGGCAGCACGTAGAGGAACATGAACGAGTCCTGCAGCGAGAAGGGGCGATCGCCGACCAGGCTCACGTAGTCGGAAGGCGCTGCGCCGAGCCGGAACCAGGTTTCCATGCTGAAGCCGCCGGCGCCCGCGGGCAGCTTCTCGAACACGCCGCTCGACACGATCTCGGTGCTGCCCTCGTTGAACGAGACCGAGCCTTCGCCCGGAACGCCGGTGGCGGGAACGGCAGGCTGGTTGCGCGCGATGGTCGCGCTGACCGCGCCGTCGCCGAGGTTGCCGATGCTGCCCGGTCCGGTCGCCGCGTTGATCGCGTTGCCGCTGCCTTCGCCGAGCCGCCAGTAGATGCGCGGGTCGTCGGCGCGCACGGCATCGGCGTAGCGGTTGTATGCCTGGCTGCTGATGCCCTGCGGGCAACTCAGCACGAACGCGACGTTCGACGGCGGCTGCGCGCCGACCGTCAAGGTGCAGTTGAGCGTCTGCGTGACGTCGTTGTCGCCGCGCAGGCAGGTGCCGCCCAACTCATTGCCGCCGAGCAGCCCAGCGGGCGTCGCGACGATCTGCTGCGCGAAGCCGGCGATCGGCGCGCTCGGAGCGGCGCACTGGAGCGTGGTGATCGTGTTGGGCCCGCTGCCGGAGCCGACCGTGTCGATGGCGACGGGGATGTGGAACTCGTTCGTGGCGCCGCGCAGCGCCGATCCGGTCGGCAATACGGTGCTGCCCACCGGGACCCCGAATGCGAGCGTCGGCGCGGCGTTCGCGACGACACCGGGGTCGTACGTGAGCGTGTCGATGCCGACGACGGTGGGGAACGGTATGGTCGCGATCGCCGGCGTCCAGTAGCGGAACGCGATGTAGCCGCTGCCCTGCGTCGGCAGGCCGCTCGCAGCCGTCAGGCGGATGCGGCACCAGTCGAAGCTCGGAAAGTTCGCGAGCGTGTGCGGATCGACGTAGACCTGGTTCGTGCACGGATCGAATGCCGTCGTGCCCGTGGGATTGACGTCGAGCAGCAGCGTGTTGAACTGGCCGAGCGAAGTCGCCGTGCTGCCGACGTCCGGCGCGCCGGGCGCCGTCATCAGCCGCACCTGCAAGCGGTCGTGGCCCCAGAAGCCGTTGTTGGGCGCCACGTTGCGCGTCCAGAATTCGAGCGTGGCGCCCGTGCCGAAATCGACGCGCGGCGAAATCATCCACAGCGACGTCTCGCCGGACTGCGACGCGCGCACCGACATGCCCGCGAATTCGCGCGCCGAGAGATCCTGCGCATAGAACGTGATGTCGGGCGGGAAGCCCTCGCTGAAGCCCTGCGTCACGCACAGCGTGTTCGGCGAGCTGCCGCCCGCGCCGGCCGACGTATTGATCACGCGCCAGCCGCGCGAGAGGAAGCCCGCGTCCTGCGGACAGGACGTGCCGGGCCCGGACGGAACCGACGGGAATGGCGCGACCGCCGCGAAATCCTCGGTGAGCACGGCGGCGCCGACGGGCGGGGCGCACGCGAACAACAACGCGAGCACGCCCGCCCGGGTTCGCGCGAGTCGTTTCATGGTCGCAGACATGGTCCGTGTTCCTCGTTCGATGGCAGATGGAGGCGCGACGCGTCAGTCGCCGAAGCCGTCGCCGAAGCTGCGGCCGACGTCGTTGTGCACGCGGATGCGCTCCGCCGACAGCACGTGCGAGTAGACCGCGACCTCGTCGAACGTCGTCGTCGAGGCGGAGAGGATCTCGGCGAGATCGGAAAGGCTGTAGATCGGATTGGCCGCCGTGTTCACCGGCGCGCCCGTGGTCGGATTGCTGCCGGCGACGACCGTCGTCGGCAATTCGACGCCGTCGACGTAGATGCGGATCTCGCCCGTGACGGCCGACCAGGTCGCGGCGACGTGCTGCGGCGATGACGCCGCGATGGTGTTGCTCGCCGTGTTCACCGACATCAGTCCGTTCGTCGTCATCACGTGCATGCGCAGCGAATTGCCGGGCGCGCGATACAGGAACGCGAACGAGTTGCCGAGCGTGGCCTGGCGGTCGCCGACCAGGTTCGTGTACTGGTTCGGGATGGCGCCGTCGTCCCGCAACCACAGCTCGAACGTGATGCCGTCGGCGCCGGCCGGGAGCTTGTCGAATGCGCCGCTCGAGAAGCGGAGGTCGGAGCTGGCCTGGATACGGATGGCGAAATCGTTCGGCGATCCGTACGGCATCACGGGTGGTTGCCGCCGCTCGTACGGCGACGTGCCGCTCAGCACGCCGACGCCGATGCTCCCGACGCTGCTCGGCCCGGTGGCCGAGTTGAGCGCGTTGCCGCTGTCCTCGCCGAGCCGCCAGTAGATGCGCGGATCGTCGGCGCGCACCGTGTCGGCATAGCGGTTGTATTGCGTCCGGCCGACGCCGCGGCCGCAACGCAGCGTGCGCATGGTGATGGGAATCGGCGGCTGCGCGCCTTGCGCCTGGTAGAACTGCACGGTCCTGTCGACGCCGGTGTCCCCGCGGACGCACTCGCCCGTGATCGCATTCGCGCTCAGCGTCGAGCCCTGCGCCGACACCGACGTGAAATTGCGGAACGGCGGCGTCATGGGCTCCGCTTCGAGCGTCGTGACCGCATCCCCCGTACCGGGCGTCTGCAGGATCACGGGAATCGTGAACGTCCCCGTCTCACCGACGAGCCGCCCTCCGAGCGCTTCGAACGTGGACTGCGATTCGTCGACTCGCAACGACGGCGGCGCGAACTTGCCCGGGTCGAAACGCACGCTGTCCACGCCGATGAACAGCTGCCGCGGTGGAATGCTTGCACCGCCGGCCGAGTAGTAGCGGAACGCAATGCGACGGAAGCCGGCTGCGAGCTGCAGCGGCAAGCGCACGCGGCACCAGGTCTGCGGGTAGCCCGGGATCGACGCGGGCGGGTCGGCGACGATGCCGTCCGGCGGGCACGTGAAGTCGCCCTGCTGGTTCGGATTGATGTCGAGCAGCAGATCGGTGAACTGGCCGACATCGGCGGGCGCGGTACCGACGTTCGCCGGTCCCGCGGGCCCCAGTCGGACCTGCAGGCGATCGCGCGTGGCCGTGGGGTCCGTGACGTGGCGAGTCCAGAACTCCAGCGTGGCGCCGGCGCCGAATTCCACCGTCGGCGAAATCATCCACAGCGAAATCGGCCTGTTGTATTCCCAGGTGGACCACCAGCCGAGTCCGGCGAACGCGTCGTCGCCCGCGAGCGACGGGAACGACTGGTCCGGCGGAAAGACGCCCGAGGCGACCGGATAGCCCTGGCTGACGCACCAGGTGCTCCCGAACGGCGATGGCTCGGAATTGTTGATCACCTGCCATCCCGCCGCGACGAACGGCGCGGACTGCGGGCAGAAGTTGCCCGGTCCGCCCGGCGGTGGAACCGGAAACTCCGCGACGTCGTTGAAGTCCTGCACGAGAATCGCGGCGCGGGCGTCGGCAGCGACGAGATGCGCGGCGAACAGTGCGGCGGCGGCGAGCAGCTGGAAGTCACTCATCTTCATGGCCATCGACCTCGTCAGCGGCGGCTTGCGCGGGCTCCCGTGCGATCGGTGCGACCGGCAGCACGGGCGCGCTGCGCACGGGCAGGGCACCGAGCACGGCGCGCAAGGCGGCGACTTCCAGCTCGAGGTTCCCGCTGGAGGGATCGGTCAGCAGTCGTTTGCGCGGCACGGGCTCGACCATCGGCGGCGGATGGCTTCGACCCTATGCCGATGAACGGACGAGGCCTTGTCCGAGCGTTCCGGACGTTTGTCCGTGCGTCCCGGATCGCACGGACACAGGCTCGCGCGCGGACGGCCGCGCCGCCCGCGCTACGTCGTCGGTTCCGGAACCGCTCGCCGCGCGCGATCGGCGTATTCGCCCGGGTTGCAGCCGAACGCGAGCTTGAACGCGCGGCTGAACGAGCTGAGGCTGCGGAAGCCGACGCTGTAGCAGACCTCGGTCACGCTGCCGCGACCCGCGGCGAGCAGCTCGGCGGCCGCGCGCAGGCGGGTGCGCGTGATCAGCTCGCCCGGGCTCAGGCCGTGCTCGGCCTGCAGCTTGCGGTGCAGTTGCGAGCGGCTGGTCGCGAGCGCGCGCACCAGCGCGTCGAGGTCGAAAGCCTCGTCGTCCAGGTGGCCGCGGATGATCGCCTCGGCGCGCGCGAGCAGCGTCGGCGGCGTGGGCTTCGCCGCGACCCCGGCTGGTGCCGCCGCCGGCTGCAGCGACTCGACCAGCCAGCGGCGCGAGCGCAGCTGCGCGTCGATGTGCGCCCGCACCACCTGCGCGCTGAACGGCTTCGTCAGCCAATGGTCGCCGCCGGCGAGCAGGCCGGCGATTCGTTCGTGCTCGCCATCGAGCGCCGTCAGGAACAGCAGCGGGATCGCGCGCGTCGCGACGTCGGCGCGCAGCACGCGCGTCATCTCGACACCGTCCATGCCGGGCATCATCACGTCGCTCACGATGACGTCGGGCAAGGTCGCGCGCGCGACCTGCAGGCCCTCGTTGCCGTTCGCGGCTTCGAGCACCTCGTAGCGGTCGGACAGCGCCTGGCGCAGGTAGGTGCGCAGCGTCGACTGGTCCTCGACGAGCAGCACGCAGGGGCGCTCGTCGATCGAGGTGGTGGCGATCGCGTGCGAAGCGTCCTCGAGTGATGCAGCCGTCGCGGTCGGCTCCATGTTTCCGGGCGCAACCGGCTCGGCCGAGCGCGGCAAGGACATGCGAAAGCCGGCGCCACCGAGCGCCGACTCGGTGTACTCGAGGTGGCCGCCGTGCAACGTCACGATCTCGCGCGCGAGCGCGAGGCCGATGCCGGAACCCTCATGCGCGCGCCGCATGCTGCCGTCGACCTGGTAGAAGCGCTCGAAGATCGCGCGCCGGTGCCCGGCGGGCACGCCGGGGCCGGAGTCCTCGACCTGGACGACCACTCGCGCGTCGTTCGTCGACACCGTCACGTCGATGCGGCCCGGCGGCGGCGTGAACTTGATCGCGTTCGACAGCAGGTTGCCCAGCACCTTCTCGAACTGGAACGCGTCGATGTCGATCGCGACGCCGTCGTCGATCGAGCTGCGCTGCACGAGCTCCAGGCCGCGTTGCTCGGCGAGTGCGGCAAACGGCAGCACGCAGTGCACGACGAACGCATTGACGCTGGTCGCCGAACGGCGCAATCGCATCGCGGCGCTGTCGATGAGGTGCAGGTCGGCGAGCTGGCGCAACAGGCGCTGCATGCGCTGGCCGCTGTCGCGCATCGCCGCGAACAGGTCGGCGCCGACGACCGCCGCGATGCCGGGATGGTCGGCGAGCGGCGCGGTCAACAGCGTCAGCGGTGTCTTGAGCTCGTGGCTGATGTTGGCGGCGAATTCGGTGCGCGACCGGTGCAGCCGCGCGAGGTCTTCGTGCTGCGTGCGCACGGTGTCGAGCGCGGCAGCGAGCTCGCCGGTGCGGGCGACCACCTGCGCCTCGAGCTCGCGCTGTCGCGCGCGAAGCACGCGGCCGCGAACGACGAACGCCGCGACGACGCTCGCGACCAGCAGCAGTCCGGCCAAGGCGCGAACCCACCAGCGTTCGTGCCACATCGGCAGTACCGAAACCTGCAGCAGCGTGCTGTCGTCCGGCCACTGCGCGCCGGCGTTGCGGGCCTGCAGCGCGAGCGTCCATTCGCCGGGCGGCAGTTGCGTGAGCTCGAGCTCGCGACGCGTGCCGGCGTCGCGCCACGGCTGGTCGCCGAGGCGGTAGCGGAAGCGGACGTGTTCCGCGTCCTGGTACGAGTTCGCGGTGAGCAGGAGCGCGAGGTCGCGATGCGGCGGGGCGAGCGCGATGCGCGTCGGCGCGCGAATCGTCTCCGATCCGACGCGCGCGGCGTCGACGCGCGCGACGGGCGCATGCGCGGACGCGGTGGACAGCGATGGGTCGAAGATCGCGATCCCCGACTGCGTCGGGAACCACAGGCGACCAGCCGGATCGCGCGCGGCCGGAGGCGACACGCCGCCGTTGCCCTCCGAGCTGCGCAGGCCGCTTCGCGAGTCGTAGACGCGCACCTGCGTGAGCGTGCCGCCGTGGTCGAGCACCGAATCCAGCTCCGCGCGCTCGAGCGTGTAGACACCCTGGTTGCTGTTGATCCAGAAGCGACCGGCGGCGTCGGCCATGATCGCGTGCATGCCGCTGCTCGGCAGGCCTTGCGCGCGACCGACGCAATCGACTCGCGAAGCGCTCGCGACGCGTACGCGGCACAGGCCGCGATTCTCGGTGCCGGCCCAGAGGTCGCCGGATTCGCCGTCGCGCCACAGCGCGCGCACCGAGTTGCTGCCGAGCCCCTGTTCGGTGGCGATGCGCCGCACGCGCGCACCGTTGCGCAACTCGATCACGCCGTCGCCGTTCGTCGCGACCCAGAGGCGCGCGTCGCCGTCGTCGACGAACGCACGCGCGGCGCGACCGGGTTGCGTGCCCTGGTCGGCCGGCAGCATGCGCCATTGGCCGGCATCGCCGCGCCACAGTCCCCAGACCGTGCCCACCCACATGCGACCGTGTGGATCCTCGTGGATCGCGCGCGTCGGCGTCTGCTGCTGCAGCTCCGCGGGCAGGCCGTCGCGGCTGCAGGCCTCGCCGCGCAACACGCAGACGCCATCGCCGCCGACCCACAGCGCGCCGTCGCGCGCCGCGTGCAGCGACCACACCACGCCGAACGGCAACGCGACGCGCGTCCAGTCGCGTGGATCTTCGCCGCGCAGTCGCTGCAGGCCGCCGTCGAGCGTGCCCACCCACATCGTGCCGTCGGCGCCGGCGAGGATCGGGTACACGTTGTCGCCCGCGAGCCCTTCGCTGCGCCCGAGCAGCAGCGCCTGCGACGTGTGCACCTGCATGAGCCCCGACGAGTTGGTGGCGAGCCACAGGTTGCCCTCGTGGTCGACGAGCGCGTCGGCGATGCGACTGGGCGCGCGTACGCCATCGGTGCCGTCGTGCTCGATGCGATCGGCGAGCACGTGCCAGGTTTCGTCGCCGATGCGCAGCTGCAACGGTTCCTCGCCGAGGCTGTCGCGATTGGGCGCCATCCAGGTCAATGCGGTGCCGCTCAATTCGCCGATGCGCGTGGACGTGCCGACCATCACGTCGGCGCGATCGAGACTGTCGAGCGCGAGCACGGGCTCGTCGGCGACCAGCGTGGTCGCGGGCAGCGACCAGTCGCGATCGAGCTGCCGCAGCCCCGCGCGCGTGCCGACCAGCACGCTCCCGTCGCGCCGTTGCAGCAGCGCGCCGGAGTTCGGGCCGGGCATGGGGCGCGAACGGGTACGCCGTGCCGTCGCAGCGAGCGGTTGCGCGACCTCGACGAGCTCGGCATCCGAGAGCGCCAGCAGCATGCCGGTTTCCGGCCAGTCCAGCTCGAGCACGCGTGCATCGGTCACCGCCGATGGCAGCAGCTTCGGCCCATCGGGCCCGACGACGAGGATGCCCTTCGTCGTGCCGTACGCGAGCCAGCCTTCGGGCGACTGCGCCACGCTCAGCACCGACGCGTCGTCCACGCGCGTGAACGCGTCGCCGGCGAAGCGGTACAGGTCGTACTGTTCGGTCGACAGCCACAGCGCGCCGTCGGGCGTGCGCTTCATCGTGGTGAAGCGGTCCGAGCCGAGGTTGGCGTGGCGCGCGGCGTCGTGGACGACGAACGTGACGCCATCGAATCGCACGAGCCCCGCGAGCGTCGCGATCCAGACCAGGCCGTCCGCGTCTTCGGCGAGCGCGGTCAGCGAATTGCTCGGCAAGCCCTGCTCGACGGTCCACTGGCGCTGCGCGCGCGCCACGACGGCGCGGTCCGCAGGCGCGGCGGCGTCCGCGCGTCCGCACGCGAGCGCGCCGTACGCCATCGCGCACGCGCATCCGACGCGCAGCCATCGTTCCAGACAACGCATCGCGCGTGCTCGTTCGACCCGGCCCCATCATAGGACGAACCGACGGGCACGCCGGCGCCGCGCGTGCGGTTACTCGAACGAATCCTCGAACAGGTCGTCGTTGGGCCGCAGCGTCACGGCAACCGGGGGCCCGCTGCCGAGGTTGTTGCGCGCGGTGACCGCGCATTCGTACTGCGTGCCGTTCGCCAGCGCCGCCACGACGATCGGTGCACTCGCGCGCGTCACGCTGATCGGGCCCGGCGTGCAGACGGCGGTGTAATCGATGATCGGCGTCCCGAGCGTCGGCGTGTCGAAGCCGATCGCGCCGGCTCGATCCAGGTTGGCGACGAAGGCATCGCGCACTTCGCTCGGCACCGCGAGCGGGGTCACGCTGGCCGTGTTCGAAACCGCTCCGGTCCCCGCGACGTTCGTCGCACGCACGCTGCAGTTGGCGTACGTGTTGCCGTTCGCAAGCCCGGTGAGCCACAGCGGCGAGCCGCTGCCGGTGACGGTGTTCTGGTTGCCGGGTGGGCAGCGCAGCGTGTAGCCGGTGATCGCCGCGCCGCCGTCGAATGCCGGCGCGACGAAATCGAAGCGCGCCTTCGTGTTGTACGGCGTCGCCACGAGGCCGGTGGGTGCATCGGGCACGGTGCGTGGCGTCACGGTGAACTGCGCGGCCAGTCCGGCGCCTGCCGCGGTGACGGCCGACAGCGCGCACGCGTAGGGCTGGCCGTTGCCGAGTGCGCCGAAGCCCAGCGGCGACGCAACGCCGGACGTGGAGAGGTTTCCCGGTTGGCACAGCAGCTGGTAGCCACTGATTGCCGTCCCGCCGTTGTCCGCCGGTGCGCTGAATGCCACGCTGAACTGCGCGACGCCGGCGGTCGCCACGACCTGCGTGGGCGCCGACGCCGGCCCGCGTGGAATCGTGGTCACCGGCGCGGAGTCCGCACCGGGGCCCGTCGCGTTCACGGCATGCACGGTGCAATCGTAGGACGTGCCGTTGGCCAGGCCGTTCACGACCACCGGCGAAGACGTCGCGGCGCCGAAGAAGTTGCCCGGCACGCAGCGCGCTTCGTAAGCGACGATCGCGCCCGTGCCGTTGTCGGCCGGCGGCGCGAACGCGAGGCTCACCTGGCGATCGCCCGGCGTCGCCACGACGGACTGCGGCGCGAGCGCGATCGCAATCGCCGTCAGCGTCACGTCGTTGCCGTCGCCGCCGGCGTACGCGATGCGCCAGCCCGTGTTGCCGTCGACCACGATCGCGCCGTCGGGCAGCCCCGCGAAGCGGTCGGAGACCGGGCTGCCGCCGGTGTTGTCGACGATCTTCACCACCGTGCCGAGCGGATTCGCGGCGCCGAAGTCCAGCACCAGCGTGGCGAGCGCGAGGTTCACGCTCGGTGCGCGTACCTGGTCGCGGTTCGCGCCGTCGAGCGCGAGGCGCAGCGTTGCGCCCGGGCTCATCGCGAGGCTCGCGGCCTGCCAGGTCACGCCGGCCCCGACGCCAGCGGAAGGACGCAACACGCCACCGCCCTGCACCGTCGTGCTTCCGCCGACCTGCGCTGCGCCCGCGAGCGTCCCGCCCGATGCCGCGACGACGGCGCCGGGCATCGCACCATCGAGCCGCAACACACCGCCGTCGACCGTCGTCGTCCCGGTGTGGCTCTTCGCGCCGGACAGCACGAGCGTGCCGGCTCCGGTCTTGCGGAGCGTGGCGGCACCGCTCGTGGCGCCGGTGAGCGTCCAGTCGAACGCCTGCGTGTCGATCACGGCGGCGGCGTTGAACACGAGCGCGTTGGCGAGCGTGATCCCGGCCCCGTCGACGCGCAGCACGGCGTTCGCGCCGTCGAACGCGACGGCGCCGGTGCCGAGCGCGCCGATTGCACCGACGGCGAGCGTACCCGCGACGATCGACGTGCCACCGCTGAAGTTCGTCGGCGGTCGCGTATCGAGCCAGCCGAAGGGCAGCGGCAACGTGCCGAGCCTCTGCACGCCCGGCCCGCGCTTCACGATGGCGCCGGCACCGCGGATCGTGCCCGGGAAATTGCACGCATCCGCCGCCGTGTCGTCGATCGTGAGCGTCGCGCCGGTCGCCAGCTCCAGCACCCCGCCGAGCGTGCCCTGGCCGGTCAGGCATCGCGTGTGCTGCGCACCCGCCAGCGACAACGTGCCGAGATACCGCGCGGTCTGGCCGGAATTAATGCCGTCCGATTGGCGGCCATCGATCTGGATCGTTCCGGTCGCGGAGAAGGTGCCGGTGGCCGCCTGTTCGAAGCGACCGGACTGCACGCGCACCGATGCCGCGTACCCGCGATTCTCGAAGCGCTGGTCCGTGCCCGTCGGCGCAGGCGTCCACGGCGGGAAGGAGTCGCTGTCCGGTGCGGACAGGTAGATCTCCCCGGTGACCGTGCCGTCGTTGCTGCCGTACGCGCCGTTCGGGGTCAGGCCGCGCACCAGCACCACATCGCCCTGCATCGTCGCGCCGAGCTCGTTGCTGAACTGGTAGTCGCTGAGGTCGAGGCACATGAGCGCGAGCCCGTTGCCGTCGGGCAGCACCAGGCCCCGGTTCACGATGGTCTTCTCGTTCACGCCGTAGATGTAGGGGATGTAGACGATGCCGCGCGTGACGACGCCCTGTGGCTCGTTGTAGAAGGCCGACGCGTAGCTCGAGCCGATGTTGATGCTGCCCAGTTCCCCGGCGTTGTCCCCGGTCTGCACACGCTCGATCGTGTTGACCCTCGCGCCGGGGTAGATGAGATAGGTCGCCTGCTGGCCGTACACCGACTTCACGGTGCCGTAGATCGCGACCACGGAGCCCGCGCCGGCCGTGACCGCGTTCAGGCTGCTGCCGTAGTTCTCGACGGTGCCCGCGAGCGTGCCGGCGCTGTTCTCGCCGACGAAGATCGTCGCGCGCAGGGACTGGAACACGTCCGGGCCGGCGCGGACCGTCGCGCCCGCCCGCACGTCGAGCAGTGCGCCCGCGCCGAGATGGATGGCGGGACCGTTGCCGCCGTCGACCACCGCGCCCGGCAGCACGGTGACGCTGACGCCGGTCGCCGATGGCGCCACCACGGGCCCGGATGCACCCGCGCACTCCACCACCGCGTTGTCCACCACGGGACCGCCGCCCTGCACGTTGCAGGCAGCCGTTGCCGCGAAGGAAAGCATGCAGGACAGCCACAGGCCCAGGGCCTGGTTCAGCGCGCGGCGTCGAGTCATCGTTGATCCCCTGTAGCAGGGGCACACGATCCTGGACACCTGCTGCGCGCGCTTGTCCCGGCATCCCGGACGCTTGTCCGGGCGTCCCAGGGCGGCTGGAGCCGCGAATGCGGGCGGCTCAGTACCCGCGCGCGATGTCGACCACGTTCAGCAGCGGCTCGCCGGCGGCGTAGCGGCGCAGGTTTTCCACCACCACGAGCCGCGAGCGTTCGTCCTGCTGGTCCGACGAGCCGGAGACGTGCGGCGTGATGATCACGTTCGGCAGGGACCACAGCGCATGGCCGTCGGGCAGCGGCTCGGGCTCGGTGACGTCGAGGCCGGCGCCGCCGAGCTGGCCGCTGCGCAGCGCGGCCACGAGGTCGTCGGTGACGGCGCTCCTGCCGCGCGCGATGTTCACGAAGTAGCCGCCGCGTTTCATCGTGGCGAAGAACTTCGCGTCGAAGATGCCGGTGGTCGCCGGCGTGAGCGGCACGCAGTTCACGACCACGTCGGCCTCCGCGGCGAGCGCGAGCAGCTCGTCGGGCAGGCCGACCTTCGCGACGAAGTCGGGGCCTTCGCGGCTGCTGTTGCGCGTCGCGACGACGCGCATGCCGAGGCCGTGCGCGCGCCGCGCCACTTCCGTGCCGATGCCGCCGAGGCCGACCACGAGCATCGTGCGCCCGGTCAGCTCGCGCATCGCCCCCGTGACGTGCTCGTCGCGGGTCCATTTGTCGTGCCGCGCGAACTGCGGCAGCCCGCGGGAGAGCGCGAGCGTGAGCGCGATCGCATGCTCGGCGATCGGGATGCCGCTCGCGCGCTGCATGTTGGTGAGCAGGATCTGCCGCTCGGCGAGCGCCGGCAGCGTGACGCAGCCCTCGACGCCCACGTACCAGCTCTGGAACCAGCGCACCGACTTCGCGGCGTTCACGGTGTCGGCGTTGCAGAAACCGATCACGACATCCGCGTCGGCGAGCTGCTTCGCCCGCGCATCGCCTTCGCCGACGGCGGCGATTTCCGCGCCGGGCGCGACGACGCGCAGCTGGCCGAGCAGTGCGTCGTCCGCGCCGTCGACCACGATCCGCTTCGGCACCTGCCATCCCGGGAGGTCGCGCGACGCGGTCGGCGAGGACTCGAGGCCGAGCTCCTGGATCAGCGCGGTGGCGCGCGGGTCGGGCAGCGGCCCCTTCGCGTCGGCCAGGCTCGCAAACAGGGCGAGGCCGCAGATGGCGGCGATCCGGATCCCGTTCGACATGGTGGTTCCTTTGCCGTGCGGATGACGCCCGGAGACTAGCGCGATGCGATCGCATCCGGAATCTCGATGTCGCGCGGACGCTGCAGCTTGCGCGATTCCGTTCGCGCCGGCGTATAGTCGGCGCGCGCCGCGCAGGATCAGCACGGGCACCCCGGGGGGACGTGATGTCCTGCATGGGGATCGGTCATGAACCTTCGCTTCCTGCCGCCGCGTCGATCGCGACGCCTGCTCGCGGCCTTCCTCGCAATACCCGCACTCGCGTCGGCGCAGGTCGTGATCGACACCGACGCCGTCACCATCACCGGCGATGATGCCGATCCCGCCACCTTCTTCGGCGCGCCGTTCGTTGCCGACGTCGTCGGCGGCGTCGCGTCGTTCACCGTGATCGGCGACCTGCAGATTCCTCCCGGCGCTTCGGTCTCGTACGTCGGCACGCGCGCGGCCAGCGTGCTCGTCGCGAACTCGCTCGCGATCGGCGCTGGCGCGGTGTTCGAAGCATCGGCCACCGGGACGAATGGAAAGGCCGGTGGTGGCGCCGGCGGCAACGGCGGCATCGGCGCACAAGGCGGCACTTCCAGCAACGGCAGCGCCGGCGGTGCCGGCGGCAATGGCGGTGGTGGTGGCGGTTCGGGAACCTGCGGATTCTCTTCCGGTGGTCGCGGCGGCGACGGACAGCCGGGCCTGGCGAGCGGCGCAACGGCGCCGGGCAACAACGGCCAGGCCGGTGGCAACGGCACGGCGGGCGGTGCCGGCTTCGGTGCGTTGGCCAGCGGTGGCCTCGGCGGCAATGGCGGCGCCGGTGGCGCGGGCGGCGTCGCCGCGCCGGGAGCCGCGGGCGTCAACGGCGCAACGCCGGGCGGCGGCGGATTCTCCGACGCGAGCAACGGCAATGGTGGCCCGAACGGCAATCTCGGCAGCGTCGGACGTGCCGGCGGCATCGGCGGCGACGGGCAGTTCGGCGGCGGTGGCCGGCACCTCGCAACGGGTCCGTCCGGATTGATCGCCGGTGGCGGTGGCGGCGGTGGCGGTGGTGGTGGCGGCGGCGGTGGTGGATCGGGTGGCAGCGGCTCGGGTGGTGCCGGCGGTGGTGGTG
>CALKUS010000258.1 GCA_937996755.1 uncultured Pseudomonadota bacterium | reverse complement strand
GCCCGAACCTGCTGGTCGGCGATGGTCTGACGGATCTCACGCGCCTCGGAGGCGATGATGCCGAGCGGATAGACGGTGGCGCCGTCGGCCCGGGCAGCTGCGGTGATGAGGGACTCCGCCATTGTGAAGTCAGTGAAGCCGTCGAGCGTCTTCTCGCAAAGAAGTATCGAGCCGGCGCGAATCAACTCCTGTAGCAGCCCCACGGCGTTCGTCTCGCCCACGCCCCACGCATTGAGGTCTCGGCGAACATCAACGAAGTAGGACTCCTCTGACGCATTCAGCGCGAGGAGGAATCTGACATCGGCTTGCGTCAATGCTTCCATCGCGCATCTAACTACTATTAGATTGAGGTTTGCAGTCTATTCCTGCAGCGTAGCGGTCGCCAGCCATGGGCTCGGGTAGGAGAATTCCTACAGGAATCATGGCGATTCGCCGATGGCCGTCCGGTTCGATGCAGCGTAGCGTCGCTGCATAGCACGGCCCAGGCGTAGACATGCGGGACGATCGTGATTCAGGTGGTGCCTCGGGCCCCGATCCACACCGGCCTCGGCTGATTGAGGTCGTTCGGGAACGCATGCGACGCCAGCATCTGAGCTTGCGGACGGAGCACGCGTATGTGGGGTGGATTCGGCGCTTCGTGCTGGCCAACGATCGTCGTCACCCTGCCGACATGGGTCACCGAGAGGTCGAGGCATTCCTGACCGATCTGGCCGTGCGTGGACGCGTCGCGGCGTCGACGCAGAACCAGGCGCTCGGCGCGTTGCTCTACCTGTATCGCGAAGTGCTCGGCGTCTCGCTGCCGTGGATGGACGATATTCGTCGCGCCAAACGGCCAGATCGGCTGCCTGTCGTGCTGACGCGCGACGAAGTGGCGGCGCTGCTCGCCGCGATGAGCGGTCGCAACTGGCTCGTCGCGAGCCTGCTTTACGGTAGCGGCGTTCGCCTGCTGGAAGGCTTGCAGCTGCGCATCAAGGATCTCGATCTCCCGCGCGCAGAGCTGACGGTGCGCTCGGGCAAGGGTGACAAGGATCGTCGCACCGTGCTGCCCCGGGCACTGATCGAACCGTTGCGCGCGCAGATCGCGGAAGCAGCGCGATTGCACGCTGCCGATGTCGGGGCGGGATTCGGGCGTGTCTTCCTTCCCTACGCGCTGGCCAGAAAGTACCGCGGCGCCGATCGAGAGCTCGGCTGGCAATACGTATTCCCGGCACCGAACCGCAGCATCGACCCCCGCGAAGGACTGGAGCGCCGTCACCACGTGCACGAGAGCGTCGTGCAGCGTGCGGTCAAGGCTGGCGTGGCTCGCGCGCGCATCACGAAGCCGGCGACTTGCCACACGCTGCGGCATTCGTTCGCGACGCACCTGATCGAAGCGGGCTACGACATTCGCACCGTGCAGGAGCTGCTCGGTCACTCCGACGTGTCGACGACGCAGATTTACGTCCACGTGCTGTGTCGTGGAGCGAATGCCGTCGCGAGCCCATTGGACAGCCAGCGGTGTTGAACGTCGGCGATGTCCGACACCGGCGTGGCCAGCGCGTCGTCGGACACCGCTGTGCACGCCCCGGCCAAGGCGGTGCTGTTCATCTACTCGCGAGCGGGAACGTCCAGGCCGCGTACGTTGCGCCGATCAGGTACAGCGTGCCGAAGACGTGCTTGGACCGCGCGAGCCACAGCGGCAGGTAGATGTCGAAGTTGGCGCGACGGTCGGCCGTGTGTCGGGCGGCGATGTCGGTCAGCGGGCAACGCAGCCGATTCGCGGGAAGACGCACGCTTCGATGGCGACGAAGGCACACACGAGGCTGCCCGCGACCCCGGCATCTCGCCGCCACGTGAACACGGGAATCGCGACGATCGACGCCGCGAACATGGCCCACACGAGCGTGTGGACAAGCCTGATGCGACGCAGCGCGCAGGCGTCATCCATCGCGCGTTCGCTGCTCCGCGTTCGCGGGGTCGATTGCAGTGACGCCCGCGGTCTCGTCGACATCATCGGTCGCGGCGTCGAGGAAGCGCGATCGCAACGCGGGCGTCGGCACGAGGCACGTATCGCGGCGTCCGAACCAGCGATAGCGGTTGCGCGCGACCCAGTCGTACGCATGGTCGCGAATGGGCCGTGGCACGATCCACGCGGCGCCGAGCAGGCGCCACGGCCAGCGCAGGTATCGCGCGAGCCGGATGGCGGCGTTCGACCGCACGTGGGCACGCCCGTCCTCGACGATCACGAACGTCTTCGCGTCGGCTGGATCGAAGCCGAGCTCGCGAACGAGGCGCGCGCCCGTGGCCGATTGGATCGGCGCGAACCGCAGCGCGGGCGTCTTCTCGTGTCGCACGATGAACCCCACCGAGCCCACGCAGAGGTTGCAGACGCCGTCGAAGACGACAACGGGGTTCACGACGTACCCTTCGCGGCAGCGAATCGCGCTGCAGTCGGCGCGCCGCTCGACCGCATCGCGCCTACGCGTCCTTCCGGCTGCGATCCTCGTTCCGGCCGAACTTCGCGAGCAGATCGGCGGCGGCCTTCTCCGAGCTCGCTTCGAGCGCGCGGTGCTGCGCTTCGGTCAGCTGCGGCTCGGGCATCGGCTTGGGCGCCTTCGCGACGCGGCGTTTGCGCATCGCGCCACGCGCACGCGCGACCACGGTCCAGGCGTCGCGGCCGTCGAACGGGCCGATCGGCAGCAGCGCGATCACCATCAGGAACACGTTGAGCTTCGTCCAGACCAGCAGGACCGGCCCTGCAATCGTCCACGCCAGCGGCGACGCGACGAATGAGACCAGCGCGTACTGCAGCGTCAGCGCCAGGACCAGCACCACGAGCTGCGCCGCGACGCCACCCCAGGCCACGTGCATCTGGTCGCGGCCCGAGGCCCAGCCGTGGGACGTGCGGCCGTGGAGGCCCGCGATGACGATGCTTTCGACCGGGATGCGCTTGCGCCGCAGCACGGCCACGTGGCCGAATTCGTGCGCGAAGAAGAGCGCCAGCAACGCGACCGACGCAATGGCCGTGGCGACGAGGCTCCACGTGATCAGGAACAACCATGCGCAGGACAGCAGGAACGTCCAGTGCATCGAGACCGGCACGCCACGCCAGGTGCCGAGGTTCCAGTGGTTCTCGTCCATGCCGCTCGCGCCTCGCTCGATCGTCGCGATGATCGCAAATTCCAGCCGGCCCGCGCGTGAAAGAGGGCGGCGACCTCGGTTCAGATCGGGCCGAACGCGAAGATGAACACGTAGATCAGCGCATACACCAGGATGCTCACGAACGACGCGACCGCGATCGCCACGAGCGGCGCGCGCCGATCGGATTCCGGGATGCTGCCGAGCGCCCCGAGGATGCCGGCCATGAACAGGATGGGCGGAACCGACAGCAGGCGGTTGCTGCCGATCAGGTGTCCCGTCGCGCTCATGACGCCGAACAGCAACCAACCGCCGACCAGGCTCGCCAATGCGACACGGGGGAGGAACGGGATCATGCGGGCGGCTTCGCTTGGGGGCGGAAGCGGTGTCAGGTTGGGCGGGACGTGTGCCGCGCGATGCGCTTCGCATCGTCCGCGAAAATCATGATGGTGACCGCAAGCGCAGGCGGCGAGACGAGCGGCCAGTCGATCATCATCATCCCGAGCAGGTTGAGCAGGCCGATCACCAGGGAGTCGGACTGCCACGCGGCGCGCTGCGCGTAGAGGTGCCACGCGAACAGCGCCGTCGTGCCGACGAACGCCAGCGCGACCGCGACGAGCGCCCAGCCCGCGCGCGGCGAGCGCGCGCGCAGCGCGAGACCGCGATGCAGGAGCATGCCGCAGAAGGCCAGCAGCGACACGACGATGGCAATCGCGAATACCAGCACGAATCCGTCCACGTGGTTCGGCGCCCTAGCCTTTCCGGCCACCGACGAGCAGCAGGAACGCGCCGATCGCGATCGCACCGACGCCGGCCCAAACCGGCACGTTCACCGATTCCTTCTCCTTCATCGAGAACTCGATCGGGCCGACCTTCACGTCGTGCCTGTCCTTCGTATAGGTGAAGCCGCCGTATACCAGCGCGAGGACGCCGGCGATGATGAAAACGACGCCGACGAGCTTGAGTGCTTTCATGTAGCCATGTCTCCTGCGGGAAAGACCGCGACTGGTCCAGGCGTTCAGAACCAGTGCCAGGCGCCGAAGCCGATCAATGCGAGGCCGAACACACTGTAGAACACCCGTGCCTTCTGGCGATCGAGGATATTGACGAACAGGCTGGCCTTCGGGTGCTCCATGAAGAAGTGCCAGTCGCTGGCCGCGGCCGCGAGCGCGTACGTGCCGATGGCTGCGATGAAGAGTGCGATTGCGGGCGGCATGGTTGGATCTCCGCGGCGGGCGGGCTTCCACCCCGGACCGCTTTCGGAACGCGGCCATGGGCCGCTCCCACCTCCTTCGAGAGGACGGCAGGCGCGGCCGATGCCGCGCCTTCGAGGTCGGTGAGTACTACGAGCGCTTCTTCAGCCACTCGTGGATCGCGGGCGGCACTTCGCGCTGCGAGCGACCGGAGACGTAGATGCCGATGTGGCCACCCTTGAACGCGATCTCGGTGTAGTCCTTCGTGCCGACCACGCCCCTGAGCGCGCGCGAAGCGTCCGGCGGCACGAGGTGGTCCTGCTCGGCGAAGATGTTGAGCACGGGCATCGTGATCTTCTTCGTGTCGACGCTCTTGCCGCCGATCTCGAGCCCGCCTTCCTTCAGCTTGTTCGCCTGGTAGAAGTCGCGGATGAACTGGCGGAATGCCTCGCCTGCCTGGTCCGGCGAATCGAAGATCCACTTCTCCATGCGCAGGAAGTTCTCGACTTCCGTCTTGTCGTCGAGGATGTCGACGAGGCCGACGTACTTCTGGAAGTTGAGTCGATACGGCTTCAGCGTGAGGTAGCAGAAATTCATGAGGTCGCCCGGCACGTTGCCGAGCGTGTCGACCAGCAGGTCGACGTCCATCTCCTGCGTCCAGTGCGAGAGCATGTTGTCGCGCGTGTGGAAGTCCACCGGCGTCACCATGGTGATCAGGTTCTTCACCTTCTGCGGATAGATCGACGCGAAGCAGATCGACATCGCACCGCCCTGGCAGATGCCGAGCAGGTTGATCGCCTTGAGCTTGTGGCGCTTCGCGACGACGTCGACGCAGCGGCGGATCCAGCCGTTCACGTAGTCGTCGAGCGTGACGTAGCGATCGGAGCCGTCCGGGTAACCCCAGTCGACGATGTAGACGTCCTCGCCCTGCGCGAGCAGGTTGCGCACGATCGAGCGGTCGTCCTGCAGGTCGACCATGTACGGGCGGTTCACGAGCGCGTACACGATGAGCAGCGGCACTTTCGCGGTAGGCGCCTGCTTGCCGCGGTAGCGGTACAGCACGACCTTGCCGTCGCGCCACACTTCTTCCTTCGTCGTCGCGCCGTAGTCGACGTCGTCGACCTCGCGCAGCACCGTCGCGCCTGCGCTCAGTTTCTCGCCGAGCTTCGTGACTTCGGCGATGGCGTCCTGGGGACTGAACTTGATCGGGCCCATGGCTCAGCGGTCTCCGTTGCGCTTGGACTTCGACGGCTTGCCGCCGCGCTCCGTGGACTTCGCGCGCGATGCCTTCAACTGCGCGGCGAAGGCTTGCGGCTCGGCGTCGCCCGTGTCGGTGTCGGTCGTGGTGCTGGCGTCGCGGCGCGGGGCGTCGCCGCGGCGCGGCGGGTGCTCGCGCGCGGCGCGCGAAGCGCGCGGCCCGAGCGGCTGGACTGGTTCTTCACCCACGTGCGCGGTCTGCTCGCCGGCGCCCGAGTCCAGGCCGAGCGCTTCCTCGATGCGCGCGATGCGTCGCCGGAGGTCGGTGAGCTTCGCGTGCGATGCGTTCACCTCGGTGCGCGTGGGCATGCCCATCGCCGCGGTCGCCTGCTCGACTTCCTTCTGGACGAGCTGGCGCACGAGCATCTGCGAGTTCACGAGCTCGCCGTACACGTTGCGGAATTCGTCCGAGAGCGCGACTTCGGCGTAGCCCTCTTCCGCGGCATCGATCCAGAGGTCGTACAGGGCGCGCAGCGACTGCACCCCGCGCCCCGGCTCGCTCTGCTCGCCGAGCTTCGACTCGAAGCGTTCGAGGCCGAGCTGGCTCGCCTTGAGCATGAGGGCGTTGTAGCGCTCGAGCTGCTCGGTGAAGTCGATCCACGCCTGCCCGAGTCGCTGTCCCTGCACCTGCCGCTCGCGTGCATATCCGAATGCCGGCAGGTTCAGCCCCGCGGCGAGCTGCTGCCGGAGCGGCTCCACGCCCCGTGCGAATTCCGCGGCGAGTTGCTCCCAACCCTTCGAACCCTCGCCGACCGCGCGGCGAATCGCTTCGAGGGCGGGATTGCTGCCGGTGTTGAAGGCGCCGAACGATTTCTCGATCGCGTCGCGCCAGGAAGCCGCATCGCCGCCCGAGCCGCTGGCGCGATCGATGGCTGCCTGCATGAACGCGACGAACTGCTTCGAGCTCGCGACGGCGCGGTCGAGCACGTCGTTGCCGGTGTCGTTGCCGCCGAACAGCTTCGACCACATCTCGAAGCCTTCCTGCAACTGCGGCATCTGCGGCATTTGCGGCATCTGCGCCTTGCCGCCGGCCTGCGAGAGCGCGTTGTTCCACGCGCCCATGAACTGCTCCTGCATGGCGCGCCAGTCCTTCGACCAGTCGCGTGCGTCGGTCGCCATGATGCAAGTCCTTCGAGGAGTCGCGCGGAATGATAGCAATCGCGATTTGTGCGTCGCAACAAAGCGGTGCGCGGCCGCACAAGTCGCAGCGGGGATGCTAGCGTCGCGCTGCACGCGGAGAGCCCATGGCAAACGAAACGGAACAATCGCAGCCCGACGACACGAAGGGCGGCGAACACCACGCGCTGCCCACCGAGCGCATGCCGGGCGCCACCACGCCGACCTGGGAGATCGAGCTGCTCGTCTCGGGCGCGGTGGTCTTCTCGCTGCTGCAGATGCCGGGCGCGCTGGACACGCTGTTCCAGCAATGGTCGCCGCGGCTGCTCGCGGAGTGGATGACGCTCGTGTTCATGGGCTACGTGTACCTCAAGGCCGCGGCGCTCGCGCTCGTGTGCACGTTCATCGCGCACCTCGTCACGCGCGGCTACTGGGTGGCGCTCGTCGGGCTGCGCTCGGTGTATCCCGACGGCATCCGCTGGGACAAGGTGCGGAACGGACCGAACTACCGCGCCGAGACGCAGAAGGTCACGCCGAAGCTGATCGAGCTGATCGATGCGTCCGACAACTTCGCGAGCCTGATCTTCGCGTTCGGCGCGATGCTCGTACTCATGACGCTCATGTCGTTCCTGTTCGTCGCGCCCGCGCTCGCGGTCACGACACTGGTCGTCTGGCTCACGAAGATGCGCTGGGACGCGGTGTTCCTCTACGTGATGACCCTGACATTCGCACCGTTGCTGGTCGCGGTGACGTTCGACAGCACGCTCGGCAAGCGCGTTCCCGAAGGCCACTGGGCAGCGCGGCTCGTGCGCGCGTTCTACCGCCAGTACAACCGCCTGCCGATGTCGCGCCTCACGAACGGCATGATGCTAACGTTCACGA
>CALKUS010000257.1 GCA_937996755.1 uncultured Pseudomonadota bacterium | reverse complement strand
GGCGAAGACACTCTTTCCCTACACGACGCTCTTCCGATCTTGCCTGTTGCGCGGCCGCGGCCGCGGCAGCTGCCGCAGCCTGCTGCGCGGCGACCTGCGCATCGGCCTCGCGCTGCTGGTTCGCCTTCAGCGCATCGAGCTTGCCGCGGATCGTGGTGACCGTGTACGAGTTCGGGCTCGCGCGGTCGAGCAGCCCGACGATGCGCTCGCCTTCGGCGACGTTCTTCTGTGCGATCTCGCGCTCGGCGATCTGCGCGGCGAGCGGGAAGATGTCGACCAGCGCCTGCGTCGCCTGGACGTTGCTGGAATCCTGTGCGGTGACCGCGAGGTAATACTCGACCGCATTGTTGCCGGGCGGTGCGACGAGCCGCTCCTCGGCGACCGCGAGCGAAGCGCTCTTCAGCAACTGGTCGACCGGCACCGGCGCCGCTTCGGCCGGCGTGGCGGCGGGTGCGACGCCGGCGGGTGCCTGCTGTGCCGCGGTAGTCGGCGCCTGCGGCTGCGCCGGTGGCTGGTCGCCGCCGCCGCAGGCCGACAACAGGGCCGTGAGCGAGAGCGCGAGCGCGAGGCCGTGGTGATGCCACGGTTGGTTGCGGATTACGGATTTGGCCATGGTGTTCCCCCTGCTGCGCCGTTACTGCGTGCCCGTCGTCGCGACGCCACGGTTGCAGGAAGGGAACTGCGCCCTTCAGCAGCTGCGGGCGGCCGCGCGGCATCCCTCGCGTGGCACGGTCGACCCATTATAGGGATGTTGCAAAGCTTGGCGAGTCCGCATTGCACCCTCGGGAAAACACGGCGCGAGATCCGGCATTTGCCGAACGAGCGGTGCTTCGGGGTTACACGGGAGGTGCGCCGGTCGGCGCGAGAGGGGTGCTGCGTGCTGCCTCGAAACAAACCATCGCGCGCCGGGCGGCCGCGCGATGGTTTAGACCCGATTACTGGGATTACTTCTTCGACTTCTTCGCAGCCTTCTTCGCAGCCTTCTTCGCCGGCTTACGGGCAGCCTTCTTCGCCGTCTTCTTCGCGGCGGCCTTCTTCTTCGCAGCCGGCTTCTTGGCGGCGGCTTTCACGGTCTTCGCTTTGGATGCTGCTTTCATGGTGATGCTCCTCATGGTCTTGTGGTTGGTGTTGCTTGGTTTATCGCCCGGTGAAACAACACTCGCCTCAAATGCCGGTTGCGCCAGAGGCGCGACCCTTGATGCCGGCATCGCAAAGGCGAGCGAAAAAAGAAAAGTCCCGGTTCGGGAGGCACTCGATCGAATCAGGTTCGATCGAACCAGGTCGAATCGAAACGGACAGAGCGGACTGCGCGTGGGTGGGAAGAGTCGACGACACCGACGCGCTTTTCGCGCCGTTGGCGATGCCGAGACCTTCGTGTTTTTGCTCACCCATCTATCGACACATGGCTGTCACGCTGGCGAAAAGCTAATCCCGCATCGCTTGACTGTCAATAGCTTTTTTGCTTCGTCGACATCCTCGGGCGCGACGCGCGAGTCGCTCGCGACGACGCGGAAATTTCTCCGACGCGCTCGCGCGACCGCGTCGCGATGACGCAGCGAGCGCGATGCGGCGACGCTCGCGCGCTGCGCGCGACGACGTTCGCACGAACGTCCGCGATGCGATGCGCGCTGCGATGCGCGCGTGCTCGTTGGCGCGAATCGCGCGAATACGCGGGAGAAATGCGAAATTCCACCGAGGCACTCCGGTGCGACGCGTGGCGATGCGGCGCGCGAGCCGCCGCGCCCGCGACGTCGCTCGCAACGAGGGCGCGACTCGCCATCGATGCTCGAGCGAGCCGCCGTCGCGACGCGCGATGCTGCCGCGAGCGAGCGCCGAGGCGCCCCGACGGCGACCTCGAGGGTGGGAAAAAATATTTTCGCGAAGACCGTCTCGCGACCCTCGCGGAGGGGTCGCGCGGGCGTCCGGGCGACGCTCGACGCACCTCGCGCGCGTCGTCGCGAGCGACGCACCGCTCGTGCTCGATGCCGCTTCGCGCTCGCCCGTGATCGCGATCGTGCGACGCACGCGGCTCGCGAGCGCGACGCGCATGCAGGTCGCGCGACGACGACTCCGCCGCGTGATGCGACCCGCGCGCGGGAGCGTCGACGGCGTTGGTGGTAACCTGCGCGCGCTTTCGCGCCGCCGCGGGAGAGACCGGCGAGACCTTCGGGTCGCAGCCGGCGCCGAAGGAGCAACCGCCCCGGAAACTCTCAGGCAAAAGGACCGCGGCGTCCGCGCAATACATCTGGAAAGTCGACGCGCTGCGCCGCGTCCGCCGAAGGGGTCACGCTCTCAGGCGCAAGCGACAGATGGGGCGCCACACCGGGCTGGCCTTGGGCCCGGGTCGGTATGCGCACGGCGGTCGCCGCCGCGCACGCTCCTCGGATCGCCATGAAGAAAGACACGCACGCCACGACCGCGCAGCCCGCGCGCGATTTCGCCGCCCGCCACATCGGACCCTCGCCCGCCGAAGTCCAGGAGATGCTCGACGCCGTCGGCGTGGCCAGCATCGACGCGCTCGTCGCCGAGACCCTGCCGGAATCCATCCGCCAGCGCGAGCCGCTGCCATTCGGTCCCGGCCTCTCCGAGGTCGACGCGCTCGCGCACCTGCGCGCACTCGCCGCGAAGAACCGCGTGCTCGTGTCGCTGATCGGCCAGGGCTACCACGGCACGCACACGCCGCTCGTCATCCAGCGCAACATCCTCGAGAACCCGGCCTGGTACACGGCATACACGCCGTACCAGCCCGAGATCAGCCAGGGTCGCCTCGAGGCGCTGCTGAATTTCCAGACCATGGTGAGCGAGCTCACCGGCCTCGACGTCGCGAACGCGTCGCTGCTGGACGAGGCGACGGCCGCGGCCGAGGCGATGGCCGTCGCGCAGCGCGTGTCGAAGGCGAAGTCCACCACGTTCTTCGTCGACGCCGAGTGCCACCCGCAGACGATCGCCGTCGTGCGCACGCGCGCCGAGCCGCTGGGCTGGACCGTGGTGGTCGGCGACCCGCTCACCGAGCTCGACGCGAAGTCCGTGTTCGGCGCGCTCGTGCAGTACCCGGGCACGCAGGGCGCGGTGCGCGACTTCCGCGGCACGTTCTCGGCGCTGCGCGCTGCCGGTGCGCTCGCCATCGTTGCCGCCGACCCGCTCGCGCTCACCGTGCTCGTTCCGCCGGGCGAGCTCGGCGCCGACATCGCGATCGGCTCGACGCAGCGCTTCGGCGTGCCGATGGGCTACGGCGGGCCGCACGCCGGCTACATGGCCGTGCGCGACGCCTACAAGCGCGCGATCCCGGGCCGCCTGATCGGCGTCTCCATCGACGCGCGCGGCGAGCCCGCCTACCGCCTCGCGCTGCAGACGCGCGAGCAGCACATCCGCCGCGAGAAGGCGACGTCGAACATCTGCACGGCGCAGGTGCTGCTCGCCGTGATCGCGTCGATGTACGCGGTCTACCACGGCCCCGATGGCCTGCGTGCGATCGGCGCCGACGTGCACCGTCGCGCCACCGTGCTGGCGGCCGGCCTGCGCAAGCTCGGCTTCGCGCCGCTCGCCGACGCGTTCTTCGACACCGTCACGGTGCGCGCGCCGAACCGCGACGCCATCCTCGCGAAGGCGGTGTCGCTCGGCATCAACCTGCGCGCGATCGGCGACGACCGCCTGTCGATCGCGCTCGATGAAACGACGACCGAAGCGATCGTCGAGTCCACGTGGCGCGCGTTCGGCGGCGAGCTGCGCTACGCCGACCTCGCGGCCGGCGCGTCGGATGCACTGCCCGCGGCGCTGCGCCGAACGGGCCCGTGCCTGCGCCACCCGATCTTCGCGAAGCACCACTCCGAAACCGAGCTGCTGCGCTACATGCGCAAGCTCGCCGACCGCGACCTCGCGCTGGACCGCGCGATGATCCCGCTCGGCTCCTGCACGATGAAGCTCAACGCGACGGCCGAAATGGTGCCGATCACCTGGCCGGAGCTCGCGAACCTGCATCCGTTCGCGCCCGCCGACCAGGCGCAGGGCTATGCCGAGCTGTTCCGCAACCTCGAGCAGTGGCTGTGCGACATCACGGGCTACGACGCCGTCTCGCTGCAGCCGAACTCCGGCGCGCAGGGCGAGTACGCCGGCCTGCTCGCGATCCGCGGCTGGCACGCGAGCCGCAACGAATCGCATCGCACGGTCTGCCTCATCCCGTCGTCGGCGCACGGCACGAACCCGGCGTCCGCGCAGATGGTCGGCATGGACGTCGTCGTCGTCGCGTGCGACGACCACGGCAACGTCGATGTCGACGACCTGCGCGCGAAGGCGGCGAAGCACGCAGCGTCGCTCGCCGCGATCATGATCACCTACCCGTCCACGCATGGCGTGTTCGAGGAGCGCATCGGCGAGATCTGCGAGATCGTGCACTCGGCCGGCGGCCAGGTGTATCTCGACGGCGCGAACCTCAACGCGCAGGTCGGGCTCGCGCGCCCGGGCAAGTACGGCGCCGACGTCTCGCACCTGAACCTGCACAAGACGTTCTGCATCCCGCACGGCGGCGGCGGTCCCGGCATGGGCCCGATCGGCGTGCGCAAGCACCTCGCGCCGTTCCTGCCCGGCCATCCCGAGCGCGACGACGGCACGGCGCCGGTCGGCCCGGTGTCCGCCGCGCCGTGGGGCTCGGCGTCGATCCTCCCGATTTCCTACGCGTACATCCTGATGATGGGCGCGCAAGGCCTGGCCGACGCGACGCGCGTCGCGATCCTCAACGCCAACTACATCGCCGCGCGCCTCGACCGCTACTTCCCGGTGCTCTACAAGAACCACAACGGCCGGGTCGCGCACGAGTGCATCCTCGACCCGCGCGCGCTGAAGGATTCCGCCGGCGTCACCGTCGACGACATCGCGAAACGGCTCATCGACTTCGGCTTCCATGCGCCCACCATGAGCTTCCCGGTGCCGGGTACGCTCATGATCGAGCCGACCGAATCCGAGGCGAAGGTGGAGCTCGACCGTTTCTGCGACGCCATGATCGAGATCCGCAAGGAGATCGCCGACGTCGAGAAAGGCCGCTTCGCGATCGAGGACAGCCCGCTGCGCCACGCGCCGCACACCGTGTTCGACCTCGCCGACGACGCGTGGAACCGCAAGTACCCGCGCGCCGAAGGCTGCTTCCCGCCGGGTTGCGTGAAGCAGGACAAGTACTGGTGCCCGGTGAATCGCGTCGACAACGTCTACGGCGATCGGAACCTCATTTGCCTGTGCCCGACTCCGCAGGAACTGGAGATGGCGGGCGCAGACATGGGCGCCTTGCCCTGATTCGAAGGAAGTGGGAGCGGCCCATGGCCGCGATCGCGAGAACGCCCGATCGGCCCGTTTCGTGCCGGGAAAAGAAAAAGGCGCTTCGATCGAAGCGCCTTCGTTTCGCGGCCATGGGCCGCTCCCACGGCTTCCAGGAGACTCGAGGTAGCAGAGTCTCTCAGGAGCTAGGCAGGGGGTTCAGGACTCGTTCTCGATCAGCTCCGCGTACTCGTCGGGCGAGAGCAGCTCGTCCAGCTCCGCCAGCGACGACGGTTTGACCGCGAAGATCCAGCCGTCGCCGAACGCGTCCTCGTTGATCGTCTCGGGCTTGTCGCCGAGCGCTTCGTTGACGCGCACCACGGTGCCGGAGACCGGCGAGTAGACGTCGGACGCGGCCTTGACCGATTCGACGACCGCGACGGCCGAGCCCGCATTGACGGAATCGCCGACGCCCGGAAGCTCGACGTACACCAGGTCGCCGAGCTGCGCCTGGGCATGCTCGGACACGCCGACCGTCACCGTGCCGTCGTCCTCGATTCGCGCCCACTCGTGGCTCTTCAGGAACTTCAGGTCGCCGGGGATTTCGTTCATGGCTCGCGTGGGTTCATCGGGTTGGGGAATGGGATGGCGCGCCGGATATTAACCCAACACGCCGGCGCAGGCCTTGCCGTCGCGAACGAAGGGAAACTTCACGACGCGCACCGGCGTTTCGCGGCCGCGCATGTCGACGCGCACGGCGCCGAGCTCGCCGGCCGGCACGCGCGCGAACGCGATCGCCTTGCCGAGCGTAGGGGAGAACGTGCCGGACAGGATCTCGCCGTCGCCCGCGCCCGTGACGACGCGCTGGCCGTGGCGCAGCACGCCCTTCTCGTCGAGCACGAGGCCGACCATGACGCGCGGCACGCCCTGCGCCTTCTGCGCCTCGAGCGCCGGCCGCCCGACGAAGTCGCGCTCGGCGTTGTCGAGCGCGACCGTCCAGGCGAGCGCGGCTTCGAACGGCGTCGTCGACTCGTCCATGTCCTGGCCGTAGAGGTTCATGCCGGCCTCGAGGCGCAGCGTGTCGCGCGCGCCGAGCCCGCACGGCTTCACGCCGGCCTCGACGAGCGACTGCCACAGCGCGACCGCCTGGTGCGTCGGCACCATCACCTCGTAACCATCCTCGCCCGTGTAACCGGTGCGCGCGACGAACAGCGCGCCCGCTTCGCGGCCGCTGAACTTGCCGAGCTTCGCGACGGCCTCGCGATCGGACGGGTGCAGCACGGAGTGCACGCGCTCGCGCGCGGTCGGGCCCTGCACGGCGATCATCGCGAGGTCCTCGCGCTCCTGCACCGTCACGCCGAACGCCTTCGCCGCTTCCTCGATCCACGCGAGGTCCTTCTCGCGCGTGCCTGCGTTCACGACGAGGCGGAAGAAGTTCTCTTCGCGGAAGTACACGATGAGGTCGTCGACCACGCCGCCCACCTTGTTGAGCATGCAGCTGTACAGCGCCTTGCCCGAGGTGCGCAGCTTGTCGACGTCGTTGGCGAGCAGCCGACGCAGGAACGTGCGCACATGGTCGCCGCGCAGGTCGACGACGCACATGTGCGAGACGTCGAACATGCCCGCGTCGCGCCGCACCTGGTGGTGCTCCTCGATCTGCGAGCCGTAGTGCAGCGGCATGTCCCAGCCGCCGAAGTCGACCATGCGCGCGCCGGCGGCGCGATGGGTGTCGTTGAGTACGGTCGTCAGCAGGGACATGGCGATGGATGGCGGGCGGCGGGGCCGCGCATTATCGCTTCCGGCCCGCCGCGCCGTAAACGCGCCCGGCGGCGCGGTCGCCGCCGCGGCCCGCCGGGGGCCGCGGCTTGCCGTCACTCCGCGCGCTCGACCCGCAGGGTCGTGCCGTCGACGACGTCGACCACGCGCACGCGGCCGCCCGCTGCCTGCGGTTCGCCCGACACCGTCCAGAGCGCGTCGTTGATGCGGATCTTCCCGAAGCCGTCGACCAGCGGGGTCTCGAGGTGGAACGTACGCCCGACGAGCTGGGCGGCACGGCGGTTCAGCAGCGGCTGGTCGCTCTCGACACCGCGTCCGCGGAACCATTTCCAGTAGACACCGACGCTGATCAGCGACAGGACGGAGAACAACACCGCCTGCCAGATCGGGCCGATGGGCAGCACCAGCACGACGAAGCCCATCGCCGCCGCCGCGAAGCCGAACCACAACAGGAACGCGCCCGGCACGAACGTCTCGAGCGCCATCAGCAGCAGCCCGAGGCCCCACCAGAAGTACACGTTGTTGCTCATGGCCTTGCTCAGCCCTCCGTACGCGACGCCTTCGCCGCAGCCCTCGATTCGGTTCCCTGCCTGGCGAGCTCGACGATGCCGGCCAGGCTGCCGAGCACGCCGGTCGATTCCATCGGCAGGAGCATCACCTTCTGGTTCGGCGCCGACGCGAGCGCCTTCAGCGCGCCCACGTACTTGTCGGCGACGAAGTAGTTGATCGCCTGCACGTCGCCCTTCGCGATCGCCTGCGACACCATCATGGTGGCCTTCGCCTCGGCCTCGGCGAGTCGCTCGCGCGCTTCGGCGTCGCGGAACGCCGCTTCGCGGCGACCCTCGGCCTCGAGCACGGCAGCCTGCTTCTCGCCTTCCGCGCGCAGGATCTCGGACGCGCGCGCGCCCTCGGCCTCGAGGATGTTCGCGCGCTTCTCGCGCTCGGCCTTCATCTGGC
>CALKUS010000256.1 GCA_937996755.1 uncultured Pseudomonadota bacterium | reverse complement strand
GCGCGCACGAGCAAGGATCTCGTTCGCGTCGAACGCGCGGTCGTCGGGCAGCGGCAAGGTTCTTGCGCGTTCCATGGCCACTCCAGTCGCGGTCACGGTGGGACCGACCCGCGAAGTGTCGCATCGCTGCTCCCCGACGGGTGGCCGATCGCGCTCGCGCCCGGCCAATCCGGATCGAAACAGCCGATCGCTTCGAGGGCGTCGAGAGCCGAGCGCGGGCGGTCGAGCTCCAGTCCTGTGGGAGCGACGCAAGTCGCGATCTCTGGTTCAACCCGGAAAAGATCGCGACCTGCGTCGCTCCCTCATCTCCTGCGAACGCCGGCGCAGCTGAGCGTGGTGCGGCCGGGCGCGTCCTGCATCGCGCCGAGCAAGCGCGCGCGTGCGTCGGAAAGCCGGCACGATTTCGATAGCTTTCCGTCGCGCGACGGCGACTTGAGCCGCGCTCAATCGAGTGTGGAGAAACATGCGCAGTGCACTCCGGGATTCGAGCGCGATACTCGCGACGAATTTCGGAGACCAGCCATGCATGGAATGCCGACAAGGGTCGCGGTGCTCGGCACCGGCGACATGGGCACGGCGCTGGCGCAGCTGGCGGCGCGCTCGGGGTTCGACGTGGTCAGCGGATCGCGCAGGGTTGCCGATGCGGGCGCCGCCGTGTCGCTCGATGCTGCACTCGCCAGCAGCACGTTCGTGTTCAACACCATCCCGGCGCACGAGCTGGCGGCGACCGCCGTCGTCGCGCCGGCGGGCGTGCTCGTCGTCGACGTGAGCAATCCCGAGGACGACGAGGGCCGCGGCTTGCGCATCGATCACGCGTCGTCGGGCGCCGAGGCGCTCGCGCGGCTGTGGCCGCAGGCGACGATCGCCAAGGCCCTGAACCACGTTTATGCAGAGGTGCTCGCGCAACTGTCCGAAGGCTCACGAACGCCGTCGACGTTCGTCGCCTCGGACAGCGCCGACGCGAAAGCAATCGTCGAACGGGTGCTCGCTGCCATGGGGCTGCACGCCATCGACGCTGGACCGCTGGCGTCGAGCCGGCTCACCGAACCGTTCGCCATGCTCATGGTGGAGCTCGTGCACGGCCGCGGCTGGAAGCCGGAGGACACCGCGCTGCTCTGCCTCGCGGGAAGCCGGGGAGCAGCGACATGAGGGATCGCCTGTTGCCGACGATGCTGTTGTCCCTTGCCGCATTCGCGGTGGTGAGCACGAGCGCGCTGTACTTCGGCACGCTGCGCAAGGCGCTTCCGTTTCCGAACCAGGATCGCCTGGAGCTCATCTACGGGAGCTCGCAGCAGCTCGCGTCGAATCGCGCGCCCACGTCGTACGAAGACTGGCGCGACCTGCGCCGGGACGCGCAACGGTGGGAGGACATCGCGCTCTCGCGCACGACGAGCTTCGGGTTCGAGCAGGACGCGCGCACCGTGTTGCTCGCAGCCGCGCGCGTCACCTCGAACCTGCCGGCCGTCCTCGGCATCCGGCTGCACGCCGGGTCCGGGTTCGTCGGCAAGCCCGGCGAGGAAGCGGAAGACCAGGCGATCATTTCGCATCGCATCTGGCGTTCCGCGTTCGCCGGCCGCGACGTGATCGGCACGCGCCACCGCATCGGCGGCGCCGATCGCACGATCGTCGGCGTGCTGCCGCCGGACGCGCGTTATCCCGAGCCCGAGACCGATGTCTGGATTCCGCTGCGCCCTGCGGGCCCGGAGTTGCAGCGCAACTTCCGCTTCGCGCGCGCGGTTGGCCTGCGCCGTGCGAACGCCGGCCACGAGGTTGCGTCGGAGGAGCTGCGAACGCTGGCCGCAGACCTGGAGCGGCGCTTTCCCGACGACAACGCCGGCTTCGCGCTCGAATCCGTGCCGATGCTCGAAGCGCTGCTCGGCGGCTATCGCAACGGCGTGACGGCGCTGCTCGCCGTCGCCGCGTTGCTGATCGTCCTCGCACTCGTGAACGTTTCCGGGCTCGCGGCCAGCCGCGTGCTGTCGCGCCGCAACGAGATCGCGCTGCGCCGCGCGCTCGGCGCCGGCCCGATCGACGTGACGTGGTCGGTGGCCCGCTGGCTCGCGTGGCCCACGGCAATCGCGTGCATCGTCGCGACGGTCGCGGCGATCGCGATGCGGCAGGCGTTTCCCGCAACGGGCGGCATCGCGGACACGATGCTCGAATCGGGCGGCGGCGTACTGCCCTGGCTGTTCGGGATCGCAACCGCGGCCTCCCTCTGGATCGTCGGCTCGATCGCACCCGCACTGCTCGCCACGCGCACGCCGGTTTCCGCCGCGCTGCGCGGTGGCTCGAAGGGCGCGAGCCACCAGAAGGCGACGCTCGTGGCGGTCGGATCGATCGCGACGGTGCAGGTGATGCTGGCTGCGATCGCGGCCGTGGCCGGAATCGCGGCCGTGTCCGTCGCGCTGGAATTGCAGCGGACGGAGCTCGGGTTGCAGGGCAGCCTGTCCACGAAGCTGCTCGCTCCGCTCACCATGCCGAACGAATCGCTCGAAGGCCTGTCGCTGCGCGTGGACGCCGCGGCGCAGAGCCTGCGGGCACTGCCCGGCGTGCGCGCCGCCGGCATCCTGTCGCGGCCACCGCTGCTCGACGGTGTGTCGTCGATGGGCGTTGAAGTCGCCGGCAGCGAGCTCGCGGGCCCGCAGTCGAACGCGACCGCCGACATTCGCCTGCTCGCGGGCGACGCCGCGCAGGCGCTCGGCATACCGCTGCTCGAAGGACGACAGCTCGCGCCGGGCGACTCGGCCGACGCCGAGCCCGTGGTCGTCATCGACGAGCTGTTCAAGGCGCGCTATTTCCCCGGCGTCGACGCGATCGGCAGACAGGTGAAGTTCGCGCCGCCGCTCGATCGACTGCACACGGTCGTCGGCGTGGTCGGCTCCGTGCAGTTGCGACAGGTCTCCGCATCCCGCGAGCCGGCGGTCTACATCGCAGCCGCGCAGTTCACCGCACCCGCAGCGCTGCGCACCCCGTGGGCGGTGATCGACGGCGCAGCGGTGACGCCGGCACAGCTCGCGCGTGCACTCGCGTCGGTCCACGGCGACATCGCCGTGGGGCAGCCGGAGAGCGTCGAGGATCGCGCGCGCCGCGCGAAGCGGCCGACGATCGTGGCGTCGGGCGTGCTCGGCGCCGAGGCATTGCTGGCCATGCTGATCGGCCTCGCCGGCTGCTACGCCGCGCTGGGTTACGCCGCAGCGCTGCGCGAGCGCGAAGTCGGCATCCGCCGCTGCCTCGGCGCGACGGGCGCGCAGGTGTTCGGCCTGCTCGCCTTGCGCGGCGCGGGCTACGCCGCGCTCGGCACGATCGCCGGACTCGCACTCGGCTTTGCCGGCCTGACGCTCGCGAATGCACTCGACGACCGCGTCCCCCTCGCGCTCGGAAGCGCCGGCATCCTCGCGCTCGGCGGCATCGTCGCGTTCGCATCCGCCCTCATTGTCGTCGCGGTTCCCGCATGGGGCGGCACGCGCGTCCAGGCCATTGCGGCGCTCCGCGGGTAATGGCGCAGCTTCGGGATCGCCGCTTCGGGACATCCGCGGATTGGCCATCGATTGGTGCCTGTCCCAATCTGCCGTCTTCCGCATATCCTGCTGTTCGCACGATTCAGCACCGAGGATCGCGCGTTCTGGTTCTTGGGCCCGGGGACGTACGTCAGTCACCAGTTGCAGAGCCCGATGCAGGTGACTTGGCGTTTGACGCACCCGCTTCCAGGCGATTTGTTCGCGAAATTCGGCGCCGCCGTGGCCTAATGCGATTCGAACTTCCTCTGACACCGCTCGCCACCATCGAATCGCTCTCGGTGTCGCCTTAATTACCTCCGTCCCCCTTTTTCGGGTCTGCTTACGCTGGCGACCCATCTCGAACGTCTGTCCGGTCTCTTCGACCGCACACGCCGCCGGTGCCCAGGCCGCGCGGCCGGCGTTGCAAGCGGCTCGCGCGCAAGAGGGCCCGCGCGCGCGCGGCACCGCGAATCGCGCTGACGCAGTCCATTCCGCGCTCACCCAATTGGGGGTTGCGGCGCCGTCCTGCTGGTGCTTTCCTGCGCCCAGGCTGGAACAGGGGCCATGCCTGCTCCACTCGAATCTTCGAGGGACGAAGAAT
>CALKUS010000255.1 GCA_937996755.1 uncultured Pseudomonadota bacterium | reverse complement strand
CCAACAACCCCGCGCTGGACGCACAGTGGGACGACGCCAACGGCGTGGCGATCGACGCCTTCATCTTCGGCGGCCGCCGCTCCACCACCGTGCCGCTGGTCACCGAGGCGCGCAACTGGACCGAAGGCGTCTACATGGCCGCGACCATGGGCTCGGAAACCACCGCCGCCGCCGCCGGCGCGCAAGGCGTGGTGCGCCGCGACCCCTTCGCCATGCTGCCCTTCATGGGCTACAACATGAGCGACTACTTCCAGCACTGGCTGAGCCTGGGCGCCAGGCTGCAGGCGGCGGGCACCAAGCTGCCGAAGATCTACTGCGTCAACTGGTTCCGCAAGGGCGCCGACGGCAAGTTCGTCTGGCCCGGCTACGGCGAGAACATGCGCGTGCTCGAGTGGATGGTCGAGCGCATCGAGGGCACCGGCGGCGGCGAGGAGCATGTGTTCGGCGTGACGCCGAACTACGAGCACCTCAACTGGAGCGGCCTGAACTTTACGCGCGAGCAGTTCGACCAGGTCACCCGCATCGACCACGCCGAGTGGAAGGCCGAGATGGCGCTGCACGGCGAACTGTTCCAGCAGCTTGCCTACCACCTGCCCGAGGCGCTGAAGCAGACCAAGGCGAAGATCGAGGAGCGCCTCGCTGTCTGAGCGGGGCGACCCAGCCAAGACAAAAGGCCGGCGAAAGCCGGCCTTTGTCATTGGGCGCGCGAGAGTGTCAGTCGCGCTGGCTCATCAGCGCCGCGGCGCGCAGATCGGCCGCGTAGCTCGGCTGGGTGGCGTCGTAGGCTTCGGCCAGGCGCAGCAGTTGCGCCGAGGCTTCGGCGTCGCGCTCACGCTCGATCGGGTGTCGGAAGCGCTGCTTGAACTGCCGGTCGTCGCCGAGCAGGCCCGGCATGGCCAGGTCGAACTGCGCCTTCAGCTCGTCGAGATGATTCTCGACGGGCGTGCCGGTAAGGCACAGGCGCTGCGCGGCCTGCAGCTTCACTGCGGCACGGAAGCCGCGGCTCGTGCGGTTCTTGAGCCATTGCGATTCGTCGAGCACGAGCAACGTCCAGCGTTGCTCCAGCAGCGAATCGAGGTCGCGCAGCATGAGCGCGTAGCTCGTGATGACGAGGTCGTTGTCGGCGAGCGCGGCGAGCTCGCGCGTGCGGTCGCCGCGCAACAGCAACGTGGTACGCAGCGTTGGCGCGAAGCGCTGCGCTTCGGCGAGCCAGTTCGGCGCGACCGACGTCGGGCAGACCACGAGCACCGGATGCGCGAGCCGGCCGAGCGCGCGCTCGCGCGCGACGTGCGCGAGCACCTGCACGGTCTTGCCCAGGCCCATGTCGTCGGCGAGCACGCCGCCGAAACCGTAGCGGCGCAGGAAGTCGAGCCACGCGAGGCCGGTGAGCTGGTAGGGCCGGAGCACTGCGCCGAAGTCGTCGGGCGGCGCGACGGCTTCGAGGCCGCCGAAACGCCCCAGCTCGTCGACGAACCGCTGCGCACGCGCGCCGGGCACGAAGCGCCAGTCCGGCGGCGGCAGGATGGCCGCGAGCTTTTCGCGCGGCACGCCGAACGCGCCGTCACGCTGTTCGAGGTCGGCGATGATCGCCAGGAAGCCGGACACGCGATCCTGCGGCAGGATCACGCGCCGGCCGCTCGGCAGCACCACGGCCAGGCCGCATTGCGTGCGCGCCGTCGGGTCGTCGAGCGCCTGCAGCAGCAGCGGCACGATGTCGACCGCCTCGCCGTCGATCGAGATCCCCAGCTTCGCCTCGAACCAGCCTTCTTCGGTTTCGTCGATCGCGAGCGCCGGCGTGCCGAGCTCGGGCTCGACGCGCACCGGGAAGTAGTCGTCGGTGGCCACGTCCATCAGCACGGACGCAGCGCGCGCCGTGAACGCGCGCAGCCAGGTCGCGATGTCCGCTCCGGCCATCGCGCGCGGGCGCTCCCAGTGCAGCGCGGCGGGCGAGCCCGTCGCGTCGCGCGGAACGAAACCTTCCGTGCGCAGGAAACGCGCGATCGACGCTTCGAATGCGTCGTCGCGCACGACCAGTGAAACGACGTCGCCATCGCGGCGCCGGATCGCGCGCCGACCGTCGCTGGCGTCGAAATCCTGCTCGCCATAGCGCAGCGAGAGCAGCGCTGCGACGCCGCGCGCCAACCTGGCGCCACCGTGGTCGTGGGGCGGACGCGTCAGCAACAGCCGCGCGCGCGGTGCGGCCTCGCGGGCGGCGCGAAGCTCGAACCGGCGCAGCGGTGGCAGGAACGACAGGCCTGCGTTCGCGAATGCTTCCTGCGCCTGCTGCACGTGCTCGGGATGGACGGGCGGCAGCTCGGCGACGCGGCGGCGCAGCTCGGGCGAGAGCGGCGACTCGATGGGGCCGATCGTGGCGGCGGCGGCGTCGATGTACCAGTCGAGCGCGTCGCCGATCGCTTCACGGCCATGGCCTGCGCTCGCCACGATCCGCTGCGTGCCGTCGTCCAGCACGCGCCAATCGAGGACGAGCGGGCGTGGCTCGCCTGCCTGCAGCGTGGCGCCGCGCGCGCTGCGCAGTCGCAAACGCCTGGTCGCGAGCAACGGGCCCACGAGCACGCTGTCCACGGCAGCCCAGTCCGCGGTTTCCTCGTCGAACGAGGTGAAGTGGTCGGACTGCGACAGCGCGCTGATGAGCGCGCGGTCGGCGTAATCGAGCGCCGCGAGGCGCTGCTCCAGCCGCGGGGAGTGGAAGTCGATGACGCGCCCGGCCGACCAGCCGCCCTTGCCCTGGCGCGAAACCACGGGTCGAACGAAGAGCTCGCCGTCCCGGCGGCGGCAGCAATACACGACGAGCTCGTCGCGCGCGTGCTGCGCTTGGCTGCGGGCCGTGCGTCGCGCCCACTCGAGCCATGGGTCGGGATCGCCTTGCGGCATCGTCGGCGCGGCCGATCCGCGCGGCGCGAGCTGCGCCTGCCAGGCGAGCGCGAGCGCAACGATGTGCTTGCAGCCGATGCCGACCGGGCAGGTGCAGTCGCCGGTCAGTCGGGGCGCATCGCCGTCGTCGTGCAACTGCACGTGCACGCGATAGGGCCGCGATCGCGTGCCGCGCACGTCGCCCGTGGCGCGCCGATCGTCGAAGTCCAGCAGCCGGACGCGGCGCTGCTCGAAGTAGCCGAGGCCCTTCGCATACGGGGCGGAGAAATAGCGGGCAAGCAGGGCCTGGACGTCGATGGACACGTCTTTGCCGGGCCTTTCGGAGTAGGACAACCGCCCACGCTAGCGGGACTGGCGTAGGGGAATCCAGTGGGGACCGTCGCAGGCGGCGTTGCGCCTCCGGAACGCGGGGCGGCGCGACGCCTGGCGGGACACTGGCCTGGTGAAGGAGATCGGCGCGGGCGCGGGCGCGGCTGTTCGGTACGCCCGCCTCCCCGGCGCCCGGCTACCGGTCTGGTGTCGCCGAAGCGATCGCGCCCGCCGGCAAGGCTTCGCTGTCGTGGGAGCGGCGTCAGCCGCGATTTCTTCCCGTGCCGAAAGGATCGCGAGCGGCGTCGGTCCCACAGGGCACGGCGGTCAGCGGCGCTGCGCGCGCCTTCGTAGCGCGAGCAGCGCGATGCCGAAGGCCATCGCGAACCAGGCGAGCGGCGAACCGGCAGGTACGTTCAGCGGCTGGTCGTCGTCGACGATGAAGCCGTTGCCCACGGCGTCGTCGAGCGTGACGAGTGGCGCGCCGGGCACCGGGTTCGAAAGCGTGACGACGACGGACTCGTTGCCTTCGATGGTGCTGTCATTGAGCAGCGGGATGGTGATCGTTGCGCTCGTCGCCAGCGGCGCGAACGTGAGCGTCCCGCTCACGGGGGTGTAGTCGACGCCAGGGGTCGCGCTGCCGGTGGAGCTCGCGTACTGCACCGTCACGGGCTGCGCGACGGGCTTGCCGAGCGTGGCGGTCATCACGATCGCGCCGCCGGTCGCCTCGCGGGCGCTCGCGTCGCCGAGTCGCAGCGAGGCGACGTCGTCGTCGCTGATGGTGCCGATGGTGTCGGCGTCGCCGAGCGTGGCGTTGATCGGATTGCTCAACGTCACTTGCAGCGGTAGGGGCGCATGCCCTTCGCATGTCCGCCGGGGAGCAGCAGCGCGTCGAACGCATAGGCGTCGATGGCGTCCCAGCGCAACGGCTGCAGGAACACCGGATCGCGCTCGAGCTTCGCGTATGCAGCACGGGCGTCCGCACGCGCGCGCAGCAGCAAACCGATCGCTCGCAGCTTGCGCAGGCCGGGCACGAAGCCCCAGGGATCGAGTCCTTCGCCACTCAGCATGAGCGGATCGGCGTGGGCGCGAACGCCATCGGGCGTCGCGAATACGAGCTCGTGGCCGGCTGCGCGCAAAACCTGCCAGGGAATCGCGGCTTCGCTCGGGTCGAAATCGCGGCTCGGCAGCGGGACGAGGATACGGGCCATCAGGCCTTGCGCTGCTCGCGCAGCAGCGCGGCTACTTCGTCGAGCCGCGCGCGGATCGCGACGAGCTCGGCGAGCGCGGCGTCGCCGCCGGCTTGCGGCGGCGCCGTCGTCGGCCCGGAGAGTTGCCGCTTCAGCGCTTCGCGGCGCGCCAGGATCTCCTCGCGGTAGTGCGCGGCGTCGATGATGCCGACGAGGCTCATCGCGTTCGCCTGGCCGTGGCTCTGCCCGGCGGTCTCGAACTTCAGGATGCTCAGGTGGAAGCGGCGCAGCAGCGGCCCCTCGATGAAGGTCACGTCCTGGATGTTCTCCAGCGGCACGGTCTTCTCGACCTGGAAGAGGATGCCCTTGCGGAAGCGCAGCTTCGTGGGCCCGAGCTCGCACTGCAGCAGGTCGAAGTAGTGCTTCGCCCACCATTGCCCGACGCCGAGCAGCCACGGGACGAGCAGGGGGATGAACACGACGGTCGCGAGCATGATGCCCGCGACGTACAGGATGAGGTAAGGCCGGATCAGCGGATTGAATTGCGCGCGCAGGACCTCGGGTTCGCTCATCGCATGGCGCTCCGGTGGGAGTTGCCCGCCGAGTCTATCGTCACGTGGCTTCATCGACCGCGCATTCGCGCGGATCGACGCGAACCGCGGCTTCCCTCGCGCGCCACGCGCAGAGCGCGCCGAGCGCCGCGGCGCCACCTGCCGCGAGGAACGCGGCCCTGCCGCCGCCGACCTTCCACATCGCGCCGGCGATGAGCGAACCCGCGACGCCCCCGAGCCCGCCGCCGATGCCGTAGAGCAGGCCCTGGCCCTGGCCGAGCAGGCGCCCCGGGAACAGCGCGTGCGTCTGCGCCATGCACGCGGCGTGGAAGAGGCCGAACGTGAACGCGTGCGCGAGCTGCGCGACCACCATCAGCGGCAGCAGCCCGGGGAACAGCGCGATCGCGACGAAGCGCGCGGCCGCGACGAGCAGGCAGAGCTTCATCGCCTGCAGCGGCGCGAAGCGCGTCAGCAGGCGCGCGGCGAACCAGAACACGACGATCTCCGCGAGCACGCCGATCGCCCAGAACGTGCCGAGCCACGTGGGGCGGTATCCGGACTCGTCGAGGTAGAGCGAGAAGAACACGTAGTACGGGCCGTGCGCCACCTGCATGAGGAACGCGAGCAGCAGGAAGCGCGCAACGCCGCTGCGTGCGAGGCTGTCGGCCAGCGGCTCGTGCACGCGTTCGGCCGAGCGGTGCGCGGGTCCGTAATCGTTCGCGAACGCGGTGCCGATGACGCACGCGAACAGCGGCAGCATCCACAACGGCAGCGTCGAGACCGGCATCCGCTCGAACGCCAGGCCGAGCCCGACGACGCTCACGATGAAGCCGATCGAACCCCACACGCGGATTCGACCGTAGCGCGTCGGCTGCTCGGCGAGATGCGACAGCGTGATCGCCTCGAACTGCGGCATGATCGCGTTGTAGAAGAACGCGAACGTCGCCATCACGACGACGAGCAGCGGCAACGGCACCTGCAGCAGGAAGCCGCTGAAGAACACGAGCGTGGCGATGGCGCCGCCGCGCAGCCAGGCGATCGGGTTCGCCGCGCGCTGCGTCGCATGGTCCCAGGCCGTGGGCGCGACGACGCGCGTGGCGTACCACAGCGACATCATCACGCTGATCAACCACGGCGACAGCCCGCGCGCTTCCAGGTACAGCGGAAAGTAGGGCGAGAACGCGCCGAGCCCCGCGAGGTAGAAGAAGTAGTACG
>CALKUS010000254.1 GCA_937996755.1 uncultured Pseudomonadota bacterium | reverse complement strand
GAGCTACCGCGACTCGGGCCTCGTCGACGGGACAACGTACTGGTACACCGTGGAAGCGGTCGACGCAGCCGGCAACGCCAGCGGCCAGAGCGCTTCCGCGAGCGGAACGCCCGCCGATCGCGAACCGCCGACCGTGCCCGTCCTCACCCATCCGACAACGGCGGGCGTCACGGTAGACGTGCTCGAAGGCACCGTAGAGGTCTGCGGCAACGCCCAGCCTGGAGTCTTCGTCGACCTTCGGACGAACGGGTCGTTCGCCGCGACCTCGACGGCGAGGGTAGGCGATCTCGACTACGCAACGCCGGCCGGGTGGTCGCGCGACTTCGTGCTGATGGCGCCGGATGCACGCCACGCGTTGCTACGCGACTCGACAGCGGACTATTCCCTCTACGACGTTTCGGCGCGGACGGAGTCGCCCCTCGTGCTCACCGGCTCGAGCGCTTTGTGGTCGTGGTCGCCACGCGGCGACAGTCTCTATCGCTACAACGGCGATGCGATCATTCGACGGGACCTCGCCGACTCGATCGAGAGCCCGGTCGTCATCGGCGTCGACTCCCTCCATGCGATGGCGATCTCGCCGGATCGCCTGCGACTCATGATCGCGGGTGCACTGGACGGCGGCCCGGACCAGGTCAGGATCATCGACCTGAACGGCTCTCCGCGCGTGCTCGACGGCATCGACGGCGCATCGGCGCGCGTCGATCTTGCGGAATGGTCGGGAGACTCGGCCCGCGTCGCATTCCTGACGACGAACGGCGATCTCTTCGTCGCAGGTACGACGCCGGCACCGATAGTGCCGGCGCGAACGGGCGTCGCGTTGATGCCGTTACGGTGGTCGCCAGACGGTGGCCAGGTCCTGTTCGCAACGGCATCGGGTGGTAGCGCGACACTGATGTCGCGCGAAGCGGGGACCGGCGTGGAGCGCAGCATCGTGACTCTCCCGGCGTTGCCCGCGGGCTTCGACTGGTCGCCGGACGGAACACGCGTCGCCGCGCTCGTGAACGGCTCGTTGCAACTGTTCGACGCGCGGAATGGCGCCGCCGGCGCTATTGCGCCATTCACGTCGTTCGCGACGACGGGATTCGCCTGGACATCGACGCAACAGCTTACGGCGTGGAGCGCGCAAGGGATCCGGGTGCGCGAGCCTGCCGGAGCATTCTGCGCCAGCGTCGACCTGACGCAGTACGAGAACTCGGTCGACGCCGTTGCCCGCGACGCTGCCGGCAACCGCAGCCTGCCGTCCGCCGCGCTGCGCATCCAGGTGCAGAGCGATCGGCGCCCGAACCTCGTGGTCGAAGACCTCGTCGCCGTGCCCGCGGGCAGCGTCCCGGGCGTGCGCCATTCGATCGCGTTCGCGATCGCGAACCAGGGCAGCAACGCGCCCGGGGCGACCTACGACGTCGTCTTGACCGATCCGGATGGCCAGCTGCATGTGCTGGCAGCAAACGCCGCAGTGCCACCTCTGCCGAGCTACGAACGCCACGTGACCGCGCTCGACATCGGTGTGCTCGACGAGATCGGCCAGTACCGGGTCGATGTGGAAGTCGATGTGAGCGACCTCATCGACGAGTCGAACGAGAGCGACAACACGGCGGCAGTCGCGATCGTCGTCGCCGCTGGCGGCGCGCCGACACTCGACCTGACGGTTGCCGCCGCCGAATTCGCGCCCGGCGTTCCGGTGGCCGGCGAGGCCTTCGTCGCCGCAAGCGGCGCACCTCTCACAGGCAGCTTGCGACTGCGCGTAGTGGACGCTGCCGACGTGTCCGTGGGGACGCTCGGCACTACGGGCATCGCCGGGCTCGCTGTCGGTCAACGGCTCGCCGTGCCGTGGAGCTGGTCCACGGGAGACGTGCTTGCCGGCGAATACCTGGTCGAAGCGACGCTGCTCGACTCGAGCGGCGCGGCGATTGCGCAGCGCCGCGTGCCGTTCGGGATCGGAGCTCAGCGCGACGTTTCGCTGCGCGTTGCTGCCGATCGCGATGCCTATGCAATCGGCGATTCCGTGCGCGCAACGGTCACGGCCGAGTTCCTGGCGGGCAACGCGCCGCTCTCCGGTGCAGTGCTGGAGATCGTGGCGCGCGACAGTGACGACGCACAGGTGTTCCGCGTCGAGCGCAACCTCGGTACGTTGCTTCCCGGCTACGTCCTGCAGTTGCCGGTCACCTGGGCGACGTCGGGCCGGCAACCCGGGCTCCACCGCTTCGTCGCGACGCTGCGAGGCAGCGGCTTCGAACAGGTTGCTGAGCGGAGCGTCCTGCTGCTCGCGCAGGCCGGCGGGACGATCACGGGCACGATCACCGTGTCGCCAGGCGATGACGTCGTGCTCGGCCGCGAATCGCGCGCGTCGTATCGTGTCGTGAACGGTCTCGCGACGCCCGTCGCCGACTCGCTCGTGCGGCTGCGCCTGTTGCCCGCCAACGGAACGACCGCGCTGTCCGAGCGCAACGACGCGTTGGCGCTCGCGCCGGGCGCACAGCGCACCGGTGACCTCGCGCTCGACGCAACTCAATCCCTCGGCAGCTACCGCCTCGTACTCGATATCCGGTCGATAGCAGAACCTGACGGTTGGCGAGTACTTGCCGCGCGGACGGTGCGCGTCGTCGACGGGCTGCCGCCCGAGATCGTGCCGCTGCGCCCGACCGCGGGAACCGTCGCAAATGGACCGGCCACGCTTTCCGCGCGGATCGTCGACCTGCACTCTCCCATTGCCGGAGCGGAAGCGCGGATCGACACCGGCGCGTGGATGACGCTCGGGGTGCAGGCCAATGGCACCTGGGGCCGCGGCAGCGTCGCGCTCGGGGCGTACAGCGTGGTGCTCACGGTGGACACGGCGTCGCTCATCGCGGGCGGCCGGATGCGGAGCGACTGCGCCGACCTGCGTTTCTTGGTCCTGGACGAGCTTCACACCTATCGCGGCAGGCAAGGGGCGGACGTGGCCATGCTCATGCGCCGCATTCGCGCGCAGTGCGGACAACCGGTGGTGTGTATCGGCACCTCCGCGACCCGCAGCCCGAGCAGCATGCACAAAAGCAGCGTCT
>CALKUS010000253.1 GCA_937996755.1 uncultured Pseudomonadota bacterium | reverse complement strand
GTCTCGACCAACATCATCGACGACTGGACCGCGCGCGGCGTGCTGCAATGGAACCCCGATGATTCGCGCACGGACCTCGCCTCGGCGACGCTGCGCTACCGCCCCGACCTCGACACGGTGCTGAATTTCAGCTACCGCTACCGCCGCACCGTCAGCGACATCGAACAGACCGACGTCTCGCTGCGCTGGCCGATCGCCGCGCGGGCGGCGACGCTGCCGCGTGCACCGGGCGACCCGAACTGGCCCGGTGAGCCGGTCACGGGCAATCCTGGCGCAAGCTACGCCGCCGACGTCTTCCTGACCGAGCTGCTCACGCAGTACTCGCGCTGCAGCCAGTGCGACGGCCCCGGCAACACCGATGGCTCGGTCGTGCTGACGCCGTTCACGACGCTCGCCAACAACCGCAACGAGGGCAGCCAGGTTCCCGTGGTCGGCGGCGACCCGCGCGGCACCAGCAATGCGCTCTGGACTGCCGACGTCCCGTGGTACACGAAGTTCGTGTCTGCGCCGAACACGCCGGCGTTCTGGTACCCGTATCCCGGGCACGACCAGCATCCTTACCTCGTGTGGAACCTGTACCGGCTCGACGCGGACGGCACGATCCGCCAGGTCGGCAAGTCGGCGCTGAAGCACGCGTTCATGACCGGCAACGACGGCGCGAGCTGCGATCGCAGCAACGGCAGCTACGTGCTCGGTCGCGCCTGCGCCGACACCTACAGCGAGAGCAGCAACGACTACGACTGGGCGCTCGCGCCGCGCAGCGAGGTGATTCCGTCGACCGGGCAGTGGGGTCGCTGCGGGTCGATCTTCGATCCCGATTGCGACGGCGTGCAGGTGGCGACGGCGCCGAACAACACGTTCACCAACCGCATGCTCGTGCTCGAATCGGACATCGATGCGGAGGCGCATCCGGGCGCAACCTGGCTCATGGAAGCGTTCTACGTGGTGCGCGACGACATCGACGTGCGCAACACGATGGGCACGCGGCCCGTGTCGTTCACCTGGTCGAACACGTTCTGGATCTCCGACAACCTCGTGCCGTTCCGGCTCGGCCCCGCGATCGATCGCTGGGTCGCGGCGGGCACCGCGACCGCCACCGAGCGCTCCACCGAGGTCGCGACGCCGGAAGGCAACTTCACCGTGGCCGTGCGCGTGAGCCCCGCGGGTGCGGGCACGTGGCGCTACGACTACGCAGTCATGAACATCGACTACGCGCGCGCCGTCACCAGCGGCGTCGAGTCCAACCACACGCTGCGCGTGCTGTCGGCGCGTGGCGTGCGCCGCTTCGCCGTCGCGCGCGGTCCGGGCACGTTCGGCGATTTCCAGTTCGTGGACGCCGATCATGAGCCGGGCAACGACTGGATCGCGAGCGTCGCACCCGACGTCGTGCAATGGGCTGCGCCGTTCCCCTCCGCGAGCCTGGACTGGGGAACGCTCGCACGCTTCTCGTTCACGACCAGCGCGCCGCCCGCCGCGGGCACGGCCGTGCTCGAGCCGACCACCGCGGGTGCGCCAGCCACCTGGGCGTTCACGACGCTCGTCCCCGCCGTGCCGCCCCTGTTCGTCGACGGCTTCGAATAGCCGTTCTCGGCCCGTTTCCCGGGCAGGCCGCACGAACGCACGCGGCCCGAGGCGGCGCAGCGTCCCCTCGGACGTGGCATCGCCGTTGCTTGTCGCTGATCCCGTTCGCTGGAGCCCACAAACCATGGCACGCCCGATCTGGAGCGGCACGCTGTCGTTCGGACTGCTGAACGTCCCGGTGCAACTGGTCACCGCGGAACGCGGCGGCTCCGACATCAGCTTCCGCATGCTCGACGGCAAGGACAAGCAGCCGATCAAGTACAAGCGCGTCAACGCGGAGACGGGCGAGGAAGTGCCCTGGGACCGGATCGTGAAGGCGTACGAGTACGAGAAGAACCACTACGTCGTCATCGAGGAGAAGGACCTCAAGGCGGCGAAGCCCGAAGCGGCCGAGACCATCGACATCGAGGCGTTCGTCGGTCGCGACGAGATCAGCCCGATGTACTTCGAAAAACCCTATTACCTCGTGCCCGCGAAGAAGGCGGAGAAAGGCTACGTACTGCTGCGCGACGTGCTGAAGAAGACGAAGAAGGTGGGCGTGGCGCGCGTCGTGTTGCGCACGCGGCAGTACCTCGCGCTGCTGATGGCGGAAGGCGACGCGCTCGTGCTCGACCTGCTGCGCTTCGCCGACGAGATCGTGCCGCAGGACGACATCAACGTGCCGGGCGCCGCCAAGGAGCACCGCGTGACGCCGCGCGAGCTCGAGATGGCCACGAAGCTCATCGAGTCGATGGCGGCCGAGTGGAAGCCCGAGGAATACCGCGACGACTTCGAGGATCGCCTGCACAAGATGATCGAGCGCCGCATCAAGGAGCACGGCGACGCCACGGTGCGGCTGAAGAACGAGGGCAGGGCGCCCGAGCCCGAGGCGACGAACGTCGTCGACTTCATGTCGCTGCTGCAGCAGTCGCTGAAGAAGAAGGGCGGCAAGGCGAGCGCGGCAAAGCAGGAAGCCGGGGACGAAGAGAAACCGAAGGCGCGTTCACGTTCACGCGCCGGGCACTGACGGTGATGCTGTAGTTCGCCGTTCCGCCCGCCGTGGTGGTGGGCGTGGAGGCCATGGCCGCCGCGACCCGCGAAACCGACGTCCGGGAAGCGCGGGAACGTGCGCTCGATGAGCAGGCGCGGCTCCTCGAGCACGCCTCGAAAGACGCCGACGACCTCCGCCGTCAGCTGGCGGAGCGAACCCGCGAACTCGGGGACGAACGGCGCACGCTGAGCGACCTCGAGAAGCAGCTCGCGTCCGAACGTGCCATCAGCACAGACCTCCGTGCGGCGGTCAACGAGGCGCACACGGCGGTGGACGGCGAACAGGAGACGCTCGAGAGCCTCCGCCGTGCCGCGTCCGACGCCGAAGTCCGCATGGC
>CALKUS010000252.1 GCA_937996755.1 uncultured Pseudomonadota bacterium | reverse complement strand
CCGATCTCTCGCCGTGATGGAACGGCATCTCGCGACGAACGAGTGGTTCGCGGCAGGGCGCTACACGATCGCCGACATTGCGCTCTTCGCGTACACGCATTGTGCGGCGGATGGCGGCTTCGACCTGTCGGCGTATCCGGCGTTGAACAAATGGCTGGAGCGCGTGCGGGCGCAACCGGGATTCGTCGCGATGGAGCCGCTGGCGCGCTGAGTTCGTCTGTGGGAGCGACGCAAGTCGCGATCTTTTCCTGGTCGCGGTGCTCGGACAGCCAGGTACCAGCCGCCGGATGCGGTGCGAATCATGCGTGTCCCGAATTGGGCGCCGAGTTGGGCGTCGGCGCCTCTCGCATTCGGCGTCCCAAATTGCGGCTGCCGCCTGCGGGTGTCGTTCGGGCCGCGCTAGCCGTATGCCGCTGGCGAGTCGACGATCTGGGCGACGTCCAGCAGGCACGCGTAGGCCACCGTCAGCCCCAGCTGGACGACGGACCGGCGCGACAACAGGACCGACAGCGGCAGCGCGATCAGCGTGGCCATCACGAGAACGTCCGCCAGCCGAGGTTGCAGCGGCCACCACTTGTAGTCAGCGATGCACGCGACGGCGTTGAAGAGGGCGAGCGCAAGCAGCGCCAGGCGCCCGTCCCGCGCGAACGACGCGCGCAGGTCCAGGTCGCGTTCGCGAGGCTCGTGCGGAAGGACGAGTGCAGCGGCAATGAACAGCAGCAGCGGCATCGAGACCACGATCAAGAAGTCGACGAGCGTCCATGACGACTTCAGCTTCGCGAGCTCGAAGATGGCCCACCAGAACTGGATCTGCGCCATGAACACGAACGTGGCCCACGCGACCGGAACGAGAAACACCCGAATCTGGTGTACGGCGTGAGTTGAGAAGCGGTGGCGTATCGGGTTGGAATGGGCTTGTCGAGAGTCCAACCAACCAAGGAGATACGCCACCATGGCGAACGATAACGTTGTTCCGTTCCGTCAACCAGAGTCGTTTCACGATGCCCTGACCAGCCTGCTGCGCGAGCGCGCACAGGACCTGGTCCGGAAGGCGGTCGAAGCCGAGTTCGACGCATTTCTGGCCGCGCACGACGATCGCGACGAACGCGGGCGACGCACGCTCGTGCGCAACGGTCATCTCCCGCAACGCGAGGTGCTGACCGGCGTCGGGCCAGTTCCGGTGAAGGTGCCGAAAGCGCGCGATCGCGCCGGCAAGGGGCGCGTGTTCCATTCCGATCTCGTGCCGCGCTACGTGCGCAAGGCTGCTTCGGTGGAGGCGGTGCTGCCCTGGCTGTACCTGTATGGAATCTCCGCCGAGCGCATACAGGAGGCGCTGGGAGCGCTGCTGGGCGAGCGAGCGAAGGGCCTGACGGCGAGCACGATCGGCCGCCTGAAGGCGCAATGGTCGGACGAGTACGCGAAGTTTCGCGAGTCGCGACTCGATGCGGATCGCTGGATGTACCTGTGGGTCGACGGCATCCACTTCGGGATTCGCGCCGACAATGCGCCGCTGTGCGCGCTGGTGGTCATCGGCGTGGACATGCACGGACGCAAGCGCCTGCTGGCGATCGAAGAGGGATATCGCGAATCGACGCAGAGCTGGCGCGAGGTGCTGCTGCACTTGAAGCACCGCGGCCTTCAGACGCCGCCACAGCTCGCCGTCGGCGACGGTGCGATGGGATTCTGGGCAGCGCTCGCCGAGGTGTATCCGGAAACGAAAGAGCAGCGTTGCTGGGTGCACAAGACGGCGAACGTGCTCAACCGCCTGCCGAAGAGCGTGCAGCGCAAGGCGAAGTCGGACGTGCAGGCGATCTGGATGGCGCCGACCCGCGAGGAGGCGGAGAAAGCCTTCGATCACTTCGTCACGACGTACGGCCCGAAGTACCCGAAGGCGGCGGAGCTGCTGATCAAGGACCGGCCGCCACTCATGACCTTCTACGATTTCCCCGCCGAGCACTGGCGCCACCTGCGCACGACGAATCCGATCGAATCGTCGTTCGCGACGGTGCGTCATCGCACCGACAAGACGCGCGGTGCCGTATCACGCGAAACCATCGTGCCATTCGTGTTCAAGCTCGCGCTCGTCGCACAGAGCGGCTGGCGCAGGCTCAACGGCTTCGAGTTCCTGACCAAGCTCGTTGCAGGCGTGCGCTTCCGCGACGGCATCGAAGTGCGCGATGATGCTGGCGCTCAGACCAGCTCGGTAGCCGCCTGACCGATCACGTCCGTACACCAGAATTGGGCATTTCTCGACCGGAACCACGCCCAGCCGAAACACTTCGCGATTGCGCACGATCATGACGGCAGAAGTGAGCAGGCGCGTCACGCCGATGCCCAGGATCATGGAGACCGCGACTGCGATCCAGTGGAAGGAATCCATCGCTCGCTCCCGGAATGCGACGCCCCATACGATACCGTCAGCGATGAAGCCCGGTGGCGCGCAACTCGAGACGCGTTGCAGGTGAGCGTCCAGGTCCGCTGGCCAATCGCCGTCCGGGGGCCGGACGGACAGGCCAGCGACAGGCCCGGACAACCCTTCAGGGACGGACAGATCCGAGTCGGATAGAGACGGATCAGGACAACCAGAGACAGATCAGGACAACCATTCAAGCAGGCCCCGTCGTTCGCATGACACCTGGGCAGCCACTGGTCTGTGCCGTGATGAAACACCGCCACGCCCACAGGGGCGTGGCGGCTTCCGCTGATGCAGCCTCAGTCCGGCAACATCACGCTGTCGACGACGTGGATCACGCCATTGTCCGCGGTGATGTCGGTGGCCGTGACCTTCGCGCCGTCGACCATGACGGTGCCGCCTTCGACTTCGACGTCGGCCTTGGCGCCGTTCACCGTGGTGGTTTCGTCGAGCTTCACGACGTCGGCGGCGAGCACGCGGCCCGGCACGACGTGATAGGTGAGGATCGCGCGGAGCTTGTCGCGGTTCTCGGGCTTGAGCAGGTCGTCGAGCGTGCCCGCCGGCAGCTTGGCGAACGCGTCGTTGGTCGGTGCGAAGACGGTGAAGGGGCCCGTGCCCTGCAGGGTGGTCACCAGGTCGCCTGCCTTCAACGCGGCGACGAGCGTGGAGAACTCGGGCTTGGATGCGGCGATGTCGACGATGGTCTTGCTGTCGCCAGCGAAGGCGGGGAGGGCGGCTGCGAACAGGAGGCCGCCGAGCACGATCGAACGCATGGGAAGTCCTTTCTCGAATGCGCGGCCGGTTCGCCGCGGCGCGCACCATCCCATCTGCGGCGTCGAAGCGCGGTCAACAAAAAGTGAGGACCGCTTCGACGTTTGTGGTGGTTGCGTCAACGAGCAGCGCGCATCGAGCTCGACGCGCCGTCGAGCGCATCGAATCACCTCGGCTTGCGCACTGCGCGCACCTTGCCGGCCTTACCGCTGCCAAAGTAGAACCGGTCCTTGCCGTCGCTCTCGAGTCCCGACACGCAACGGCAGACCCGCAGACCCGCCGCAGACCCGGACAGCCATGAATCGCGAGCCTTGTCTCGTGGGTGTCCCGAATCGCCCGGAGCAGAACGCCGCGAACGAGGAGACGACGTACACGAACGACGGCAACGGCCAGCGCACCGCGATGATCCGGCCGAATGGCGCCAATTTCGAATGGCGCTACGACTACGACGCGGCGGATCGCCTGGAGCGCGTGACCGATCCGTTGG
>CALKUS010000251.1 GCA_937996755.1 uncultured Pseudomonadota bacterium | reverse complement strand
GTCAGCGGCGAGGTGACGCCGGACCAGTATGTCGTGGAAGTGGCGGAAGACGAGGGCCTCGGAGACGCCCGCCGCCTCGGCGAGCGACTCGCGACGCGCGAGCGCAAGCCGATCTCGCCTCCAATTTCAACCCGCGACAGTGGTTGCGAAACGCCGAGCGAGCCGTTTTCCGCGCAGCGGAACGTAAGGCTGGCGCACCGATCGCAGCGATTGTTGGTGAGGGCAATGGCCAGTCGTTGCCGCCGGCGCAAGCCGCACTCGAATCCGGCAAGGAGCCGCAGCTTTCTGCCCTTGGCAACAACGGAGCAAGCGCTGCCATTGGCGACTCGCGCGTCGGGACTGGAACTACAGCCGGCGGGATGAAACGTGCCTCATCGACTTGGCGGCAGCGGTATGGTCCCGCTAGCACCCGTGACCATCATCTCGTGCCACAAGCTATGTTGAATGAGCCTGCGTTCGTGTCGCGGCTTGCGCAGCTTGGCGTAACGGATCCGCAGGCTTTCATCGATAGGAAGATTGCTAGGATTACACATCGAAATCATGCAGATCTTCACGACACGGGGTGGAATGCCGATTGGGCGTCGTGGATGAGCAACAATCCGGAATTTACGCTACGCGACGTCGAAGCTCAGATTCGGTCGATGATGCGTGACTACAACGTGCCGGCGAGCAGCAGGCAGTTCACCAAGACTTATGGCAGTAACTGAATTCGTAAGGGCGTTTTGGGGCTAGGTAACATGATGGGAGCCAATTCGTTTCAGAAGGCCTTGTTGCTTCTCGATCGAGGCGCCGTTGACGCCGGTGAGCAATCTCTTAGAGAGGCGGTCTTGCTAGCTGCGAAGGAGGGTGACGAAGTTACCGAGGTCCAAGCATGCTGCGCCCTTGGCGAGCTACTGTGCGAGCAAGGGCGTGGCGGGGAAGCTGTGCCTCTACTCGAGCGTGTTGTCGCAGTGCGGCGTACGGACGACGTTCTCGCGTATGAGGTGAGTCGCGCCAAGGAGCTGTTGAGTCGAGGCGCCAGATGAGGACCATCCTGATGCAATTCGGCAAGGAAGTATCCGACGAGATCTGACTTACATGACCCAAGCGGAAGCGAAGCAACGCATAGCGCGTCTTGTCGTGGCCCTGGACCAGTTGCGCCCGAGCCAGATCGGCTGGATCGAAGCAGTAGTCGCGCAGTTGCAGCGTGCGACGGCGTTCTCGCGCTGGGAGAAATCCGATCTCGTGACCCCGTGCGTGCTGGACGACTTCGGCGACGCGTTGCGCATTCACCATTGCTTCTCGGCCGAGCCGTTCTCGAAGGACAAGTTTGAACCGCCCCGGCTTTCCCGGAGGCTCCATCACTTGAGAGGATGGAGCCATGAAGACCAAACCGAAGCGGTACCCGGCTGAGCTGAAGGAACGGGCGGTACGGCTTGTGCGCGAGCACGGGTCCGAGCATACGTCGCAATGGGCGGCGATCCAGTCAATCGCAGCGAAGGTCGGCTGTTCGGGCGAGGCGTTGCGCAGTTGGGTTCGGCAGTCCGAGACAGATGTAGGAGAGCGAGCCGGCCTGACGACCGAAGAGCGGGCGCGGTTGAAGCAACTCGAGCGTGAGGTACGCGAGCTGCGGCAGGCCAACGAGATCCTGCGCAAGGCGTCGGCATATTTTGCCCAGGCGGAGCTCGACCGCCGAAGCAAGTGATGCTGTCGTTCATCGACGAGCACCGAAAGGTGCACGGGGTCGAGCCGATCTGCAAGGTGTTGCCGATCGCCCCGTCGACGTACTGGCTGCACGCTGCGCGAAAGGCCGATCCGGCGAAGGCGCCGGCGCGTGCGAAGCGTGACGCGATGCTGGAGCCGCAGATCGAACGGGTCTGGAACGAGAACCGGCAAGTGTACGGAGCGCAGAAGGTCTGGAAGCAGCTGCGCCGGGAACGGATGGGGGTCGCTCGCTGCACCGTGGAGCGGCTGATGCGGAAGCTGGGAATTGCCGGCGTGATCCGCGGCAAATCGGTGCGAACAACTCACCCCGATCCGGCCAGGCCTTGTCCGCTGGACCGCGTCAACCGCCAGTTCAAAGCGGATCGGCCAGACCAGTTATGGGTGAGCGACTACACGTTCGTGTCGACATGGCAGGGATTCGCCTACGTCGCGTTCGTCATCGACGTGTACGCGCGGAGAATCGTCGGCTGGAAGCTGTCGTCGAGCCAGCAGACGCAGTTCGTCCTCGACGCGCTCGAGCAGGCGCTGCACGCCCGACGTCCCTGCGACAACCTCGTACATCACAGCGACCGTGGATCGCAGTACGTGTCCATTCGGTACACGGAGCGCCTCGCCGAGGCCGGCATCGAACCCTCGGTCGGCAGCGTCGGCGACAGCTACGACAATGCGCTCGCCGAGACCATCAACGGGCTGTACAAGGCTGAGGTTGTGCATCGTCGCTCTTGGCGTAGCCGCGAGGAACTGGAGCTGGAAACGCTGCGCTGGGTCGACTGGTTCAACAACCAGCGCCTGCTCGGTCCGATCGGCTTCATTCCGCCGGCCGAAGCCGAAGCGAACTACTATCAGCAACGCGAGTCCGCCATGGCGGCGTGACTCAGACCACGGAGCCTCCGAAGAATCCGGGGCGGTTCAGGGAGCACGGGTCGAGCTATCTCGAGTTGCCGTGGACTGCGCGAGCCTTTGCTTGTCTTTCCGTCGCAGGGCGTGGCTCCGTCCCGGAAGTCGGGCCGATCGTCGAAATGGTGGCTTCGGGAGCGTCGTCGCTTGACCAGGCGTTGCTGCAGGCGCGGGTTGCCGAGGTATACCAGCGGTACGTCGTTGCGCGGATGCGCGCGTTGGTCCCGTCATCCTGAAGACCGCCCACGCATCGCATGGAGGCGTCATGAACATCCGTCCCACCGTCACTGCCGACATCGAACCCGCGCTCGCTTGCCTGGTCCGCGCGTTCGCGGACGATCAGGTACACGTCGTCGGCGATCTCGATATCGCCGGAGCTGAGAGAGCGCTTGTAGACGAACGGCTCATAGCTGCCGTCGCTCGACCTGCCCACGTATGCGACGGTGCCAGCGTCGAGACCGCGCGAGATTGTATCCTTTACCGCGTCGGCCTTGAGCAGCCTCGGGAACTTCGGCGACGCGTAGAACGCGTCGCGCACCGACTTGGTGCTCCACTCCGGTAGCGCGGGCGGCCAGTATCGCGTGAGGAAGTTGGGGCTCACGCCCTCGACGACGATGTCCTCCTGCCGAAGGCGCGTCAGGATTAGCTCCACGAGCGAGTTCGCGGCGCTCGAGTGAACGAGGCCGAGGTCGATCTTCCGCATCGAGTTGTCGTCGGCGAGGAGGAAGACGTTCTTGTACGCCCGCCAGACGGACTCGCGGAGATCGCGCTCGGCCCGCTTGGTGTTCTCGGTGAGCTGCCGCTGCTGGGTCTCGTCGAGCTTCAGCTCGCCCGAATCTGCGTCGATATCCTTCCACGCGAGGAGCTTTCTGGCTTCTTCGAGCAGCGAGCTCGCATCTTCAGGCGCCACCCAGATGAGCGCGCTCTTGAACGTGCGGGACGATGAGCCACTCTCGGTGGTCATCTGCGCGATGAGGCTCTTCGTCGACGGCTCCGGTGCGGTGTTGTCCGGCGAAAGTACGACGAGCGTAAGCAGCGCGCGGTCGGGAACATCGTTGCTCTTCTTGGGGAAGTAGACGCGCTCGATTCCCGTGCCTGAGCCGAAGACCTTCTGAATCTCTTTCCGCACGACGTCATCGATCGACGCCGCGCTGACGCTTGCCCGCCGGTCTGCGAGGAGCTTGTTCAGGTTCGGTTGGAAGCTGAAGCGGTATCGGTTCTTCTCGGCTGCAAGGAAGTAGCAACTGTCCGTCAATGCCTCGAGGCACTGCTCGACGCTGCCGATGTCGAGCTCGGGCTCGGCCACCGCGAGACGGACTTCGGGCAACGTCGCTTCCCCCCGCTGCTGGCCACCGTTCGACTCGAAGAGGATGGTCGTCGCGACCTTGCGATGCAGCCGCGCGCTCTTCAATTCCTTGGTCGCTTCGGTGTCGAGACGCAGCGCGTGCGCGTGGTCCTTGCCCGCGATGTCCGTCGTGACGGCGGGTTCGAGGCGGGCCTCGCCAAGCTGCTCGAAGAGCGCCGCACGGAACAGCGGGTCCTCCAGCGGCGCGGTGCCGAGCGAGATGAGCGGGTCCTTGTGCGCCCCCTTGTAGCCTTCGCTGTAGGCCTTCGAGACCCACAGTGCGAGGAGGCGCAGCACACCGCGCGTCTGCTGGAAGCGTGGAAGCCCCTGCCACTTGCGCTCGAACACCGACAGCAGCGACGGGTGGAACGGATAGGATGCCTTGAGCGCTTCGCGTGCGTTTTCGACCGGGAACCAGCTCGGGAGCTGCTGCTTGTTCGCGAGCAGCCAGTGCTCGTACTCCTCGATGGTCGAGAGCGCGTCCTTCGGCAGCCCCTGCCACTCGAAGAGTCGTCGCCGGATGATCTCCGAGGTCTCGGCCTCGGCCGACATGATGATCGCCTTGCCCAGGCGGTCGAGCAGCTTCTTGAGGCGATCGAAGTCCTGATGGTCCTCGGTCGTCATCTCCAGCTCGGAGGCCGGGATGGAGACCGCGAGGACGACGTTGTCACGAGCGCGAGCGACCTCCGAGAGGTTGTGCAGGAACGTGTAGAACTGTGCCGCAAGCCCGCTCTTACGACTGCGGTTCACGTAGTTCATCAGCTCGTCGAACAGGATGAGCGTCGGCTTGCCCTTGGGCAGCATGCGCTCGATGACGTCGCCGATGCGGAGCGGCGAGCCCTCCGCGACGCCCGTCACGACGATGCGGCCTTCCGCGACGCGGAAATTCGCGGGCAGGAAACCGGTCGGCGGCGCCGCGCGGTCACGCACCTGGACGTGGCCGTCGCGCGTCGGTGCGAGCAGGCGCCGCAATGCGTCACGATGCTCGTCACGAGAGCGCCTCGGTACGCCGACTTCGGCCGCGATCGCCCGCTCGAGCTCGCGATCCCAGTCCAGCGATGCGGGCAGGTTCGGCGCGAAATGGCGGAACACGTTCCATGCGACGACAATGTCCGCAACGCGCACCTCGAGAGGCAGCGGGTCGTCTTTGCGCGGCCGGCTTTCCAGCGCATCGCCGGACTTCAGCGCGATCGAATCCTTCACGGAGAGCGAGAGCGGCACGTATGCCGTGCCGCCGCCGGGCAGCGGGACTTTCGTGACCTCGCCTGCGTTCGCGCGCGCGGCGAACAGCATCGGCGAGGAATCCGTGCGGCGGCTGATCGCGAGCACCTGCTTGCCTTCGGGCGCATCGTCCGCGGCAACACGTGCGATACGGTAGCGGCTATTGTCGGAGCCGAAATCCCAGCCGAGATCGGAAGAGCACACGTCTGACTCCAGTCACGCCAATGTA
>CALKUS010000250.1 GCA_937996755.1 uncultured Pseudomonadota bacterium | reverse complement strand
AACGACTCCAACGACCAATTCGTGTGCGAGGGCCTCTGATGCGCCTCCGACTCGTGTTGAATCGTCGCACGCTCGCGGTGGCGCTCGTCGCCGCGTGCGTGTCCCCCGGCCTGCAGGCGCAGGCCGTCGATCCGCCGCCGGGTTTCCTGGAGCTGATCGGCGTGCTGCCGATGCCGACCTACGACCCGTTCACCAATCCGGTGCTGCGGCGTCGTCCCGGCCATCCGGCGGAAAAACCGGCCGACTTCCCGATCATCAATCCCGATGGCGTCGACCCGGCGCCGATCGACCAGGTCGGTGAGTTCATCCCGGTGCCGGACCGCTGGCGCATCATGGAGTCGCTCGGGTTCAAGTACCCGTGGTACGACCCGTACAACCAGAACCAGTGGAAGGGCGACAAGCCGATCAAGCGCGTCGACGGCAAGGAGCGCTTCCTGATCCTCGCCGCGATCTCCGACACGCTGCTCGAGCCGCGCGGCCTGCCGACGCCCGTCGCGCCGCAGTCCAGCGACGGCGCGGGCTCGAACGACGTGCTCGGCAACTACGACCAGGTGATCTTCGCGCAGACGCTGATCTTCAGCGCCGACTACTACCAGGGCAGCACGACGTTCAAGCCACCGGACTGGGAGTGGAAGGCCACGCTGGCGCTGAACTACAACCGCGTGAACACCGAGGAAGTGCGCACGCTGCAGGTGGATCCCGCGCTCGGGACCGACCGCGACGACGCGTTCGTCGGGGTGCAGGAGCTGTTCTACCTGAAGGACCTGCGCGTCGCGTCGGCCCGTTACGACTTCGACGAAGTGCGCATCGGCATCCAGCCGTTCTCGTCGGACTTCCGCGGCTTCCTGTTCCAGGACAACCAGTTCGGCGTGCGCTTCTTCGGCAACCGCGACAACAACCACTGGCAGTACAACGCCGCGTGGTTCCGCCGCGTCGAGAAGGACATCAACTCGGGCCTCAACGACCTCACCGAAGGCCTGCGCGACGACGACATCTTCCTGTTCAACCTCTACCGCCAGGACTGGCCGGTGCGCGGCTTCGTGTCGCAGGGCATCATCGCCTACAACCGCAACCGCGAGGACGACCAGTTCTACGATTCGAACGGCTTCATCCAGCGCCCCGCCGCGATCGGGCGCGAGGAAGGCCGCACGTACGACGTGGGCTATCTCGGCTACAACGGCGACGGCCACTTCGGGCGCGTCAACCTGACGGTGTCGGGGTACCTCGCGTACGGCGACCAGTCGCACGGCGTGTTCACGGCCGAGAAGAGCGACATCGAAGCGGGCTTCGTGGCGGCTGAAGCGTCGATGGACTTCGACTGGATCCGCGTGCGCGCGTCCGGCGCCTGGGCGTCGGGCGATGACGATCCCTACGACGACAAGTCGCAGGGTTACGACGCGATCTTCGAGAACCCGATCTTCGCGGGCGCCGACACCAGCTTCTGGATCCGCCAGAACATCCCGCTGATCGGTGGCGGCGGTGTCGCGCTGTCCACGCGCAACGGCATCCTCCCCAACCTGCGCTCGTCGAAGGAACAGGGCCAGTCGAACTTCGACAACCCGGGCCTGCGCCTGATCGGCCTCGGCGCGGACTTCGACCTCACGCCGCAGTCGCGCATCTCCGGCAACCTCAACCACCTGTGGTTCGACGACACCGCAGTGCTCGAGGCGGCACGCGCTGCGGCGCCGATCGACAACGACATCGGCACGGACGTTTCGGTCGCGTACATCTGGCGGCCGTTCTTCACCCAGAACATCGTGTTGCGAGTTTCCGGCGCGGCGCTGTTCCCGGGCGAAGGCATCAAGAACCTCTACGGCACCGACGATTCACCGTATTACTCGGTGCTCGCCAATCTCATCCTGACCTACTGAGGGCGCGACATGGCACGTGAGGTCAGTCGCAACGATTCCACCGCGCCGCGCAGCCTGCGCTGGCTCGCCTGCGCCGCCGTCGCCTTCCTCTCGCTCGCCGCGTTGCCGGCGAGCGCGAGCGAGGAAGCCGAAGCCGTCGAGCGCGAGTACGTGAAGGCACCGGACGCACCCGCGTCGCAGAGCTGGGAAGCCGCCGACGCCAAGAGCGCCGGCTGCGTGAGCTGCCATACGAGCAGCGACCGCAAGACGATGCACGCCACGCCCGCCGTGGTGCTGGGCTGCACCGACTGCCACGGCGGCAACGCCGACGTGATGGCGCCGTCGGGCGTCTCCGCCGCGCCGATCGCCGCGCACCACGGCGACGCGGGCGGCCATGAGGAAGGCGGGGAACACGGCGAGGAGGAAGGCGGCCGCAAGTACGAGCCCGCCTACCAGTCCGCGATCGACTCGGCACACGTGCTGCCGCGTTACCCCACGCGCTGGACCTCCAGCGCGAACCCGAAGCACAGCTATGCCTGGCTGAACCAGGAGTCGCAGGAGTTCATCCGCTTCATGAACCCGGGCGACCTGCGCATCGCGCGCGAAGCCTGCGGCGCGTGCCACCTGCCGATCATCCAGGCGAGCGAGCGCAGCCTGATGACGAACGCCGCGATGTTCTGGGGCGCGGCGCCGTACAACAACGGCATCCTGCCCTACAAGCATTCGATCCTGGGCGAGGCGTACACGAAGGAGTCCCAGGCCGGCACGCTGCCCGTTCCCGTCGAGCTCGACGAGAACATGAAGAAGCACGGCATCCTGCCGCAGATCGCGCCGATGCCGACCTGGCAGACGGTGCCGCCGGCCGACGTGTTCCGCGTGTTCGAGCGCGGCGGCCGCAACCTCGGCCAGATCCTCGCCGAGATCGGCAACCCGAACGAGCTCGGCCAGCTGCAGCGCCTGGAAGAGCCGGGCCGTCCCGACCTGCGCCAGTCGAACCGCGGCCCCGGCACCGGCCTGCGCGTGTCGATCCCCGTGCTGAACGTGCACAAGACGCGCCTCAACGATCCGTTCCTGTGGTTCATGGGCACGAACGACAACCCGGGCGACTATCGCTCGTCGGGCTGCTCGGGCTGCCACGTGATCTACGCGAACGACCGCGACCCGCGCCACTCCGCCGTCTGGGCGAAGTACGGCAATGAAGGCATGTCGGCGCAGGCCGACCCGACGATCCCGCGCAACGAATCGGGCCATCCGATCAAGCACGCGTTCTCGCGTCAGATCCCGTCCTCGCAGTGCATGATCTGCCACATGCACCAGCCGAACATGTTCATCAACACGATGCTCGGCTACACGATGTGGGACTACGAGTCCGACGCCGCGGCGATGTGGCCCGAGAAGCAGCTCAACCACGACGCCGACGAGCTCCGCCACATCCTCGACCGCAACCCGGAAGAAGCGGCGATCCGCGGCAAGTGGGGCGATGCGGAGTTCTCGAAGCACGTCGCCGAGCTCAACCCGCAGCTCAAGGACATCCAGTTCGCCGACTACCACGGCCACGGCTGGAACTTCCGCTCGATCTTCGCGCGCGACCGCAAGGGCAACCTGCTCGACGCGAACCGCGAGGTGGTCGCCGACGACGACCCGAAGAAGTTCGAGAAGGCCGTGCACCTCTCGTCGGTGCACGTCGACCTGGGCATGCAGTGCGTCGACTGCCACTTCGCGCAGGACGGCCACGGCGACGGCTACATCAAGGCCGAGGTCATGGGCGCGGTCGAGATCCAGTGCCAGGACTGCCACGGCACGGTCGACAACTATCCGATCCTGAAGACGACCGGTCCCGCCGCTGCGAAGCGCGGCCTGAACCTGAAGCTGATCCGCAACCCGGACGGCAAGCGCCGATTCGAGTGGGTGGATGGCGGCACGCGCCTGATCCAGCGCTCGGCGACGACGCCCGGCCTGGAGTGGACGATGTCGCTGGTGAAGGACACTGCCGACCCGCTTTCGCCCGCGTACAACGCGAAGGCGACGCGCGCGCATGCGATGTCGAAGGACACGAAGAACCTCGCGTGGGGCAAGGACGTCGCGAAGGAAAACCGCGCGCACAGCGAAGACACGATGGTCTGCTACACCTGCCACAGCTCGTGGACCACCAGCTGCGGCGGTTGCCACCTGCCGATCCAGGCGAACTGGCGTGCCGAGAGCCATCGTTACGAAGGCGGCTTCACGCGCAACTACGCGACGTACAACCCGCAGGTCGCGCGCGACGACATGTATTTCCTCGGCAAGCACGGCGTGATCAAGAACTACAAGATCGCGCCGGTCCGCTCGTCGTCGGCGCTGGTGCTGTCCTCGCAGAACGTGAACCGCGAGCGCATCTACATCCAGCAGCCGCCGATCTCGGCGGCCGGCTACTCGTCGCAGGCGTTCGCCCCGCACTACCCGCACACGGAGCGCAGGACCGAAACGAAGACCTGCACCGACTGCCACCTGTCGAAGGCGAACGACAACAACGCGATCATGGCCCAGCTGTTGCTGCTCGGCACGAAGTTCATCGACTTCGTCGGGTACAACTCGTGGGTCGGCGGCGAAGGCGAGATCAACGCCGTGCGCGTGACCGAGTTCGACGAGCCGCAGGCCGTCGTCGGCAGCTACCTGCAGCGCTACGCGTACCCGGACTACTACAAGAAGCACCAGGAAAACGGTCGCCAGCTCGACGAGGCGTACCGCCACCGCGCCGGCGTGGCGAACTGCATCCAGTTGCGCGGCGAGTACCTGTACGTCGCGGAAGGCGACCAGGGCATGCGCGCGTACGACGTCGCGAGCATCGGCAACAAGGGCTTCTCGGAGCGCATCATCACGGCGCCGTTCTCGCCGCTGGGCCAGGACACGCGCATCAAGAGCCCGAACGCCACGTGCGTGGCCATCGGTACCACGCAGCCGATCGCCGTGTACCGCAACGACGGCAGCGAGAAGACGTCCGCGCTGATGCAGGGCGAGAACCTCGAGCAGCCGATGCACCAGATCTACCGCTACGCGTACATCACGGATGCGGTGGAAGGCCTGATCGCGACCGACATCGACATCCTCACGGACCAGGAACCGCGCAACAACTTCTTCACGCGCGCGATGACCTGGAACGAGGGTGGCGTGCTCACCGGCGCGTCGCACATCTACATGGCCGGCGCATGGTTCTACATCTCGACGCCGAACGGCGTGGTCGTGCTCGACATGGAGAAGGCGCTGGAGCCGCGCGTCGTCGCGACGATCCCGATCGCCGACCCGATCGCCGTGCAGGTGCAGTTCCGCTACGCGTTCGTGACGGCGAAGGACGGCCTGCACGTCGTCGACGTCACCCATCCGGACCGCCCGCGCGTGGTCGAGGGCGCGTTCGTGCCGCTGTCCGATCCGCACAAGCTGCACGTCGCGCGCACCTATGCGTACGTCGCGGCCGGCAAGGACGGCCTCGCGATCATCGACGTCACGAACCCGGAGCGCCCGCAGGTCTACCAGATGTTCAACGCGGACGGCGCGATCAACGACGCGCGCGACGTGGTCGTGGGCACGACGAACGCCTCGACGTTCGCCTACGTCGCCGACGGCAAGAACGGACTGAAGGTGATCCAGCTGACCAGCCCGGAGTCGCAGCCGAAGTTCTACGGCTTCAGCCCGGACCCGAAGCCCGAGCTGATCTCGTTCTACCCGACGAAGCGCCCTGCCCTCGCATTGTCGCGTGGCCTCGAGCGCGACCGCGCGGTGGACGAGACCGGCCACCAGATCGCGATCTTCGGGCGCATCGGCTCGCGTCCGTTCACGGTAGAGGAAATGCAGAAGCTCTACCTCGACGCCGACGGCAACCCGTGGTTCGTCGACGACGCCGTGGACGGCCCGAACGGCATCAAGTCCGAACCGATCCGCTGGCGCCCGAACAAGATCTGGGATGCGCAGGTGACGCCCGAGGAAATGGAGCGCGAGCGCGGCAAGCCGATGGACGAGATGCACCCGCCCGGCGGCGAACACCACGACGACGCGATGAGCGCACCGGAGGGCGAGGAACACTCGTCGACCGGCGGGACACCCAGCTCGGAAGCGATCGACCGCGTGCGTCCGGGCACCAGGAGCAACTAGGCCCTTCCGTGGGAGCGCTCTCCGGGGCGCGAACACGAGAACCGAAGCCACCGCGCGCAATCGCGGTGGCTTTTTTCTTGGAGCGAGGCGCATGACCGGCAACACGAACCGCGAGCTGATCAAGAAGCTCTACGCCGCGCTCGACGCGCGCGACGGCGAGGCGATGGCGTCGTGCTACGCGCCGGACGCGACGTTCCGCGATCCCGTGTTCACGCTCGCGGGCAGCGACGTCGGCGACATGTGGCGGATGTTGACGTCGCGCGCGAAGGACCTGCGCTGCGAAGCGAGCGACGTCGAGGCAGATGCGCTGACCGGCTCCGCGAACTGGGTCGCGCACTACACGTACAGCGCAACCGGCCGCGCCGTCGTGAACCGCATCCACGCGCAATTTCGTTTCAGGGACGGCGCGATCGCCGAACACGTCGACGCGTTCAACCTGTGGAAATGGTCCGCCCAGGCCATCGGCCTGCCCGGCACCCTGCTCGGATGGACACCGATGGTGCGCGGCAAGATCAGGCGGCAGGCCGCGGCGACGCTGGCGAAGTTCTCGGCGGAACGACGGCAACGCCTGGACGGCGCCTGACCCTGCGTCGCGCAGGCCGAAGCGCCTCGCCTCCCGGCAAAGCCAGCTCTTCGCACCATCGAGCTCCAGCACGGCGCGGCAGTACCACTACGCTTCGCAGCGTCGCCACGTTCTTCGCACCCTCGAGCTCCGCCACGGAGCGGCTGTACCACTCCCCTTCGCAGCGTCGCCACGCCTTCGCACCATCGAGCTCCGGCACGGCGCGGCTGTACCACTCCGCTTCGCAGCGTCGCCACGCCTTCGCACCCTCGGGGCCCGGAGCGAAGCGGGGTGCGGTCGGAATGCCTCGCGTCACCGGAACCTGCCTCGAGGAAATCCCAAGGAGGATTCAGTGGGAGGGACGAGAGTCCCGACGGCGCGCCATCCGATTCCCGCGAGCGCACGGCAGATCGGCTCGTCGAAGCGGCTCTGTTTCTTCGCCCTGCTGCGCCGCTTCGATGCAGCCGGCTCGCCACGCGACGAATTTCCCCGGAGCACTCGGCCATCCTTGTGGGAGGGACGAAAGTCCCGACGGCGCGCCATCCGATTCTCGCGAGCGCACGGCAGATCGGCTCGTCGAAGCGGCTCTGGCTCTTCGCTGTGCTGCGTCGGTTATTGGAGTAGTGCGAGGTCGTACGGCGCTTCGAAGCAGCCTTCCCTGCCACGCATCCACTTTCCCCGGAGCGCTCAGCCATCCTTGTGGGAGGGACGAAAGTCCCGACGGCGCGCCATCCGATTCTCGCGA
>CALKUS010000249.1 GCA_937996755.1 uncultured Pseudomonadota bacterium | reverse complement strand
GCTCGGGTCTGGGCGATCTCGATCCGGACACGCGCCGCGGCGTCGAGCCTCGACATCGCCCACGCATGAACGTCCCACGCGAGCTCGCCATGGCGCGCGTGACTGTTCCGGCTGCGGGCGCGACGGCAATTGCCGCGCCACCTTTCGTGCGATGGCCAGCTTGGCCCGCACTCCTCCGCGATGCCGGGTTCGGCTCGGGAGATCCTCCAGGGATCTTTCCGTGGCCAACATCAACGTCGTCCGCGAGCGCGCCTTCCTCCTCCAGCAGGGGCGGTGCCACTACTGCAAGGTACTCATGATTCCGGTTGCGCGGGTGCCGCTGGTGCCTCGCTGTGCGCGATTGCTGGCAGCGACTGCGGAACATCTCCGGGCGCGATCAGCCGGCGGTACGGACGTCGCCGCGAACGTTGTCGCGGCATGCTTGTATTGCAATGCCACGCGCCACCGAAGCAAACGACCGCTGGACTATGAGCGATATCTTCTGCGCGTGCGTCGCCGGGTTGCGAGCGAACAGTGGCCGACTCATGGATGGGCCGACGTGTGTCGTCGCTTCATCCCCGGCTACCGCGACGGCGGTCAGCTGAAAAAGGGGCGAGGGTGAATCACCGTTTCAATTGGGATTCACTCTGGCGCCGTTCGACCCCGAACCGACTTACACCCTCACGGCGTGACGTCATACCTGAACTTCGCGACGCTCGGGGAATCCGCGCCGTTGCCGCGGAACGACAACGAGAGCACGTAGCTACCCGCGGGGACGCCCGCCGGCAGCGGGATTTCGCCTGCTGCGTTCGTGCGCACCTGCACGTTGTTCGCCTGCAGCGCGTCGCCGTCCCAGGTGCGTGCGGTGACCCAGACACGGCTCCACGTTGCCGGTGTGCCATCGGCGCGCATGAGCCTGGCGATGGGGCTGGATGCGTTGCCGGATTGCGCCGGCACGAAGTAGGTGGCCGGCAGCGAGCTGCGCGCGCTTTCGATCGCGTAGGTGCTCATGCCTGCCGTCGACGCCACGACGCCGCCACCGACTGCGGCCAGGCCCGTGACGTAAGCACGCGCGCGCGGTTGCCGCGGCGCCAGGTCGCGCCATTCGGGCTCGCGCCAATCGGCGTCACGGCAGCTGCCGGTCGCGCGCGTTTGTCCTTGCTTCGCGAGCTGGCCGTAGTAGATGCCGGTGTAGGGCGACGCGACCGCGATCGTGCCCGGCGCGCGGCGGTCGAATCCGACCGCTGACGGCACGGCCAGCTGGTAGCCGTGGAAGCGCGATCCGACCCAGTCGAATGCGACGCCGGGGTTGAACGTACCGACCACGTCGTACCGACCGGACTCCGTGACGAGGGCAGTGAGGCCCGGCAGGTCGCAGAAGTTGGCGCCGCGGTCGATGGACAGGCGCAACACGGGCGTGCCACCCGCGGTCGCACTGCCGGTGACGAGGATGACGTTCGGGTCGAACGGATTCACGAACGCCGGCCCGTTCTGCGGGACGCCGTCGTTCGCGACCGAGAATTCCACCAGCCCGCTGACGAGGCAGCGCCATGCATCGACGCCGCCTGGCCGGCGTTCGCGAACGTGCAGCCCGTCGGCGCACGCGGTGTTGCCGGCGCCGGTGTAGACGAAGTACGTGGGGTTGGCGTGGCCGCCGGAAACCCAGAACCGCCGGGTGTCGGCGGGCAGGTCGTCGGCGACGACGGTCCAGCCTTCGTAGTTGCTCGCCGGCCCGTTGGGGTGCTCGTCGAACCGCGTATTGCGCAGGAGCGCGCGGCGAGCGGTGCCGCCGAGCGCACCGCCGGCTTGCGTGTCGTCGTTCAGCAGCAGCGGCAGGTCGACGAGCATCACCATGTCCAGCGCGCCGTCTTCGACGGTTTCGTTCGCGAGCGTCTGGATGGCGCTCACGCGCGTCGGTCCATCGAGACTCTTGCTTGCGTCCGCGATGCGGCTCAGCTCGATCGACTCGGGGTCGCTGCCGGGCCGATGGAGCGTGGCGATCTGCAGCGTGCGCCACAGCAATGCCGTGGGCTGCGCGACATCACCTGCCACCCAGTTCACGTCGCCACCCGCCGCGACTTCCGTCCACGACCCGTCTTCGTTGCGCCACGACGACTGGTTGTCCTGCGTGGGATACGCAACGTGCCGGATCGGCAGCTTGGGCAACGGTGAGCTCGGCGGCGGTACCGTGGTGCCGCCGACGACGAGCAGGTTCTGCGCCGTCTGCACGTGCAGGCCCGCACTGTGCCGTTGCCACGTGGCGCTCGACCAGCGTCCGGGTTCGTCGGGAGAAGGCACACCCATGTCGACGCCGCCATCGGTCGCGTACAGCACTTCGCCTCGTCCGTTGGGGCAATAGTTCAGCGGCACGAAGAAATTCCACACGTCGGCATGGATGCCCGTCGCGACGCCGCCGGACGCGTCGGAGCCATTGGTCCGGATCGCACGATCGAATACGACGCGGTCGTCGGTGCCGGTCGAAAGCGCCTGCTGCACGCTTTGCCCGGCGCCGTAGGCCAGCTGCAGCCCGCGCCCGACGGAACGTTCGGCCAGCGACGGGCAGGCGATGGGATCAACCTCGCGCGTATTGACGAACCGCCTGCCGTTCGCGCCGCGCCCGTCGCCATCGCCGGTGTATTGCGTGACCCAGGCGGCGGCCCCCGTGCGCGCGGGGAAGAACGTCATCAGTGTCGAGATCGTGTTGGGCTCGCACAGTGTCCGGGTCGGGTCCTTCCGGCATTCACTATCGTTTTTCGCGCGCGGGTCGGTGTTCGGCACCCAGACCTTGAACACGAGGTACGCGCGGTCGTCGAAGGCGCCGAGTGCAGCGTTGTCGTTGCCGCCGGTGGAGGTGGTGTTGTAGTCGGCGATGAGGTCGGCGTCGGGCCCTACGGACACGCGCGTGGGCATTTCCCGGCAATCCCAGGTCACGCCGTCGTCGTCGGACCAGAACACGTGCGTGCGCGACTGCGCCCACGCGCGACGCGCACTCGTCACGAGCGCGGTGACCGGGCCGACGTCTGGCAACCCACAAGCCGCAGTCGGCCTGCCGAACGTGAAGGCATTGGAAAACGGATTGGCGGTCTGGCTCTGGACGCGACGCGCGATGCCATGGTCCGTGGCCACGAGCAAGGTCGACGTGGCGTGTGCGAAGGCGACGGCGGGAATCGCCTGGTGCGTCGGTGCGCCCGCGAAGACGGGCAGGGACGTCGGGTCGAAGGTGTAGGTCCACGTGTTGCCCGCATCCGTCGATTCCCACAGGCCGGAGCGGCCCAACCGGTTCACGGCGGCATCGTCGTCGCGCTCGCCGACGGCGATGTGCTGCGTATTGCGTGGTTCGACCGCGATCGAAAACGCGCGCGGCGGCGATTCCCGCAGGTAGGTCCAGGCTCCGCGATTCACCGAGCGCCAGACGCCACCCGTCTTGGGAATGGCGAACGTCATGTCGCGCGTGCCCGCGAGGGTCTGCACGACGCCGGAAAATTGTCTGCCGTCAGTTCCCTCGCCACCGAGATCCACGAAG
>CALKUS010000248.1 GCA_937996755.1 uncultured Pseudomonadota bacterium | reverse complement strand
CGGCCGTAGTCTGATACAGCCATGCGCTACACACGACTGGGAACGACGGGGCTCTACGTGTCCGAGCTGTGCCTCGGGACGATGACCTTCGGCGGCGGCGACGCCGGCATCTGGAGCCACATCGGCAAGCTGCAGCAGGACGAGGTGGACGGCCTCGTCCGCCGCTCGATCGAGGCCGGTATCAACTTCCTCGACACGGCCAACGTCTACAGCGCGGGCCGCTCCGAGGAACTGACCGGGCAGGCGCTGAAGAACCTCGGCGTGAACGGGTACCGGACCGAGGAGCTGTTGGAGCGGGAGGCGCCGGAGATCGCCGGTTTCAAGCCGACCCTCGTGACGCTCGCGATCGGCGCGTAGGGCCCGGTCGCGGTCGTCGCGCGACGTACGACGTAGCGCGCCGGCGGCGTACCGTTGCCCGCGTTCCAGCGCACGTCGAGCGCACCGCCGATACCGGTCTGGCTCACGACGAGCGTCGTGGGCACGCCGGGCCCGGTCGATTCGATCACGAGCGAGACGATGTTCGATGTCGCGCTCTCGTTGTCGTACCCGTCGTACGCGTAGACGGCGTATGCATGCGTGCCGTTCGGAACGTTTCGATCCACGTGGCTGCGCGGCTCCGATGCGACGACCGATGCGATCGACTGGCCATCACGACGCAGCTCGTAACGTGCCACGTCGATCGCCGCGCTCGCAGTCCAGGAGAGTGTCGCGTCGCTACCCGTAGCGCCGCCGGACAGGACGACGGCATCGGGCGCGATCGCGTCCCCTACTTCCGCAACGACTTCGGCCGAACGCTCGCTCTCGAATGCGAACGCGTTCACCGCGCTGACGCGATAGCGATGGCGTCCGTCCGTCACGAGTTCTTCGTATGCGCTTGCTGGAACCAACGGGCGCTCCACGACGACGGCTTCAGCGAGCGACAACGCGCCGCTGCCGTCCGACGCTGCGGAAAGGAAGACGAGGCGAATGCGGGTCGTTCGATACGGCACGATGAACGGCAGCGACGCGCCCGTGCCCGGCGCATTGCGAAGCTCGGCGACCTTGACCCAGTCGCGACCGCTCCAAGCCAATGCGTCGACAGCGGTGGCACGCCCCGCGGCGTTCGACCACGCGAGGTTCGTGCCGACGATGACCCGCGGTCCTGCCCAGCCGATTTCGAGCGCCAGTCCCGGCGAACAATCGGGCGAACAAGCCGCCGTCGGCGTCCACGCGGTATTCGCGTCGCCATCGACGGCATGCGAAGCATCGCCGCCGTAGGTCGCGGATGCGATGAGGTCCGCGGTGGGCACCGACACGTCGGGCAGCACGGGTCGGTCATTGCGGAACACCCGGTAGCCGATCACGTCCGGCTCCGGGCTGGCTATCCAGTCGAGCGTGACATGGTGGTCGCTCGGCGTTGCCGACAGGCCGCTCGGCGCCGTCGGAGCGTTGCCGCGATCGACCACTGCCAGCGCGGCGCGACTGCGGTTGCCACTCGCATCGCGGATGCGAACGCGCAGCTCGTTTTCGCCGGGCCCGAGTGGAATCGCAGTGATCGAGAATTCGCCCGCGGCGTCGGTAGCGACGGATGGTCCCGCGGTCGAGCCGCCGGCCGTTACCACTTCGGTCTCAACGGTTCCCCTGACCGGCGAGCGACCGTTGACCCCGGTGGCCGCGCCCATCGTGGGCGTGAACGGCACGTCGACCTGCGGCGTGAAAACGACGCTCCGCGCGATCGGCGACGCGGGCGCGCGATTGTCCGATGCATCGACCGCGATGACGCGGTAGAGATACTCGTCGTCGTCGAGAGACGAGTCGACGAAGGTCGTTGCCAGGACAGAAGTCGCCGAAACCGCTTCCCAGTCACCGGCTCCGTGCGCGGCGATGCGCTCGACAAAGTAGCCAGCAAGGTCCGCCGCAGCGACCGCAGGCCACGACAGCGTCACGTCGCCGCCGTCGGCGATCGCCATGAGCGACGCGACGCGCGGCGGTGCAGTCAGATCCGCGTAGCGCACGCGGACGACCGGCGGCGCGGCGTCCTCGCGACCACCCGCATCGATTCCGACGGCACGGATGTCGTACTCACCGTAAGCGAGTGGCGCCGGCGCCCATTCGACGGCGTACGGGCGCTGGATGAGCGGCGCGCCGATCGGCGTCCAGTCGGTGCCGCCCGCGGCCCGATAGGCAAGCTGCACCGTGGCGATATCCTGGTCCGCGCTTTCCGCGAGCACGCGCACGCTCGCCTCGAATGAGTAAGCACCGGCAGGCTCGACGATCAGGAGGTGCGGAGCGCCCGCTTCGCGCGACAGCGGCACGGGCGCCGTGAATCCGCTCAGGTTGCCCGCGCGATCGATCGCGCGCAGCCGATATTCGTGCGTGCCGTCGCCGATCGTGGTGTCGAGCCAGGAGATTGCCGGAATCGCGAACGGACGCAAATCGACCGGCAATGTCGCGGGCGCGTTCAGCAGCGCGCCGTCGCGATACAGCAAGTAGCCCAGCAGGTCCGCTTCCGGATTCGGGTTCCAGCTCGCACGTGCATGCGGATCCTCGAGCACGGCCGCGAGACCAGTGGGCGTCGACGGCGCCTGGTTGTCCACGACGACGTCCACCTGTGCGGTCGCGACATTGCCGCTGCGGTCCTCCGCTTCGAGCACGAGGCGCACCTGGGCCTCGTTCGCGATGGTGGTCGTATCCCAGCGAGCGAGCAGTCCGTCGTTCACGATCGCGGTACCGCGCGCGAGCTGCTCGCGATCCGTAGCGCCGGGAAGCATCGTCCGGAAGAGTCTGAATTCCGCGAAGTCGTTGCTGCTCGACGCCGTCCCGATCACCGGCACGGCCGTGGCGACCCGGTCGCCAGTCGCCGGAGAGCGCAGCCCGACCGACGGCGGCGTGTGGTCGACGATGGCCTCGGCGACATTGCTCGGGGCGCTCTCGTTGCCAGCCTGGTCGACCGCGCGCACGGCGTAACGCATGCGCCCTTCCGGCGCACCGGCGTCCAGGTAGTTGGTTCCCGCCAGCAGTGGCGCATCGATCGCCACGCTGTTGCGCACGACGCGGTAGCCGACCACGTCGCCCGATGGTGACGCGGTCCACGCAAGGTCTACGTCTCGGTTCCCGACGGTCCTCGCCGTCAGGTTCAGCGGGGGCGCTGGGGGTTGCGTGTCGACCCGCACGCGTCGCCGGACGCTCGACTCGAGGCCGACCAGATCGCGTGCGGCGACGCGGAGTACGTACTCGCCATCGGGTACCGCGAGGGCGACGTGCGCCAGCAGGTCGTGGTCGACCGCTGGCAGGTTCGTGCGAAGCTCGCTGAACGCGCCCTGCGCGGCTCCGGCTACGTCCGCGATCGCGAGCGATGCGCGATCGAGGAAGCGGTCGGACACTGTGCCGATGACGTCGAGCAGTCGTGTCACCAGTGCGGCTTCCTGCGGCTCATCGATCGCAACGACGGGCGGCGTGCCATCGATTGCGACGGTCACCTCCACTTCGCTCGCATTGCCCGCGGCGTCTTCGGCCGTCAGCCGCAGCCGGTGATAGCCGTCGTCCTGGCTCGGCGTCCAGGAAGCCAGCGGCCCTTCGCCGACACTCTCGGACGCGGACGCGATCGGCGTCCACGCAGCCGGTCCGTCCTGCGGGGACGTGCTCAACGTGTAGCCCAGCAAGTGCGCGTCCGATGCCGTCCCGGTGACAGAGCGCGCCACACCACGGCGCAATGTCGCATCGGACGCCGGGTCGGCGATCGCGACTTCGGGCACGGTGCGGTCGACCTCGAATTCGCGCACGAGCGACGATCGGTTGCCGGCGAGATCCTCGACGTCCGCTTCGATGCGGTAGCGCTGCTCCGCGAGCGAACGCAACGGCGCGAGTGCGTGGTTCCCTGCGCTGCGCGGGCGGAACGATGCGACATCATCACCGCCATCGACGCGCACGAGGCGCAATGCGCCGTCGCGATGATTCGCTTCCTCGATACGGACGACGGCTTCGTCACCGTCGCGACCGAATTCGCCCGTCGGCGACAGAACTTCCAGCAATGGTGCCGTTTGGTCGACGACAACCGAAATCGACACCGTTTCCTGGATCGTGCCGACCGCATCGCTCGCAATCACCTCGAGCGCGTAGATTCCGTCCGGCACGACGTTGCCCGTACCGTACCGGCCGTCCCAGGTCCATGCCGGCGTGCCCTGCGTCGGCTGCGTACCCGGCGACAATTCCGCGACGAGCGACTGTTGACCATCGAGCACGCGCACACGCACGCGTGCACTTCGCTTCAGCGTCACGGAAATGCGTGTGGAATCCTGAATCTGGTCGCCATTCGGTGACAGGAACGCGGGCTCAGCTTCGACCGACTCGATCAGCTCGCCACCGGGGCCCAGCTGGATCGGGTGGCGATAATCGGTTTTGTTTCCGAGCTGGTCGAACGCTTCGATGCGCAACACCGCCGTCTGCGCCGGGCTGGCCAGTCGTTGCCAGCGGCCCATCGGAACGCTCGAGGCAACCTCACGAGCACCGAGCGCGATGCGTTGCCAAGCGTCGGGCTGCGTCGGCAGAGCTGCGCTGAGCTCCCAGTCGTCCAGATGCTCGTCTTCGACGCTGCCGAAAACATCGACGGTCGGCCCGGACGCCAGTCCGTTGACGGACGGTCGCACGATGTGGGCTTCCGGGGGCGTGGAATCGACATCGACGTAGTAGTCGAGGGTCGTATCGTGGCCGCAGTCGTCGCTTGCCGTCGAGCGGACGGCGTAGCGACCGTCGGGCACCGGATTGCCCGCAACGCGACCGTCCCAGCGGAAATCGAACGACCCTTGCGGTTGGTCGTATTCGGGCCGCAAGGTCGCGACGACGGCCGGATCGACTTCGAGTCGACCATTGACCGAGCGCCGCTCATGCAGCGTTTGCCGCACGCGCAAGGGCTCGCGCGCCTTCAGGCGCAACGTGATCTCGCGATACTGGGCGAGGCCTGCCGTCGACAACCCGATCACGCTGCCGCCCGACACGAACGTCGAAGGCGAAGCGCGCTCCACCAGGTCGGCGTCCAGGTCGTATTCGACGTCTGCAATGGCGCAGACATCGGCACCTGACCAGTCGGCCGCACGGACGCGCACTTGCAGCGGACCACTTTCGAGGCGTCCCTGGAACGTGTCGAGCTCGCCGAGCGCACCGGTCCGACTCGTGGCCGACAGTCCGCGTGCGGACCCACAGGGCCCCGGCTGTCCCTGTTCGCCTTCCTGCCAGCGGCACTCCCAGTTCGGCCATTGCGCCTGTTGCGTCTCGACACGCCAGGACATGAGGCTCGAATCGCTCGTCATGCCGGTGACGATGTTGCGCGGATCGTTCTCCGTGCGACGACCGCAAATCCGCGCACCGTTCGCAGGCGCGTCCAGCCGCACCGAAGGCGGCGTGTGGTCGATGGGAACCGAGCCGGTCGCATAGACAGTCCACGTCCCTGCAACCTGCCGCTCGGCTTCAACGGGAAGCACGCCTTCCGGCATCCCGCTCGTATCGAGCACGGCCGAGGAAAGTTCGCGGTTCTCCTCGTGCATCGGCAGCGTGCAGTCGCGGATGCCACGCTGCGGGTCGACGAAGCACACGCGGCCGACCGACCCGGTCGGGTGGCCGATCAGCAGACTGACGCGGTTGGTCGGCGTGGCCGCGCATTCCGCACCGAACTGCGGTTCCACCCCGATGGCTTCCGGGCTCTCGCCAGTGCACCCGATGCGGCCGAGGCCGCGAACGTTCCTGCCGCCGCTCGTGACTGCTTCGATCTCGACACGCGCGGGGCGCAGCGAACCGAAGTTGGGCAACCGGAAGGCGACGCCGTCATCCGTGAAGGCCGCTGCCGCCAGGCGGGCGATGATTCGATCCGAGGCGTCCCGAACCACCAGGGTCGCGCTGCGCAGCCGGCCCGCGTAGAACTCGCGGGCAACGAACAGGCGCGAGCCCTCGTTGGGGCCCATTCCGAGCATCACCAGGAACTGGGCCTCGAGGACAGGCGCATTCGATTCGCCAACGACGCAGTTCGGCGCGTCGATACCGCCCACGACTCCGGCGAACTGGTTCGATGGAATGCGCCGCGAGTCGCCGGTGATCGTGACCGCTCGCACGACGAACGCCGTGTCGATCGCAAGGTCGGCGATCGGCAACGGCACCAGCATCGCCTTCGAGCTCCCGCTCTCCGAGCAATCGTCCTCAGTGCAAGTCGGAGGCGACCACGCGGTGTGGGAAACGACGCGCCAATCGGGCTCGGAAGCCCCGCGCAGTTCCAGCTCCAGGGCCGCAGGCTCGGACACGCCCACGAACGCCCGGACCTGGACCTCGTCCCCTTGCTGGAACCGGGTGGAGGCGCCCGCGGCGTTCCGCTCAGGCGGATCCGCATAGGGCACGCCATGCTGACCGCCGGAGTCGATGATGCGATCGACGATGGTGTCCTCATCGACGGTCCCTGAATCACCCACGTTGCTGTTTCCAGCGCGATCACGCGCGACCAGCCGATAGCGATACCCCGGATAGTCGGCGACGGGCAGCTGGATGTAGCTGTCCTTCGAATCACCGGCACCGGGTGGCGCACACGCAAAGCCCGTTTCCCGCCTCGCGCTCCACTCTCCGCCCGCCAGCGGTTGCGCTTCCACCAGCAGCGAAGCCGGATTCGCGTCCGTGGCGCAGATGGAGATGCGAGCGGCGGCGGACGCGAACGCGATCTCATCGCTCACCCGTTTCGGCTGGTACACCCGCTCCGCGTTGCCGCTGAGGGCCGGCGGCGTGGCGTCGACGATTGCCGTGAAACGCCAGCCGGCAGCCTCGAAGCGATACGTTCCGTCGGGCACGACTTGTCCGAAGTCGTTGCGCCCGTCCCAGCGCACTTCGGCGGGCCCTACGTCCGCGGAGCCGTACACCCGCGCGATCGTACGCACGGCACGTCGCTGCGCATCTCGCACGACGAAATCAACGCTAGCGGCTTGCGCGATGCGGAAGCGCGCAATGAGCTCGTCCTGCACGCCGTCGCCGTTCGGCGAAAAGTAGCGGGGCTCGACGACCATTTCGAGCAGCGGCGAGCCGTAGTCGCTGGTGGCGCGCGCGAAGGACTCGTTCACATTGCCCGCGCGGTCGACGACGCGCAGCCGGATGATGTAGTCGCCAGGCTGCGGTGGAACCCAGTGCAGGAACTCGTCGGCGAATACCTCTTCGCGACTCGGTGGAACGATGGCCTGCCAGCTCGCGGGGCCGTCGGCGCGACTGTAGTCGAGCGAGTAATACTGGAAGTTGCGGTCGGTCGCGACACCCGACAACGCAATTGCGCGATCCAGCGGTTGCGCGACGATGCGCGCCTCGAGGTTCAGCATCGAACCCTGGATCTTGCGCAGCTTCCCGAGCGCGGCTTCGTCGTCGAGCAGGAGGCGCGTGTCGTCGCGCCACGCGCCGAACACACGATCGGCGCGCGACCACGCGTCGGCAGACACGCCGCTCGCCGGAATGTCGAGTTTGCGGTCCGTGCGGATCCGGCTGCCATCCGACAGGATCCATTGCGGCCAGTCTTCCGGGCGGTTTGCTGCGCAAGGCCCCACGAACGGAAACGCTTCGCGGTCCGCCGGGTTGCGCAACGTCGTCGCCGTCCCCTGCTGCAACCGGGACGCCTCATTCGCGCCGAGATCGAGGCGGTGGTATTCCACGATGCCTTCAGCGAAGCCGATCTGGCCGAGCGCATCGTCGTCGTGGAACCCCATCACGAGCTCGTTCGTGCTCGCGAACAGCGAGTCGCGCGCCGGATCGAAGAAGCGGTGGTCGTCGACGAAGTTGCGCCAGTCGACGTCGGCGTTGCACGTGCCCGACTCGGGTGCCTCGCCGCGAACCGTGGCAAACGCGTGCAGGATACGCTCGAAGGTGCCGAAGCGATCGTACGTCCCGATGCGGCCGAGTGTTCCGAGCGACGTGCTCGCGATCACATTGCCTGCGTGATCGAAACGTTCGACCCTCCTTGCGAGACCATCAAGCAGCACGACTTCGTCGCGATCGTGCAACCACGCAACACGCACGTTGCCGATCGTCTCCACCGGTGGACAGGGAATGATCGGACCGTCGTTGTCGCAGAGCTGCGGCGTTTGCACCGACTCGCGAGGCGCGTCGTGCAGCATGTGCATCTGGCCGGTGCGAACATCCAGCAGCCCGACGAAATCGTGCGTCAGGTTGTCGCTGGCTTTCTCCGACCAGGCCATCGCCCAGCGATCGCGAGCAGCATTCGGCTTGACCTGGATCGCGCCTTCGAAATACGTCCGCGCCACGGGGACAGCAGGCAGCAAGAGGTCCGAGGGCGCAAAGGCGTACGGGACCAGGTCCGCACCGCGGCTATTGCCCAGCACAAGGCCATCGTCGAGCACGGCGAGGATGGTGCCGCCCGATTCCTGCCGGAATGGAGTCACCGCGCCGGAAGACAGTGTGACCACGTTCCACCACGGCGCGTAGTCGTGCTGCCCGACGAACGCGCGATCGGGGCCGAAGAAGCCGATCACCGCGTCGGACATCCGCGGCAGCTGCTCGGTCACTAGCTCCGGCGAGTCGGTGGTGCCGAGGCGCGCGCGGAACAACGCCGAGTGTCCGACATTCACGGTATCCACGACCGTGATTGCGACCAGCACCGATTCTCCGTCAGGCGTCACGGCGAAGCCGGTGATGCTGGCATCGAGATTCAGTGAGCGACCGTATGCCTCGACCCACCGCGAGGAAAGGATCGTCTGCATCGACGGGAACAGCGTGTCGGACCAGAACAGTCCCGCCGGCCCCTCCCCTTGCTGGTTGCGCCAACCCGTGCCGAAGACCGCGTTGCGATACGGCCCCGTGGCTGCGGCGGGGCGCCACTCCGCCACGCCAGCCGGCAACTCGGCGTAGGTCTCGTACAGGCCGCCCACCGCCTCGAGCGGCGACGAACGATTCATGTCGACAGTCACGAACAGCGCACCAAGATCGACGCCATCGGCACCGATGACGACGACGCGGTAGTCGCCGTCCGGCACGATACGCGAGCGCTGGTCACGCCCATCCCAGATTACTTGCGCCCGCCCATTCGACTGCGCCATCTCGCCCGCGAATCGCCGCACGATCGCGCCCGTCGCGTTGCGCACTTCGACGCGCGGCTGTCCCGTTCCGTCGAGCCGGAAAACGATCGCTACCTCGTCCTGTACCCCGTTGCCATCGGGGGAGATGTAACGCTCGCTCGCGAAGAGCGCCGCATCCTGGGTGGCGATCGGCAACACCGCGACGTTGTTCTCGTCGGTGACTTCGCGGATCGTGTTGTCCGGATCGACCGTCGCGGTCACGGCCGTTGCATCCGGCTGCAGCCCGAACGTCCAGCTCCAGGTCAGCTCGGTTTCCGCGCCGGGCGCGAGCGTCGCGATCGCCTGGGGGGATGGGATATCGGCGCCGACCTGCGGCGTGCCTTCGCGGAGCCGCACGGCGACGGCGGATGCAGGCTGTTCGCCGAGGTTGCTCACGACAACCCGAGCCTGGACGGGCTCCCCGGGAACCGGCAGCGCAGGCGACAACCGGATTCCGGCGAGCCTCACCGCGACGTCGGGAAGCTTCAGCGCGTTGATCGCCCGCACCGCAAGGTTGTCGCTCTCGACGCTCTCGGCGACCTGCCCGTCGGTGTCCGCGACCAGGTGCAGCGTAACGTCGCCGGCTCGCGGGAAGTCGGACACCACGAAGCCGACGGACGATTCGGCTCCGCCCGCCAGCGCCGGAACCGGGGCCTGCGCCAGCAACCGGCCGCCCGCGCGCGGGTCGTCGTCGTAGAGCTTCGCAATCGAGGCGATGGCGTCACCTCCACCGACATTGCGAAGCACCGCCTGTACCGAAAGCGTCGAGCCCTGGAGTGCCGGCGTCGGAATCGTCGCAACGGAGTTCGCGACGAACTGCAGGTTCGGGTCCGCGGATGTGCCGACGCTGAACGCCAGCGTCGCGACGTTGTTCGTCTCGTTCGCTTCGGCAACGGCCAGCGCCGGGTCCAGTGCGATCTCGAGCACGGCGGGCCCCGCGGCGGCAGCCCGCCAGGCGAAGGTGCGCTGTTGCGCCTGGCCCGCCGGCAGCGGCAGCCGCACCGTGCCGATCTCCTCGCGACTGCCATCGTGGATGACGGTCGCACGCACGTCGAACGCGGGTGCATCGACGGTGCCGAGGTTGCGAATCGTCGCGCGCAACGTCGCATCCGCACCGACTATCGCGCTGCCGACGAGTTCCAGGTCGGCGCTGTCGACGGCCAGGTCGACGTTGCGTCCGATCGGCAACGACAGCGGCAGGCGGTTGTTCTGCTCGTTGGCCTCCGTCACCGCGCCTTCGGGGTCGAGCACGAGCTCGAACCCGGTCAGTGTCGGATCGTCGATGTCGAACGCGAGGTCGAACCCCTGCGTCGTGCGACCGGCAAGCGCGATTTCCTGTTCGGCCATGGTGCGCAGCACCGCGCCCTTGCGCGCCTGCAGGCGCAGCATCGTCGTGCCTGTAGCGGCCTGTCCGATATTGCGTACCGTCGCGTGCAGGTTGATGCGTGCCGGCAGGTTGTCCACGACCGCAGGGTCGAACGCGGTGGTACTTCCATCCGCAACGAGGTCGGCCTGCAGCGAAGGCGCGGCGACGACGATCGACGTAGAGCTCCGATTGTCGGCTTCATTGCTCTCGGCCGCCTCGTCGTTCGCGTCCAGGACGAGCCAGATCGCATGCGTGCCCGCGTGATCGAGAGTGCTCCAGTCCGCGCGCAACGTGGTGGTTGCGCCGGCGCCCAGCACGGGAATCGTGAGCGATTGTCCGATTGGAACGCCAGAACCCGACGGGTCGCCGTCGTACCAGCGCGCCTGAACTGCCGGAGACGTAACGCTGCCCGAATTCGCGATCTCGGCGCTCAAGCGCACGGTGTCGCCATCCACGGCCAGCGACGGCGAGTAGGCGATGGGCGAAGCGAATGCGAGGTTCACGCGCTGATCGCGGCGCAACGCCACGAGGGCCGAAGCCGTCGAATGAACGCTGCCCGCCCAGTCGCCGGCAAGTTGCTGCTCGCGCCGGAGATACGCGCGCAGCTCGTTGGCGTCGACCTGCGGCAGTCCGAGCACGTCCTGCGTGCGCAGCACGCTGGCGGAATCCGCGATGGTCGCGGATTCATCGCCGTAGCCGCCGTCGTCGACGCGGCTCGACACCCACGCGCTCGCGCTCGCGATCGCCGGCGCGAACTCGACGGGGTCGAGCGCGTGCAGCGCTGCGACCAGTTCCGCGGTCTGTCCAGTCAGCGGACGGCCGCCGGGCGCGGCGGGCAAGCCGCCACTCCCGAGTTGGCTGGCCACGAGATAGCGCGCGGCCGAGAGCGCCTGCGGGCGCGACGATGGGCGCCCGGCGAGCACGCGCATCGCACGAAGCGAATCGGCGGGCGTGCCCTGCCAAGCGCGGTCGAATCCGAATGCTCCGCTGCCGCGTTGTCCAGCGACGATCGCCGCAGCGTCCGTATCGGAGGACGGCAGTGCCGCGAGCCGCCACGCCCGGTCTGCGGTCGCAAACAGCGTTCGCGCTGCGAGCCACGCACGCGCGCGCGCAATACCCTCGTATTCGGGGTCGAGCTCCTGCAACGCTTCGATCGCCACGGCCGTGTCGCGAACAGCCGTGGACGACCGATCCTGCCAGTGGCCGTCGGCGAGTTGCCGTGACTTCAACCAGGCGACGGCCGCGTCGGGTCCCGCCGGGTTGTTCGTGTGCCCCGAACCTTGGACGATCTCGGGCAAGCCCGTCGCGATCGATACCGGCGACTCGAGGTCGATGCGCAACACGGCGCGACCCTGCGTGAACTGGGCGAAGCGGCGTTGCGCAGCGACGCGGAACCGCTCCAGTTGCGTGAGCAACCGCGGATCGAGCGCCTCGCCAGGCCGGCGCAGCAGGATGAGCGCAGCGCGAAAATCCTTCGATGCGTCGGCGAACGAAGGTACTCGCGGACCTTCCGCATCGACCACCTGCTGCACCGTGACCAGCTCGAGTTGCCCCGGCGTGATCGCGCCGATGCCGGGTTGGTCGTTCGGCGATCCCGAGCCGTTGCGGATGATGCCGATCGGCTGCACTTCCGCGGGCGACTTCAAACCTGCGAGGTACAGCTCGAAGTCGTTGTAGCGTCGCCGGACATCGACGGCCTCGAAGCGGCCATCCGGCAGCGCGCGCCAGTCCGCGCCGTACATGACCGAAGCATCGCTGTCGACGAAGTAGCTCCAGTGCGCGCTTTCCCGGCCGAGCAGGTCACTGGCAGATCCGCCGCCCGCGCCGCGGTAACGCGGGAACACCGCCCAGCGATGCATCAGCTCGTGCGCGAACGTGTCCAGCAACTCGTCGTACGCCGCGTCCGCCGGATTCAGCGAGTAGCGCGACGTCGCTGCCATGTCGATGTAGCACTGCAGGCGGCCCGCACTGCCGAACGCCGCACTGAGGTCGACGAGGGGCACACCGATGCCCGTCACCTCGTTCTTGATGCGGTTGTTGAACGCCTTGAAATCACTCGTTTCGAATTCGAACGTCGAGAAAGCGATCAGGAAATCGTAGTCGTCGATGTTCGACTGATAAAAGGACTGCGCTACCGCTTGCCGTGCGGCCGTGTTGCCGCGCGAGTAGTCACCCGTGACGTCGACCACGAATACGTTGCCGATCCGGGTCGTCGCGACCGCTGTCTTTCCGGCCAGCGCGCCCTTGGCGAGCGTTTCCGGTGCAATTTCCTCGACGTCGTCGGAATGCGGCACGCCCGCGGCGAGGGCGTTCGTTCCCTGGAGGAAGACGGCAGCACACGCGAGCACGATCGCCCACGACGAGCGAGCGATCCTGCGCGCGCTGGACTCGTCAGGGCGCATCACGCTTGTCTTCCTCGCGGGTGACGACATGCGTCGACACGGCGGCCGGATGCGGCGTGGGTTCGAGGTCGGCCGGCTTTCGCGAAAGATCCAGCGTGCGCCCCGCCGGCACGTCGACCATCAACCCACCGCTGTTACCGGCGGAGCCGTAGGCGAACGTCGCACCACCGGTGCGGATGGATTGCAGCGACCAGGCGCTGCCCATCACACGCTCGCCGACGCGCACCACGTGCAGATGCGCATCGCCGTCACGCACGACGACGGCGTTCGCGTCCACCGCGACGCGCAGCAAGCGCACCGATTCTGCAGCGTGTGCCGCAGTGGAGGCGAACGAAATGAAACTAGCGCCGATCGCGAGGACCGGCGGAGAACGCCACCACATGAGCTTCCCCCCAGGAAGGCTGGCGAGATTACGGAATTGATTGGAACTTGCAAGTCAAGCGGGCAGTGCCACAACGCCGAGAAATCTCCCACCCGATGTTTCCATGAGCGATGGAGGACAGCGTCGCGGATCCAGACTGATGCGTCTGCCGGCAAAGAGCCCCCATTCGTGTAGGAAAACAGCTCGTCAGCACCGAACGCGGGGGTTCCGGTTCGAATGGGTCATTGTCGGCGCACCGCGAGCCAGGAAGTGGTCAACCTGGTGATGCATGTCGACCAGGGCCGCTACCGGAACGGGCCAGCCGCCCCTACCCCGCCGCATTCCTCGCCCCACCCGCCGGCTTCTCCCACACGAACATGACGGCCAACCCGATCAGCGTGCCGAGGCCGGCGAGCGCCATGTCCTTGTGTGCGTCCCACACGTCGCCCTGCGTGCCGAGGTAGGCGACGCCGAGGTCGCCGCCGAACAGTTCGGCCGCCACCCACTCGATCATCTCGAAGATGCCGGCCTGGCAGTGCAGGAAGAACAGCGGGACGATGAAGCGCCAGATGCCGGTACCCGCGGCGTTCTTCGCGCGCAGCAGCTCGAGCGTGGGCGGCACCATCAGCAGGCCGTAGCCGAAGTGGATGACGCGGTCGTAGTGGTTGCGCGAGAAGCCGAACATGCTGTTCAGCGTGTGCCCGGTCAGCGACTGGAACCACTGGTCGTACGGCACCTTCGCGTAGGTGTAGTGCGCGCCGACTTCGTGCAGCATGAAGAACACGAACAGCAGCGTGTAGCTCAGGTTGGAGAAGCGCAGGTTGCGATAGGTGAGCACCAGCGCCGGTATCGTGACGAAAACCAGCGCGTTCTCGAGCAGCCAATCCGAGCGATCCATCGGCTCGATCGCGAGCGCCGTCCACCAGGCGGCGTAGAGACCGAGCAGGATCAGCGGATAGCGGGCACTCTCGCTGCGCGTTGCCATGGGGTCTCCCGGGTCCGGTCGAACAGCGGCGATCGCCGCGATTGTGGCGCGCGGCTCGCCCTCATCGTTGAGCTCTGGGGCGGAGTTTGCGCGCTCGCCGCGGCGCCGCTCCTACCCGAACCCATCGAAAGGCAAATCCGGTGGTCGCGAATCGGTCCAATGCTCGTGGGAGACCTGCTGGCGGCGCATGGCTGATCCTCCGATTCATCGGTTGCATCACCGGCGTAAAGACCGGCTCGAGTCTTCTCTCGCAGGACGGCCAGCGTGATTCTCGCCCATCAGAGGTGCGGACACTGTAGTTCTGCCCCGGCCCGAGCGCGACGCTGTCCGGAACCGGACGACGTGCGTTCGCTTCCGGACGAATTCCTGGCCGGTGGGCCGCGACGGACGGGAAAGGCGCGACGTTTCCGTCTGGAACGATTCGTGCATTTTCGCGCTCGGGTAAACGGGACGGAGGGAGCTGCGCATGCATTCGTGGATGCACGACCTGCGCGTGGGCGCACGGCAGGCGCTGCGGCGCCCGGGTTCCAGCCTGTTGCTGGTGGCGATCCTCATGCTGGGCATCGGCGCGGCGACCGCGATGTTCAGCGTGCTGCGTCCGGTGCTGCTGCAGGCGCTGCCCTATCCCGACGGCGACCGCCTCGTGTACCTGCACGAGACCGACTTCGCGAACAACGAGCAGTTCGGCGGCGTCTCGTTCCCCGACCTCGCCGACTGGCGCGCGAGCGCGAAGAAGTTCGCGGCGTTCGGCGCCTTCGCGCGCAGCGACGCGACCATCCGCCTGGCCGACGGGCCGCCGCGCCGCGTCACCACGCTCAATGCGAGCGCCGAGCTGTTGCCGACGCTCGGCATCGCGCCGCTCCATGGCCGCGGCTTCGAGGCGCGCGACGACGTGGTCGGCGCTGCGCCCGTCGTCATCCTGTCGCACGCGCTCTGGCGCGACGCATTCGGGGCCGATCCCGGCGCCGTCGGCGGTACGCTGGAAGTCGACGGGAAGACGGCGCAGATCGTCGGCGTGATGCCCGAAGCGGCCGCGTGGTCGATCACCGGCGACGTGTGGCGACCGGTCGCGCCGACGCAGCCGAACTTCATCGCGGAGCGCGGCGTGCACTCGCTGCGCGTGGTGGCGCGCCTGCGCGACGGCGTTTCGCTGGCAGCGGCCAACGACGAGATCGGCGCGATCGCGTCCGCGCTCGAGAAACAGTATCCGCAAGACAACAAGGGGCGCGGCGCACGCGCGAGCGCGATGCACGCGTTCCTGGTGCGCGACGTGGAACGTCCATTGTGGTTGCTCGGCGCGGCGATCGTCGTGTTGCTGCTGCTGACCTGCAACAACGCCGCCGCGCTGCTGCTCGCGCGCACGAGCGCGCGCGAGGCCGAGCTGGCCGTGCGCAGCAGTCTCGGCGCGCGACGCGCGCGGCTCGCTGGCCAGTTGTTCGCGGAGTGCCTCGTGCTCGTGGCTGCAGGCACGGGCGCGGGCGTGCTGCTCGCGCAGGTACTGCTCGAGCTCGCGGTGCGAATCAACCCGATCGAGGCACTCGACCCCGCGGTCTGGCGCATCGACGCGCGCGCGCTGCTGTTCGCGGTCGCCACGTGCGGTGCCGCCGCATTGCTCGCGGGCACGTTCCCCGCGTGGCTGGGCGCGCGCGTGTCGCCTGCGTCCGCGCTCGGCGCTGCGCGCGGCAGCGTCGCGGCCGGCGGCGACCGGCTGCGGCGCATGCTCGTGGCGTCGCAGGTCGCGATCGCGCTGCTGCTGCTGCTCGCCGTCGGCGTGCTGGTGCGCAGCTACGCCGGGATGGCGCGCGTCGAGCTCGGCGTGCACGGCGACGGCGTTGCCTCCGTCACTGTCGGCCTGCCCGCGGGCAAGTACCCGATGCCGCCGCTCGATACGTATCCGATGTGGCCGGAAGTCACGCAGTTCATGGCTGCGCTGGACGAGCGCGTGGCCGCGTTGCCCGGCGTGGTGTCGCACGCGTTCGTCCAGAATGCGCCGCTCGATTCCGCGTGGACCACGAGCGTGACGGTCGAGGGCCGCGAGGTGCCGGCGGACGCGCACGAGGAATGGCAGATGCAGGCGTACGGGCCCGGTGCGTTGCGCACGCTGGGCATTCCGCTGCTCGCCGGTCGCGACCTCGACGCGCAGGACGTCCATGGCCGGCCGGCCGTCGTGCTGATCAACGAAGCCGCCGCGCGCCAGTACTTCCCGGGCCAGGATCCGATCGGGCGCCGCATCCGCTTCTGGGGCACGCCGCGTGAAGTGGTGGGCGTGGTCGGCGACGTGCGCACCGACGGCGCAACCGAGCCTGCCGCGCCGGCCGTGCACCCGCCGCTCGCGCAGACGCCGTTCTCGACGTTCTCGATCGTCGCGCGCACCGAGGCCGATGCCGCGACGCTGTTCCCCGCGCTGCGCGAGGCGATCTGGTCGGTCGACGGCGACGTCGTGCCATACGATGAAGCGACGCTGGACGAGCGCATCGCGCGGCTCACCGCGCCACAGCGCTTCGCGCTGGGCATCGCCGGGCTGCTCGCCGCGATCGCCGCCGTGCTCGCGCTGTCGGGCGTGGTCGGCACGATCGCGATCGAAGTGCACCGCCGGCGCAACGAAATCGGCGTGCGCGTCGCGCTCGGCGCGCGCGCACGACAGGTCGTGCGTCTCGTGCTCGCGCGCTCGATCCGGATGGTCGCGATCGGCGCGATCGTCGGCGTCGCCACCTACCTCGCGGCCGCGACTGCGCTCGAGCGCTTCGTATTCGGCGTGAGCGCGCGCGACCCCATCGCGATCGCCGCCGTGCTCGCGCTGTTCGGGCTCGGCGCCGTGCTCGCGTGCGTGGCGCCCGCGCGTCGCGCGTTGGCGGTGGAGCCGATGCAGGTGCTGCGGTCGGAGTGAGCGCGGGCGCCCTTCGGGGCCCTTACCGTGCTCCGTGATTCCCGCGAAAGCGGGAATCCATTTTGATCTGCGCTCTTTCCGGCCTTGTACCGGCAATGGATTCCCGCCTGCGCGGGAATGACGGAATGGAGAGGCGCTGGATCCCGGCATTCGCCGGGATGACTACGGTGAGGCGGGATGACGACGGTGAGGCGGGATGACGACAAGGGTGGAGTGGCTCCCCGCTGTTGACGTCACGCCGGCGCCTGCGCGTGAGGGAACGCGCGCGACGCCGAAGGCGGCCCGAAGGGCGCGCGGCAGGAAGCCGCGCGTCAAGCCGGGGACCAGTGTCGTCACCCGCGGCCCTGCGCTACTCGAACCCATTCCGGAACCGCGGCGTCTCCGCCACGACGAATCGCACGAACTTGATTTCGTAGGGTTCGGTTTTCGTGAGCGTCACGAGGTTCGCCTCGATGTCCAGCGGCAGCAGCACTCCGGTCAGCGTCGTCGACTGCGCGAGCACGCCCGGAAAGTCGAGCACGTTGGCGTCGCGGTAGAAGTCCTCCGGCGGGCTCGCCAGGTTGTTCGCGAGATTGAAGTCGGAGACCACGACGAAGTAGATGCCCGCGGACCACGTACGGTTGATCGCCGACTGGCTGGAGCTTTGCGAAACGTCGTCGTTGCCGAGGCCCGGGATCGCGATGCGGTTGCCGTCGTAGATCCAGAGATCGGTGTCGGCACTGGTCGCGTTCGTCGTCCTGACGATGCGCGCACCGATTTCGATCGTCGGCCCGGCGGCGATGGGCACGGAAGCAACCTCGTAGTCGAGCGAATAGTTGGACGTCGTCGCAGCCGCGCCGGTCAGCCTGATGTACACATCGCCGCCAGTCTCCGTCGTGTACCACTGGACGAACCGCTGCGGCGTGGTGCCGGCATCGCTGGTTTGCACCGCAACGTCGACGTCGGTGATGAACCCCGAGAGCTGCTGCAGCCCACGGATGGTGAGCGTGTGGCCCGGCGTGGCGCTCGTGACGACCAGGCGATGGCGGTAGAAGCCTGGCGTGGCCCGCGAAGGCACGCTCGCGCGGAAGTAGTCGAGCCCGGCGCCCGTCGCGGACGTCGAGTTGCCCACGATGACGGCGGTCGTGCTCGCGCCCGGCAGGAGGAACGCGTCGGCAGCGGCCTTGGAGTCGTTCGGTTCGGTCTCGGCCTGGGAGTTCGCGTGGGTCGCCATGCCGAACGTCGCGATCAGGCAGGCAAGGCGGATGAGCAGCAACCGCATGATGGGACCTCGCGCGTGTCGGAGCGCGGAGACGTGTCGCTCACGGTGCAGCCACCTTATTCACCGCCCGCCACCATCGGCACTCCCGATCGTGCGCGGCCCGCCCCGACTTTCGACAGGTTGCGTTCCGGCGATCGTCGATCTCCCCCCCCAGCGCTGTCGTCACCCCGGCGAAAGCCGGGGCCCAGCGCCTCGGCATCCGCCGGCCCTTCCCTTCGTCATTCCCGCGCAGGCGGGCCTAGGCGCGCAGCGCCTAACGCCGAAGGCGGCCCCGAAGGGGCGAGCAACGAAGTTGCGAGTCATCCATCGCTCGTACAACGCCCGAAAGAGCGCAGATCAAGATGGATTCCCGCCTGCGCGGGAATGACGGTAGGCGCGGCGCGGGAATGACGGACGGCGCGACGCGGGAATGACGAACCGCACGGCGCGTGCCCGAAGACAGGCCGCCACCTGTCACCAGGCGGGTGCGCCGGACCCGCGACCGCCAGTGCCGGCGCGACGCGTGCGTTCCCAGAATGCGTCGCCATCGAAGCGCGCTTTCCGGCGCGCGTTGGAAGAGGTGACGCAGTGTCGACATTCCGCTCACGGCCGCGCGCGCTGGCGCTGCCTTTCGCCATCGTCGCGACATTCTCGATCGCCTGCGTGACGCGCGCAGAGGCTGCCGCGGTCATCACGCGCGCCGAGGGCGCGAACGCCGCGGCCATCCAGGCGACGGTCGATGCGTTCCGCACGAGCATCGGCGGCGCGAACAACGGCGTCGGAGCACCGGCGTCCACGGGCCGCCGCGAGATCAACTGGGACGGCGTGCCCGACTCGTTCTCCGCCCCCAACTTCCTGCCGCCGAACTTCTTCAACGCGAACAGCCCGCGCGGCGTCGTGTTCAACACGATCCAGGAATCCAACGGCGGCAGCCTCAACGACTTCCTCGTGAGCGCCGACGACAACAACCCGACGACGACCCCCGTGCGCTTCGCCGACCTCAACCCGCAGTATTCGAGCATCTTCACGACGTTCTCGGCGCAGCGGCTGTTCACCATGCGCAACGCGCGCTCGATGGACGTCAACTTCTTCGTGCCTGGCACGAACACCCCCGCCGCGGTCAGCGCGTTCGGCGTGGTGTTCGCCGACGTCGACGGGACGACGGGCGCCACGCGTTCGGTGCTGCGCTTCGTCGACGACAAGGGAAACATCGTGCTGTCGACGTCCGCAGGCGCATTCGACAACGGCCTGAGCTTCCTCGGTGTCTCCTTCAACGCCGGCGAGCGGATCACGCGCGTCGTGATCCTGCCCGGCACGGACGCGCTGTCGTCGACTGCGGTGGACGGTGCGGGCGGCGTCGACGTCGTCGCGATGGACGACTTCATCTACGCCGAACCGCAGTCGCTCTTCACGACGTTCGCCAACGGCTTCGAGAACTGAGCAGGAGACCCGCCATGAGCAAGTACGCACGCATTCTCCGCACATCCCTGCTCCTTTCGGCGCTCGCCGCGCCGTGCACGGTGCTCGCTGCGCCCCTCGTCACGAGCGGCTCCGGCGTCGACGCGGCGGCTCTACAGTCCACCGTCGACGCGTTCCGCACGGCACTGGGCGGCGCGAACAACGGCGTCGGCGGCACGTTCACGAGTGGCCGCCGCGAGATCAACTGGGACGGCGTCCCCGACAGCTTCTCGTCGCCGAATTTCCTGCCAGCGAACTTCTTCAACGCCAACAGCCCGCGCGGCGCCGTGTTCAGCACGACGTTCGAGGACGGCGGCACGGGCTTCAACAGCTTCATCGTGAGTGCGAAAGCGTCGACCGGCCTGCCCGTCCGCTTTGCCGAGATCAACCCGACCTACGCCACCAGCTTCCAGACGTTCTCGGCCGAGCGGCTGTTCACCGCGCGCAACAGTCACGTGATCGAGGTGCAGTTCTACGTGCCCGGCACGAATACGCCGGCCTTCGTGAGCGGTTTCGGCGTGGTGTTCGCCGACGTCGATTCGTCCAGCGGCATCGGGCGCTCGGTGATCCGCTGCGTGGACGCGGCTGGCGCCATCAGCGTCGCCGCGTCCGCGCCGGTGCTCGACGGCGGCTTGAGCTTCGTCGGCGTCCGGTTCGACCAGCCCGGCGAAGGCTGCGCGCGCGTGATCATCATCCAGGGCAAGGACTCGCTGCTCCCCGCGAACACCGACGGCGGCGCCATCGACGTGGTCGCCATGGACGACTTCATCTACGGCGAGCCGCAGCCGATCTTCAACCTGGTGACGGCGCCGTAGGGCGTCTACTGCACCAATCGGGACGGACGGTAGTCGATTTGCCCTGGCTACCTTCGTCCCGGTTTCGTCGGGGCGCATTCGCTAGCGCGGCCTGCGCATGACTTCCCTGGCCGCCGAACGTCGAAGCGACTGCGGGGCTCCGACCTGGAAGTCGATTGCGCACAACTCGATGATGTCCTGCCATGCGTAGGCCGGGTTCAGACCGCGATAGAGAATCAGCAACTGCTTGCCGTGCGCCATGGCGAACCGCGCCAGCTCCGGCTCGGCCGCCTGGGGCGAAAGGCTATAGATGGCCAGCACCGCGAAGCCCTGCGTCGGCGGCGGCGTCTCGTCGTCGTAGAGCTGGCGCGCTTCTGCCTTCGCCACATGGGTCTCGGCCAGGGCCTTCACCACCACGGTCTGCGTGCGTCCGTACGGCCGGCCGATGGTGAGGCGATCGCCCGGTTTCACGTCGCGATGCGGTTTGGCCGTCGAGCCGTTGACGTCGACCTTGCCGTTGCGGCAGGCCTTCTGCGCCTCGGAGCGCGTCTTGAACAGACAGGCGACGTCCAACCAGACGTCGAGACGCATAGA
>CALKUS010000247.1 GCA_937996755.1 uncultured Pseudomonadota bacterium | reverse complement strand
GGCGAGAACCCGCGCACCGACACCTACGTCATCGACCTCGACAAGTGCGGGCCGATGGTGCTGGACGCGATTCTCTACATCAAGAATGAAATCGACCCGACCCTGACCTTCCGCCGCTCCTGCCGCGAAGGCATCTGCGGCTCGTGCGCGATGAACATCGACGGCACGAATACGCTCGCCTGCACGAAGGCGATCGAGGACGTGAAGGGCGAAGTGCGCATCTACCCGTTGCCGCACATGCCCGTCATCAAGGACCTCGTGCCCGACCTCACGCACTTCTACGCGCAGTACGCGTCGATCAAGCCGTGGATCCGCACCGAAACGCCGCCGCCGCCGGACCGCGAGCGCCTGCAGTCGAAGGAGGACCGCGAGAAGCTCGACGGCCTCTACGAGTGCATCCTGTGCGCGTGCTGCTCGACGTCGTGCCCGAGCTACTGGTGGAACGGCGACCGCTACCTGGGCCCGGCCATCCTCCTGCAGGCCTATCGCTGGATCGTCGATTCGCGCGACGAAGCGACCGGCGAGCGCCTCGACGACCTCGAGGACCCGTTCCGGTTGTATCGTTGCCACACGATCATGAACTGCGCGCGTACCTGTCCGAAGGGCCTGAATCCGGCGAGGGCGATCGCCGAGATCAAGAAGCTGCTCGTGGAGCGGCGGGCCATCTGACCGCCGGCGAATCGAGGACCGACCTCATGCACAGCGCAGCCATCGCCCTCGGTCGACTGCGCTGGCGCTGCCGCCGCGGGATGAAGGAGCTCGACAAGCTCCTCGTGTCCTACCTCGACCGCTATGCGAACGACGCCGATCCCGACGAGATCGCGGCGTTCGAGGCGTTGCTCGACGAGCAGGACCACGACCTCTGGCGCTGGTTCCTCGGGCGCGACAAGCCGGCACAGCCCGAGTGGCAGGCCCTCATTGCCAAGATCCGCGCCGGCTATCGCGCTTGACCTCGCGCCGTCGCGCACGCTGCGCGCGGCGATCGTCGCCGCCGGCGTGCTCGCGGGCATCGGCGCGCTGACCTGTGGCGTTCCGTTGTCGTTCGCGTACGTCGTGCTGGTGCTCGCCGGCGTGCTGGTGGCGCGCGCGTGGCGAACCGCCGGTCGCTTCGCGGGCCATCGCCTCGCGCTCATGCCCGACGGCGCCTGGACCCTGCGCACGCCGCAGGGCGACGACCGCCAGCTCGATCTGCGCGCGGCCACCGACCTCGGTTTCCTTTTCGCGCTGACCTTCGGCGACGGACGGCAGCGCCTGCACGTTCCGGTCGTGGCGGACACGATCGACGCGGACACCGCGCGGCGCCTGCGTGTGTGGTTACGCGACGCGCATGCGATCGGAGGAATCGGGCCGAGGCAATGATCTCGGTCGAGATCGCAACTCCCCGCCCCGGGTAATGGGAAATCGATCCGAGTGCCGTTCCGTCGTTACTGCGCAGGCGGGAATCCATCTTCCTTCCCGTCCGTAGCGGACTCCGAGGCGTCCGCCCAACGCGCGCGATCGACCGCCCGCGCGGGAATGACGAGGGGGCGGGCAGATGGTCCCGCTTGCGCGGGAATTCCGAAGCGGAGGTTGCCGATCCGGTCGAACGGCAGCAGCAGGTCTGAACGCTTCCCGACCATCGAACCCGCCGGACGGATGCAACACCCCGTGTCGTCGACCGGCCGAAGCGTGCATTCCGCTAGACTGCGCCACCTTCCCGCGCCGCGGGAAACCGTCGCCAGCGCCCCGGACACCACGGATGTTCCGCCCGCTCGAGCTGTACATCGGCCTGCGCTACACGCGCGCGAAGCGCCGCAACCATTTCATCTCGTTCATCTCGATGGTCTCGATGATCGGGATCGCGCTCGGCGTCACGGCGCTGATCACCGTGATCTCGGTGATGAACGGCTTCGAGCTGGAGCTTCGCCAGCGCATCCTCGGCATGGTTTCGCATGCGACCGTCTCCGGCGTCGGCGAAGGCCTGGTGGAGTGGCGCGAAGCCCTCGCGGAGGCGCACCGCACGCCGCACGTGGTCGGTGCGGCGCCCTACGTCGAGCGCGAAGTGATGATGCAGGGCGTTCGCGTGTCCGGCGCGATCGTGCGCGGCGTGCTGCCCGAGACCGAGCCGGAAGTCTCCGAGCTCTCGCAGCGCATGGTCGAAGGCGAGTGGGGCTCGCTCCAGCCCGGAAGCTGGAACATCCTGCTCGGCCGCGAGCTCGCGCTGTGGCTCGGTGTGCGCGTCGGCGATTCCGTGGTCCTGTACGCGCCGCTCATGCGCGCCACGCCCGCCGGCGTGCTGCCGGTCATGCGCAAGTTCACCGTCAGCGGCATCTTCGAGGCCGGCATGCAGGAGTACGACCGCGGTTACGCGATCGTGCACATGGAAGACGCGGCGAAGCTCATGCGCCTCGGTGAGGCCGTCTCCGGCGTGCGCCTGAAGGTCGACGACCTGTTCCACGCGGACGACGTGGCGCAGGAGCTGAACGACCGCATGGGCGGCCGGTTCCGCGTGCGCGACTGGCAGCGCGAGCACTCCAACTTCTTCCGCGCAGTGGCGACCGAGAAGATCGTGATGTTCGTGATCCTTTCCCTGATCGTCGCGGTGGCCGCGTTCAACCTCGTGTCGTCGCTCGTGATGCTCGTGACCGACAAGCAGTCGGACATCGCCATCCTGCGCACGCTCGGGATCTCGCCGGGCACCGTGCTCGGCGCGTTCGTCGTGCAGGGCGTGATCATCGGCGTCGTCGGGATCGCGCTCGGGACGATAGGCGGCGTGCTGCTGGCCGACAACGTGACGCACGTGATGCGCTTCCTCGAGTCGATCCTCGGCTTCCAGCTGATGCCGGCCGACATCTACTACATCAGCGACCTGCCGTCCGACCTTCGTCCTGGCGACGTCATGCGCATCTCCGGCATCGCGTTCGTGTTCTGCACGATCGCGACGCTGTATCCCGCGTGGCGCGCTTCGCGCACGCTGCCGGCGGAGGCGCTGCGCTATGAATGAGGAAATCGGGAATCGGAAATCGGAAATCGGAAGAGCGGGCAGCACGGAGCTGCGACCGAGCGGTTGTTCCGATTCCCGATTTCCCATTTCCGATTTCCATTTCGGCGCCGCGCCGTTTTCCTACACGAAGCCGAGCCGATCTCCCATCGCGGCGCTCCCGACCTTGCGGCAACCTGCCACACCATGAGCACCGAACCCGTCATCCGCGCCGCCGGCATCGCGAAGACCTACGACGAAGGCACGATCCGGACGGAAGTGCTGCAGGGCGTCGAGCTGACCGTCGCGCGCGGCGAAACCGTCGCGATCGTCGGTGCGTCGGGCGCCGGCAAGAGCACGCTGCTGCACATCCTGGGCGGCCTCGACCTGCCCAGCTCGGGCGAGGTGTTCGTCGCGGGCAAGGCGATGTCGAAACTCTCCGATCGCGACCGCGGCCGGCTGCGCAATCGCGCGCTCGGCTTCATCTACCAGTTCCACCACCTGCTGCCGGAGTTCACGGCACTCGAGAACGTCTGCATGCCGCTGCTGATCGGCGGCGTCGCGATTCCCGAAGCGCGCTCGCGCGCGACCGCATTGCTGGAGCGCGTGGGCCTCGGCAAGCGGCTCGAGCACAAACCCGGCGAGCTGTCGGGCGGCGAGCGGCAGCGCGCCGCGGTAGCGCGCGCGCTCGTGACGAAGCCGGCCTGCGTGCTCGCCGACGAGCCCACGGGCAACCTCGACGAGAAGAATGCGCACGGCGTCTACGAGCTGATGCTCGAGCTCAACCGCGAGGGCGGCACGAGCCTCGTGCTCGTGACGCACGACCGCGAGCTCGCGGCGCGCATGGACCGCACGCTGGAGTTGTCCAGCGGCGGCCTGCACCCGCTCGCGCGCGCGGCGGCCTGAGCCGATGAATTCCGGGGCCGGTCGGCGCGTCGCGTCGGCCGGCCCGGGTGTCGCCTGCGCGCTGCTCGCGGGCGCGACGCTGTTGCAGGCCACGCCGGCGGTGCCGCCGCCGGGGTGGTCCGCGGCGATCGCGCTGTCCTGCTTCGTGGTGGCGCTCGCGGTGCCGCGCGCGTTCGTCCGCCTGCCCGCGGCATTCGCGCTCGGCATGGCCTGGGCCGCCTGCCAGGGGGCGCACGCGTACGCGCTGCGCCTGCCGGCTGCGCTCGAAGGCGTCGAGCTCGAGATCGAGGGCAGCGTCGCCGACCTGCCGCGGCGCGGCGAGCGTGCCGACCGCTTCGAGCTCGATCGCGTGCGGCGTCGCGAGGGCGGCCGCTGGATCGAAATGCCGGGGACGCTGCGCCTCGCCGCGTACGACGATCGTCGCTCGCTCGTGCCGGGCGAGCGCGTACGCGCGCTCGTGAAGCTCAAGCGGCCGCGTGGCTCGCAGAACCCGGGCGGCTTCGACTTCGAGCGCTTCGCGCTCGAGCGCCGCGTCGCCGCGGGCGGCTACGTACGTGCGTGGCTGGACGTGCCGCCATCGAGCCCGGACGCGATCGGTGCGCTGCGCACGCTCGCGTCGCAGCGCATCGCGCAGTCGTTGCCCGACCAGCGCATCGCCGGGTTGCTGCGGGCGCTCGCGGTCGGCGACCAGGGTGCGATCGAGGACCGCGACTGGGACGTGCTGCGCGCAACCGGCACCACCCACCTGATCGCGATCTCGGGTTTCCACATCGGCGTCGTCGCGGGGCTCGCGGCGCTGCTCGCGGGTGCCGTGTTCCGCGCGTGGCCGCCGCTCGCGCTGCGCGTGCCGCGCCGCCAGGCGGAAGCCGCTGCGGCACTGCTCGGCGCGACGGGCTATTCGCTGCTGGCCGGGCTGTCGCTGCCGGTGCTGCGCACGCTGCTGATGCTGGCGGTCCTGCTCGGCGCGCAGCTCGGCCGGCGCGCGATGGCGCCGGCAGCGGGGCTGTCGCTCGCGCTCGTCGCGCTGCTCGTGTTCGATCCGCTCGCCGTGCTGAGCGCGGGCTTCTGGCTGTCGTTCGCGGGCGTCGCGTGGCTGATGTTCTGCCTCGGCGGCGAATCGGGCGTGCCGCGGCTGCTGCCGACGTTCGGCCGCGCACAGCTCGTGATGGCGGTCGGGCTGCTGCCGCTGACGGCGTGGTTCTTCCAGCAGGGCGCGGTCGCGGGCCCGCTCGCCAACCTGTTCGCGGTGCCGGTCGTGAGCCTGTTCGTGGTGCCCGTGCTGCTGGTTGCCGTGCTGCTGCACGGTGCGCTGCCGGCGCTTGCCGTGCCGCTGCTGCAACTCGCGGCGCTCGCGCTGTCGTGGCTCTGGCGCCTGCTCGAGGCGATCGCCGCGTGGCCTTTCGCACAGGCCTGGTTGCCGGAGCCGTCGCTCGCGGCGGTGCTGCTCGCGATCATCGGCGCCGTGCTCGTGCTGTTGCCGCGGGTGGTGCCGGGGCGCGCACTGGGCGCACTGCTGTTCCTGCCGCTGCTGGCACCGGCGCGCGAAGCGCCCGTCGACGGCGAGTTCGACGTCGTCGTGCTCGACGTGGGCCAGGGCCTCTCGGTGCTCGTGCGCACGCGCGCGCATGCGCTGCTGTACGACGCGGGCGCCGCGCCGCCCGGCGGCCTCGACCAGGGCGACGCCGCCGTCGTGCCCGCGTTGCGCGCGCTGGGCGTGCGCCGCCTCGATGCGCTCGTCGTGAGCCACGGCGACAACGACCACGCCGGTGGCGCGCCGAGCGTGATCGCGGCGCTGCGGCCGCATCGAACGCTGCACGGACCGGGCTTCGCCGTCGGCCGGGCGTGCACGGGCGGTACCACCTGGGACTGGGACGGCGTGCGCTTCGAGCTCGTGCACCCGCCGCCGCACTTCCCGGATCTCGGCAACGACTCGTCGTGCGTGCTGCGCGTATCCAGCGGCGCGGCAAGTGCGCTGCTGCCGGGCGACCTGTCCGCCGCCATGGAGCAGCGCCTCGTGCGCGAGCAGCGGATCGAGCCGGCGACGTTGCTGCTTATACCGCATCACGGGAGCGCCGGATCGTCGTCGGCCGAGCTGCTGGACGCGGTGCGGCCGCGGCTGGCCGTGGCGTCCGCCGGCTATCGCAGCCGCTTCGGCCATCCGGCAGCTGCGGCGGTCGCGCGCTACCGCGAGCGCGGCATTCCGCTGTTCGCGACGCCGGCTAGCGGCGCGCTGGCCATCCGGCTCGCGCCGGACGGCACGTTCGCACGCATCGCCGCCCGACGCGCCGAGGTCCGCCGGTACTGGCACGAACCGGCCGCAAACGGCCTTCCGGACGTGTCGCACGCCGCTGAAGGCCCGTAGGGGCCGCTGCTATGCTTGGGCCGATTTCCACGGCTGGAGTGAGGCCGCGTGCTCGAGTTGCTGATGGCCGGTGGCCCCGGCATGTTTCCCATCGCGATCTGCTCGGTCCTGGTGCTCACGATCATCGTCGAGCGCTTCTGGACGTTGCGTCGCAAGGTGGTGGTGCCGCCGAACCTCGGTGGCGAAGTGCGTGCCTGGGCCGCGAGCCGCCGCCTGGACGCGCAGCACATCGACGCGCTGGAAAAGAACTCGCCGCTCGGCCAGGTGCTCGCCTCGGCGTTGCGCGTGCGCCACCTGGGACGCGAAGCGGTGCGCGAGCGCGTCGAGGACGTGGGCCGCCACGTCATGCACGACCTCAATCGATTCCTCACCACGCTCGGCACGCTCGCGCTGATCTCGCCGCTGCTCGGCCTGCTCGGCACCGTGTTCGGACTCATCAGGATGTTCCTCGCCGTGCTGAGCCACGGCGTGGGCGACGCGCAGTACATGGCGGGCGGCATCGGCGAGGCGCTGATCTGCACGGCCGCGGGCCTGTGCGTCGCGGTGCCCGCGTACATCTTCCATCGCTACCTGCGCGGCCGCGTGGTCGGCTACGCGATCGACATGGAGCGCGAGGTTTTCCACCTGATGGATGCGCTCGACGACACGCAGGCGTCGACGCTGCCGCGCAAGGTGGCGCGGTGAAGATCACGCCGGCAGGCTCGGAGGACGACTTCGAGATCAACGTCATTCCGTTGATCGACGTGCTCCTGACGCTGCTGATGTTCTTCGTGCTCACGACCACGTTCAACAACCAGGCGAAGATGCGCATCGTCCTGCCCGAGGCGAGCGCGAAGGCGGCCGCCACGGCGAAGCCCGAGCTCGTGGTCGCCGTCGACCGCCAGGGCCGCTACTTCATCGGCGCGAACGAGGTGCTGAAACCCGGCATGGAGTCGCTGAAGCAGGCGATCGTCGACGCCGCCGGCGACGATCGCGACCGCCCCGTGCAGCTGCGCGCCGACGGCCGCACGCCGCACCAGGCCGTCGTCACCGCCATGGACGCGCTGGGCCAGCTCGGCTTCACGCAACTCTCGATCGCGACGGTACCGACCGAAGCGGCGCCGCAGCAGTGACCGCAGGCGCGATCTACGGCCGGTTGCTGCGCTACGCGGCCCGGTACTGGCCGGTCGCGATCGTCGCGGTGCTCGGCATGGTGGTCGAGGCCGGCGCCGCCGGTGCATTCACGGCGCTCATGCGGCCGATGATCGACGGCACGTTCGTGCAGCGCGATCCCGCGATCGTGCGCTGGTTGCCGTGGGCGATCGTGGTCATCTTCGTGCTGCGCGGCATCGCGACGTTCGCGTCCGACGTCGGCATGGCGCGCATCGGCCGCAGCGTGGTGCGCGAGCTGCGCGAGCAGGTGCTCGCGAAGTACCTGCGCTTGCCGTCGTCGTTCTTCGACCGCGAGCCCGTCGCGGCGCTCGTGTCGAAGCTCTCGTACAACACCGAGCAGGTGACGCAGGCGAGCGCCGAGGCGATCAAGGTGATGATCACCGATTCGCTCACCATCGTCGCGCTGCTCGTGGTGATGCTGATGCAGAGCGTGAAGCTCACCGCCACGATGTTCGTGATGGTGCCGCTGATCGCGAGCATCGTCGTCTACGTCGGCAAGCGTTATCGACGCATCAATCGCCGCATCCAGGATTCGGTGGGCGAGATGTCGCACGCGGCCGAGCAGGCCGTGGCCGGGCAGGCCGTGGTGAAGGTGTTCGGCGGCCGCGACCGCGAGCAATCGCGCTTCGGCGAGATCGCCGCGCGCAACCTGGCGCTGCACCAGAAGGTGGAAGCGACGAAGGCGCTCTCTTCGTCGCTCGTGCAGCTGCTGGCGGCGCTCGCGCTGGCCGTGATCGTCTACGTCGCGGGCCGGGAAGCCGTGAAGGACAACCTTTCGGCCGGCATGTTCATGGCGCTGATCAGCGCCATGATGGCGATGCTGCCGTCGCTCAAGCGCATCACGAACGTGCAGAGCATGGTGCAGAAGGGCGTCGCCGCCGCGGGCGGCCTGTTCGCCGTGCTCGACGCCGCGGACGAGCCGGACGACGGCACCCGTACGCTGGACCGCGCGCGTGGGGCGCTCGAGTTGCGCGACGTGACGGTGCGCTATTCGGTCGACAAGTCGCCCGCGCTCGAGCAGGTCTCGCTGAAGCTGGAGCCCGGCACGGTCACGGCGATCGTCGGCCGCTCGGGCAGCGGCAAGTCCACGCTCGTGCGGCTGCTGCCGCGGCTGTACGAGCCGACGTCCGGCGACGTGCTGCTCGACGGCATCCCGTTGCGCGAGCTCAAGCTCGCCGACCTGCGCCGCCAGATCGCGATGGTCGGGCAGAACGTGCTGTTGTTCGACGACACGGTCGCGAACAACATCGCCTATGGCGCGCTCGCCGGCGCGAGCGAGGAACGCATCGCCGCCGCCGCGCGCGCCGCGAACGCGCTCGAGTTCATCGAGCGCCTGCCGCAGGGCATGCACACGCGCATCGGCGACGCCGGCGCGCTGCTCTCGGGCGGCCAGCGCCAGCGCCTCGCGATCGCGCGCGCCATCCTCAAGGACGCGCCGATCCTCGTGCTCGACGAGGCCACCTCGTCGCTCGACACGGAATCGGAGCGCCTCATCCAGGACGCACTCGAGCGCGTGATGCGCGATCGCACGACGCTCGTGATCGCGCATCGCCTCTCCACCGTCGAACACGCGGACCTGGTGGTCGTGCTCGATCGCGGCCGCATCGTGGAGCAGGGCACGCACGAAGCGCTCATCGCGCGCGGTGGGCAATACGCGCACCTGCATCGGCTGCAGTTCCGCGACGAGGCCGCGTGAGCTGGCAGGCGCGCCTGCAGCAGACGCTCGAGCGCACCTGGTACGGCGGCGCTCCCGTGGCAGCGTGGCTCGCAGTCCTCGAGCTCGTCTACGGCGGCATGCTGAACCTGCGGCGTGCGCTCTACCGCGCGCGCATCCTGCGGCCGGTGCGCGCGGGCGTGCCCGTGGTCGTCGTGGGCAACGTCACGGTCGGCGGCACCGGCAAGACACCGCTCGTGGTCGCGCTCGCGTCCGAGCTGCGCCAGCGCGGCTGGTCGCCGGGCATCGTGCTGCGCGGCTACGGTGGCCACGTGCACGGCCCGGAGATCGTGCCGCACGACGCGGATCCCGCGCGCTACGGCGACGAAGCCGTGCTGCTCGCGCGCTCCGGCGAAACACCCGTCGCCGTCGCGCGCCGTCGTGTCGAGGGCGCCGTGCTGCTGGTCGCGCACGCCGGCTGCGACGTCGTCATCTCCGACGACGGGCTGCAACACTGGGCGTTGTCGCGCGACATCGAAATCGTCGTGATCGACGGCCAGCGCCGGCTCGGCAACGGTCGCCTGTTGCCCGCGGGCCCGCTGCGCGAGCCGGCCGAGCGGCTGGCGAGCGTCGACTTCGTGATCGCGAACGGACCGGCGCAGGTCGGCGAGCTCGCGATGCGCGTGCAGGGCACGCGCGCGATCCCGCTGCGCGCGCCAGGCCAGGCCGTGCCGCTCGCTGCGTTCGCCGGCAAGCCGGTGCACGCGGTCGCCGGCATCGGCAATCCCGAGCGCTTCTTCCAGATGCTGGAAGGGGAGGGCATCGTCGTGCAGCGGCATGCATTGCCCGACCACCACGTCTTCGAGGGCCAGGAGCTCGAGTTCAACGACGAGCTGCCGGTATTCGTCACGGAGAAGGACGCCGTCAAGTGCGCGGCGTTCGCGCACGAGCGCGCGTACGTCGTGCCGGCCGACGCCATCGTGCCCGCCGCGCTCTTCGATTCCGTCCACGCCCGCCTGCACGCGCTGCGCGAGGGAAAGCCATGACCGTCCCGTTCGTCGTCGCCATTCCCGCGCGCCTCGCATCGACGCGCTTGCCGCAGAAGCCGTTGCGGCAGATCGCCGGCAAGTCGCTGCTCGCGCACGTCATCGATCGCGCGCTCGCCGCGGGCGCGGGCGAAGTGGCCGTCGCGACCGACGATGGCGCGATCGCGCAGGTGGCGAAGGCCGCGGGCGTGCGCGCGTTCATGACGCGCGAGAGCCACGCGTCCGGCACCGATCGCATCGCCGAGCTGGCCGAGCTGCGCGGCTGGCCCGACGAGACGATCGTCGTGAACCTGCAGGGCGACGAGCCGCTCGCGCCGCCGTCCGGCATCAAGGCCGTGGCAGCGGTGCTCGAGGCCAGCGCGGCACCCGTCGCGACGCTCGCGACGCCCGTCGACGAGCCCGCGCAGCTGTTCGACCCGAACGTCGTGAAGGTGGTGCGCGACGCGCACGGGCTCGCGCTCTACTTCTCGCGCGCGCCGATCCCGTGGCTGCGCGACCGCTTCGGGAAGGGCGGCGACCGCGCCGCGCCGTTGCCGACGGACGTACCGTTCCTGCGCCACATCGGCATCTACGCGTACCGAGCGGGTTTCCTGCGCCGCTTCGCGGCACTTTCGCCGGGCTCGCTCGAGCAGGCGGAGGCGCTGGAGCAGTTGCGCATGCTCGAGGCGGGCCACCGCATCGCAGTCGGCATCGCGCCGGAGCCGTTCCCGGCGGGCGTCGATACGGAATCCGACCTCGCGCGCGTCGAGGCGCTGCTGGCGGCGCAGGGAAAGCGCTGAAAACGCCCGGGTTTGCTTTATCTTCGCGGCAGGCA
>CALKUS010000246.1 GCA_937996755.1 uncultured Pseudomonadota bacterium | reverse complement strand
CATCCAGCTGCCGGCCTACTCGAACCAGGTGACGGGCACCTTCACCAACAACATCAACAACAACAACATCAGCGTGCGCAGTGGTCTCGTCGGCGGCGCCGTGAATGCGATCAACCTGCTGACGCTCAGCTCGTCGGCGACCAGCACGCTCAACATCAACGGCAACGACTTCAACAATTCCGGCCACACCGTCGCCGGACCGACGGGTGCGGTGCTCTTCATCAACAACGCGGGCAGCTCCGGCACGCAGCAGTTCCTGAACATCAACAACAACACGTTCACGAACATGACGGTCAACACGACCGGCGGCGTGACCTTCATCGGCAACAGCGTGACCCACCCGGCGAACGCGGTGACGACGGTCAGCAACAACCGCGTGGTGACGCAGTTCACCAAGACGGGCGCCGGTGGCACGGTGAACTTCTACGATTCGTTCTCGACCTCGCCGGCGACCGCGCAGGAGACCAATGCGTCGAACGACTTCCAGAACCTGAGCTTTACCGGCGCGACCACGATTAATGGGTGGCGCTCTGCGGACGGCCCGACCGCCGGCAATGGCCCGCGCAAGACGGTGCAGAACAACATCTTCAACAACATCGGCACGGGCACGAGCGCGGCGACGATCCTCAATGTGAGCTTCAGCGATGCGGCTGGCAGCAACCTCGTCACCGGCAACACCGTCTCCAACATCACGGCCGGCGGTGCAATCACTGGCATCACGCACGCGGGCGGTACGCAATTCTTCTCGGGCAACACCGTAAGCGGCATCGCGTCCACCGGCGCATCCGCCGTCGTCGGCATGTCGGTCACCGGCGCCGTCACCGGCACTCTGAACGCCAACAAGATCTTCGACCTGTCAGGTTCGAACGCCGGCAGCACGGTGAACGGCGTGCTTGTCTCGGCTGGCACGACGGTCAATTTGACCAATAACCTGGTGGGCGATCTGCGCGCTCCCAACGCCAGCGGCGCGAACCCCGTGATCGGCATCAATCTGACGTCGACGACCGCCACGAGCAACCTGAATGTCTCGTACAACTCCGTGTTCCTGAACGCCACGTCGGCAGGCGCCAACTTCGGCTCGTCGGCGATCGCTCACACCACCAGCGCCACGGCGACTACCGCCACGCTGAACTTGCGCAATAACGTGCTGGTGAACACGTCGACTCCCTCGGGCACGGGCCTCACCGTTGCCTACCGTCGCAGTTCGACGACACTCACCAACTACGGCGCCGCCTCCAACAACAACGACTTCTTCGCGGGCGTGCCGTCGGCAACGAACCTGTTGTTTTCGGACGGCACGAACTTCGACCAGACGCTGGCTGCCTACAAGGCACGCGTCGCGTCGCGTGATTCCTCGTCCATCAGCGAAAACCCGCCCTTCCTCAGCACGACCGGGTCCAGCCCGCAGTTCCTCCACATCAACACGACCATTGCCACCCAGCTCGAGGGAGGTGGCGTCCCGGTCGCGGGCATCACGACGGACTTCGACGGCGACGCGCGCAATGCATCGTCGCCCGACATTGGCGCGGACGAGTTCAACGGCATCCTGCTGGACCTGAACGGTCCTTCGATTTCGTATACGCCGTTCCTGCAAACCACGCAGACGACGAATCGCGTGCTGGCGGCGACGATCGCCGATCCGAGCGGCGTCGCGGGTGGTGGCGACGCACCCCGCATCTATTTCCGCAAGAACGCCGGCAGCTACGTTTCGGCAGCCTGCGCGGGCGCTGCGCCGAACTTCACCTGCACCATCGACAACGCTGCGCTCGGAGGCGTGGTGATCGGTGACTCGGTTTCGTATTTCGTCGTTGCGCAAGACGTTCCCGGCAACGTGAGCGGTAATCCGTCGGGCGGCTTCGCCGCGACGAACGTGAACAACGTCACGAGCCCGCCGACAACGCCAAACACCTACGGCATCGTCGCTGGAGTTGCCGGCTCGATCGACGTCGGCACCGGCGGCGGCTTTGCGTCGCTGACCAACGCGGGCGGCGTGTTCGAGGCGCTCAACAACGGTGTCCTCGTCTCCAACGTCACTATCAACGTCGTGTCCGACCTGACGGCGGAGACGGGTGCGGTCGCGCTCAATCAGTTCGCCGAGGAGGGTGCGGGTGCTGGCACCTATACGGTGACAATCAAACCCGCCACGGCTGCGCGCGTTATCTCCGGCGCGGGTACGCCGAACCTGATCAAACTGAACGGCGCCGATCGCGTGACGATCGACGGCAGCCTGTCGGGCGGTACGGACCGCAGCCTGACCGTGAGCAACACCAATGCGTCCGGCACGGCGTCGGTCATCTGGCTGGCGAGTACGGCCGGCGGCAACGGCGCCACCGGCAACACGCTACGCAACCTGATCGTCAACGGGGCGTCCGGCACGACAACACTGGGCGCGATCATTTCGAGCGGAAGCGGTCTGGGCACGGTGGCGGAAGCGGCCAATTCCAACAACGGCTACTTCAACAACCAGGTCGCGGCGGCACAGTTCGGCATCGCACTGGTCGGGCCCACGGCGCTCGACAACGGAAACGTGGTCGCGGGCAACGTCGTCGGCTCCGCGGTCACGGCCAACAAACCGGGCCAGGTCGGCATCGCGGTGTTCCAGCAAGGCAACGCGATCGTCGCCGGGAACACGGTCGCCGGCGTGCTCTCCGCCGGCACCGCGACTGCTTCCGGCATCCGCGTCTCGGGTGGCGCCAACGGCATCTCCATCACCGGCAATCGCACGAGTGACATCAAGAACACCAGCTCGAGCGGGTTCGGCTCGAACGGTATCCAGCTGAACTCGTCGAATCCCGTGGCGAACGTGACGGTCAGCAACAACTTCGTCTGGGACGTGTCCGCATTCGGCTTCAACGGAAGCGCCGTTGCGGACAATGGCTACGGCATCATTCTGGTCACGGGCGGCGCCTACAACATCTGGTCGAATTCGGTGCTGATGGGTACTAACCAGACCGCCGCGGGAAGCATCACGGCGGCGCTCAACATCGCGTCGGCAGTGGTGTCCCCCGTCGACGTGCGCAACAACAACCTCGTGAACGCGCAGACCATCGGTACTCGCTACGCAGTGTTCAACGGCGCAACTGCAGCGGTGTTCTCGACGATCAACAACAACGACTACTTCGCGCAGAACGTCGGCTTCCAGGGTTCCGCGCAGGCCACGCTCGCCAACTGGCAGACGGCGACCGGGCAGGACCTTGCCTCGATCTCCGCCGATCCGCTGTACGTGTCGGCCACCGACCTGCACCTGCAGGGCCTCGCGAGCCCGTCGGCTGGCGCAGGTGCCGCACTGGCCGGCGTCACCGTCGATATCGACGGCGACACGCGTCCGCCGAATCCGGACATCGGTGCCGATGAAATCGTTGGCCCCAACGCAGCGCCGACGATTTCGGCGGTCGCGGTCTCGCGCCGCGAAGGCGATGCGACGTCGAACAGCACGATCGCGAACGTCAGCGACTTCGAGGACGCGGAAAGCACGCTGGCGGTCACCGTGAACGGCGCGGCGAGCGCCACCACGAACTCCGTGACCGTCAATACGCTCGCGGTGAGCGCGGCCGGTGTCGTCACAGCCAACGTCGTCGCCGCCTGCGGCGCCACGGATGCGGCGTTCACGCTGCGCGTTACCGACTCGGCAACTGCGTTTGCCGAGTCGACGCTCAACGTGACGGTGCTGCCGAACCTGCCGCCCGTGCTGACTTATCCCGCCTCGACGAACGCGGTGACCGGCCAGTCCCTCACCGTGAACCCGGCGACAGGCCCGACCGACAGCGGCACTATCAGCACGATCGCCGTGCAGTCGAACGGCACGTTCACCGGCACTTCTTCGGTCGATGGCGGCGGCATCGTCTCG
>CALKUS010000245.1 GCA_937996755.1 uncultured Pseudomonadota bacterium | reverse complement strand
AGAAGCAGGGCAACAAGCTGGTCGACACGCTGGTGAGCGAAGGCGAGCAGTTCCGCGCGCGCTCCGGCAAGTTCGTTTCCACGCTGCAGCGCGACGCGCGCCGCCAGGCGAAGAACGTGCGCGGCCAGATCGAGCAGGTTCGCGGCCAGATCGTCGGCTACATCGGCCCGGTCCAGCAGCGCGCCGCCAAGGCCGCCCGTCGCCTCGAGACGCAGGTCGGCACCGGCCTCGACACGCTGCTCGCGCGCCTCGGCGCACCGGCGAACGGCAAGGCCCGCAGCCTCCTCGCGCGCGCCACCCGCACCGCGAAGGCCACGAAGCGCCCGGCGCCGCGCGCCAGGCGCGCTGCGCGCTGAGTTCCAGCTGTTCGACAAGCCCCGGCATCGCGAGATGCCGGGGCTTTTTCATTGATCCCGGGCTCGCAGCGACCTTGTTCTGAAGCGGATGCAGTGGGAGCGACTTCAGTCGCGAATGGCGCGCCACCCGGGGAAACGCGAGGCACCTCGGATGGTCACCCGGAGAGCGGCCCTTGATCTCGCTCTGCACTCTGTCCGAAGCTCCAGTCGAACCATCTGCCGCATTTCGAGTTTCCTCGAAGCACTCGCCATTCGCGACTTCAGTCGCTCCCACTACATCTTCCCTGAGCAGGCATTGCACCCAGCGCGGTTGCCCCGAGGTACGCCGACCGCACCCCGCTTTGCTCCTGGCTCTTCCGGAATGAAGATGCACCTCGCTACGAGCGGCGTCGTGCGGCGCGCTGCAAGGAACGGCTCTTTCAGCCTCGAGCCGTCGCGTCGTAGGCAGCAGCGAGGTTGTTCAGGTGCAGGCGTTCCGCATCGCGCAGGAACGGCGCGATCAGCATCATCACCTGGCGGATCCCCTGGGTGAGGTCCTCGGCGCTCTTCTCGGACGCGCCGCCCCGCACGATGTTGAAGTTCATCCAGAACGTCGCGACCAGCAGGATGTTCGTCGCGGTCGCCTCGATCTCGGCGCGGCTCGCGCGCACGATGCCGGCCTGCGCGAGCCCCTGCAGCACGGCCATCGCGTTCGCGGTCGCCCGCTTCAGCGTGCGCGCGTAATGCATGCGCAGCTTGCGGTTGCGGCTCGTGATGTCGACGACGTCGCGGAAGATGAACCGGAAGTCCCACATCACCTCGAACGCGAGGTGCAGCTGCAGCCAGATGTCCTCCAGCGTGGGCAGCCGGTCTTCGGGGCCCGCGAGAACGCCGTCGATGCGCGCCTCGTAGCGCGCGAACAGGTGCTCGACGATGTCGTCCTTGTTGCGGAAGTGGTAGTAGAGGTTGCCCGGGCTGATCTCCAGCTCGTCGGCGATGTGGTTCGTCGTGACGTTCGGCTCGCCCCGTTCGTTGAACATCGCGAGGCTGACATCGAGGATGCGGTCGCGCGTCTTGGGCGCCATGGCGCGCTACCGGTCCACGCCGCGTCGGTTCACTTGGACAGCTTGTCGACCAGGTCGACGTACTTCTTCTTCGCGTCGGCCTGGGCGGTGCCCTTGAGCTTCGACCACGCGTCGTATTTCGCCGTCGCGACGAAGTCGAAGAAGCCCGGCTTGTCGCCGTGCACGTCGCCGGCCGAGCCCTGCTTGTACAGCGCGTAAAGGCGCAGCAGCGTCTCGTTGTCCGGCCGTTCCTTGATCTGCTTCGAGCGGGCCTGCGCCGCCTCGAACTGCGCATCGAGGTCGCCGCCCGCCGCCTTGGCCGCCGGCTTCCCGGCAGGTGTCTTCTTCGCTGCCATCTCCCGCTCCCTGTCGTGCCCGCGCTCAGGTTCTAACACGCGGTTTCGAAGTGGGTCAACGCGATGCAAAACGCGCTTGGACGGCTGGCTGAGCACGGCTATCCTCGCACCGGGCAGGCGTTTCGCAGGCCAACGGCGAGGGGTGCGCGATGAGCTATTTCGTGACTGGCGGGACGGGCTTCATCGGGCGCCATCTGATCGAGCGGCTGCTCGCGCGACCGGGCACGATCCACGTGCTCGTGCGCAAGACGTCGCAGGAGAAGTTCGACCACCTGCTCGAACGCCTCGGGCCGAAAGCCGAGGGCCGCCTCGAGGTCGTCTACGGCGACCTCACGAAGGCGAAGCTCGGCGTCTCGCCGGCGGTGCAGAAGCGGCTCGCCGGCAAGATCAAGCACTTCTTCCACCTGGCCGCGATCTACGACCTCACGGCCGACGCGGAGTCGCAGGAGCGCACGAACGTCGAGGGCACGCGCCACGCCGTGCAGCTCTCCGATGCGCTGAAGGCCGGCACCTTCCACCACGTGAGCTCGATCGCCGCGGCCGGCCTGTATCCCGGCATCTGGAAGGAAGACATGTTCGACGAGGCCGAGGGCCTCGACGACCCGTACTTCCGCACCAAGCACGAATCCGAAGGGCTCGTACGCAACGAGAGCAAGCGGCCGTGGCGCGTCTATCGCCCCGGCATCGTGGTCGGCGACTCGCGCACGGGCGAGATCGACAAGATCGACGGCCCCTACTACTTCTTCCGCCTCATCAAGAAGCTGCGCGACCTGCTGCCGAAATGGGTGCCGACGATCGGCATCGAAGGCAGCCGCATCAACATCGTGCCGGTGGACTACGTCGCCGCCGCGATGGACCACATCGCGCACAAGCCCGGCCTCGACGGACTGGCTTTCCACCTGACCGACCCGGCGCCGATGCGCGTGGGCGAGGTCCTGAACGTGTTCGCGCGCGCCGCGCACGCACCCGAGATGACCATGCGCCTCGATGCGCGCATGTTCGGCTTCATCCCGCCGGTCGTGCGCAACGCGCTCGCGAACCTGCCGCCCGTGAAGCGGCTCACGAGCACCATGTTGCGCGACTTCGGCATTCCGCGCGCCGTGCTCAAGTACATCAACTACCCGACCCGTTTCGATTCGCGCGAGACCGAGCGTGCGCTCAAGGGCTCGAAGATCAAGCTGCCGAAGCTCGATACCTACGCGTGGCGCCTGTGGGACTACTGGGAGCGCCACCTCGATCCCGACCTGTTCATCGATCGCTCGCTGTCGAGCCGCGTGCGCAACCGCGTGGTGCTCATCACGGGCGGCTCGTCGGGCATCGGCCGCTCGGCCGCGATCAAGGTGGCGGCAGCGGGTGCGAAGACGATCATCGTCGCGCGCAAGCAGGACGAGCTCGATGCGGTGAAGGCCGAGATCGAGAAGGCCGGCGGCAAGTGCTCCACGTACAGCGCCGACCTGGCCGACATGGCGTCCTGCGACGAGCTCGTGGCGAAGGTGCTGGCCGAGCACGGCCCGGTCGACATCCTCGTGAACAACGCGGGCCGCTCGATCCGCCGCTCGATCGCGCTGAGCTACGACCGCTTCCACGATTTCGAGCGCACGATGTCGCTGAACTACTTCGGCTCGCTGCGCCTGATCATGGGCTTCCTGCCGTCGATGACCGAGAAGCGGCGCGGCCACATCATCAACATCTCGTCGATCGGCGTGCTCGCCAACTCTCCGCGCTTCTCGGCATACGTGGCCTCGAAGGCCGCGCTGGACGCGTTCTCGCGCTGCGCATCGGGCGAGTTCTCCGATGCGAACATCGCGTTCACGACGATCAACATGCCGCTCGTTCGCACGCCGATGATCGGTCCGACGAAGATCTACGACAGCATCCCCACGCTCACGCCGGACGAAGCGGCCGACATGATCGTGCAGGCCATCCTCGAACGCCCGAGCCGCATCACCACGCGCCTCGGCACGTTCGCCGCGGTGCTGAACGCGCTCGCGCCGAAGGCCTACGAGATCGTCATGAACACGGCGTTCAACCTGTTCCCCGACTCGGCTGCCGCGAAGGGCATGAAGGGACGTGGCGAGCAGCAGGCGTCCAGCGAGCAGATCGCGTTCGCGTCGCTGATGCGCGGCGTGCACTGGTAGTTCCCGGGCAGCGAGCCGTGACGCTGTTCGCGGCGGTGCCGTGCCTGATCGAGGGCGCTGGCGGCGCTGGGGTTCGCCACCGCGACTGGAACGGCGTCGAGCGCACGATCGCGGCGCGCGACGCCGAATTGCTCGGCTGCTGCGCCGTGTTCCGCCCGCGCGACGCGCAGGTCCGGGAGCTCGAACGGGCGGGGCTTCGCGATGCCGGCGCGCGATTCGATGCCTGGGTCGCCGCCGGTCTCGTCGCCGACGCGGCGACCCTGTTGCGACCAGCGATGCCGACGTTGCCGGCCAGCCCGCCGCCGGCGCCACTGCTGGTCGTGCGCAGCTACGAGCGGCCGGCCGGATTGCAGCGCCTGCTCGATTCCATCCGGCGCGATGGCGAGCGCACGGGCGTGGCGCACGAACTGGCCGTCGTCGACGACACACTCGATCCCGCCAAAGCTGAAGCGACGCGGGCGATCGTTGCGGGATTCGCGCGCGATCGTGGCGCACCCACCTGGCTGCTCGGGCACGCGGAACGCGCGCGCGCCCTCGCGTCGCTCGAGTCGGCCGTTCCGGAAGCGCGGCTCATCCGTGCCATGTTCGACCCGGAGCAGCCGTCCGCGGTCACCGGGTCGCGGACGTGGAACTGGGCGGTGTTGCTGGCGGCCGGCCGCGCGCTGTCGATCCTCGACGACGACACCACCTTTCCCCTGCGCCGGTTCGCGTCGTCCGACGGCCGCCTCGAGCTCGCGGATTCCACCGAAGCCGTCGTCCACTTCTTCGACGACGCGTCGTGGGCCGACGCAGAGCTCGTTGACGGCGAGCCGTACTCGGCGCTCGCCAACTGGCTCGGCCGCGACTGCGCGGAGCTCGTCGCGCGGCATGGCTGGCGCGAGGACGCACTTCCGTTCCGGAATCCCGTCGAGTTGTCGCACCTGCGCGGTGGGCATCGCGTGGTTGGCGTCGTTCCGGGCCTGTACGGCGCGATCGCGTTCGACAGCAGCATCTATCTGCTGCATTCGAACCCGCCGACGCAGCAGAGCCTGTTTCGCGCACCCTATCGTCACGGTCGGCTCGACGCGGATGCGGTGCATCACGGCTATCCGCAACCGCGGCTCACGTCGCACGCGGTCTACACGCCGCTCCTGCTGGACGCTCGCGAACTGCTGCCGTTCGCCGGCACCTGGGGCAGGGTGGACGACACCTACTTTCTCGAGTTGCTGCGCGCGATTGCCCCGGATGTCGCGTTCGCCCACGTGCCCGCCATGCTCGGGCACCTGGACGTCGCGCCGCGCCCGCGGCTGCGGCGCGCGACCGAACCCTTGCTGCTCGACCGCAACACCGGTCTCGCGGCACTCTTCGCGGCGATCGGTCGCAAGCTCGACGAGTCGTTCCTCGAGGAGCTCGAAGAGATCCTCTACAACAGCGATCTCGGGCCCGTCGGCACGAAGGTCGTCGAGGACCTGAAGGCCTCGTGGAAGAAGCGCGAGGTCAAGGAGACCGCGGAGGTGCCCGCGTTCCTGAAGAAGCGCCTCGTCGCGATGCTGCAGGGCAGCGAGGGCACGCTCGCCCGGAGCACGACACCGCCGACGGTGATCCTCGTCGTCGGCGTGAACGGCGCCGGCAAGACGACGTCGATCGCGAAGCTCGCGAACCATCTGAAGCAGAAGGGCCACTCGGTGCTGCTCGGCGCCGGCGACACGTTCCGCGCCGCCGCGGTCGAGCAGCTCACGCTGTGGGCCGGGCGTCTCGGCATCCCGATCGTGAAGCAGGCCACGGGTGCGGACCCGGCCGCGGTCGCGTTCGACGCGGTGTCCGCCGCGCTCGCGCGCAAGGTCGACT
>CALKUS010000244.1 GCA_937996755.1 uncultured Pseudomonadota bacterium | reverse complement strand
GGAGGAACTGAAGCGCCTGAAGTCGGAAGAGCGCCCGCGGGTGATCAAGGCGATCGCCGAGGCGCGCAGCCACGGCGACCTGTCCGAGAATGCCGAATACCATGCCGCGCGCGAACAGCAGGGCTTCATCGAGGGGCGCATCAACGAGATCGAGTCGAAGCTCTCGGCCTGCGAAATCATCGACCCGACGAAGATCTCCGATCCCTCGCGGGTGGTGTTCGGCGCCACCGTCGAGCTCGAGGGCGAGGAGGACGGCAAGCGCGTGACTTATGCGATCGTCGGCGAAGACGAAGCCGACATCCGCGCCGGCCGCATCTCGATCACCTCGCCCATCGCCCGGGCGCTCGTCGGCAAGTCCGAAGGAGACGTGGTCGTGGTGACGGCGCCGGGTGGCAACCGCTCGTTCGAGATCGTCGCGATCCGCTACGTCTGACCGGCAGGGCCTGGGGCGTCCGGGATCACGACCTTCGGGTTGCCGGGGCGCGGCCGGTAGAGCACCGCGACATGGCCGATGCGGGTGACAAGGGCGCTCTGCGTGGCGGCCGCGAGCCGCTCGAGCATCGCGTCGCGGTCGGCGCGCTCCGCGCCACGGACCTTCACCTTGATGAGTTCATGGTCGTGCAGCGCGCGGGCGGTTTCGGCGATCACGCCCTCGGTGAGGCCGTCGCCGCCCACTAGAATGACGGGGTTCAAGGGATGCGCGAGGCCCCGCAGGTGCTTGCGCTGTCTTTCGGTCAGGTCCATCGGTCGATTGTAGGGCAGGAGGCGCATGGCGCGTCGGTCGATAAGCAGTGCGGGCTGGTTGCGCGAGCATTTCACGGACCCGTTCGTGAAGCGCGCGCACGCGGAGGGCTGGCGCTCGACATGGCCGGCCGGGTCTTGAAACCGGGTGGCAGCACCCTCATCAAGACCTTCCGGGGTGCGGGCCTCCAGGAGTTGGTGGCCAGCGCCCGGCGGCAATACGGAAAGGTGGAGTTTGCGCGGCCGGCCGCATCCCGGGCCCGCAGCCCGGAACTTTACCTTCTGGCTAGGGACTACCGGATGGTGTAGCGTGGAAGCCTTGCGCATGAGGTCAACTCCTTGAACGATCTGACGAAAAACATACTGCTGTGGGCCGTGATCGTGGTGGTGCTGCTGGCGGTGTTCAGCCGCTACATGCCCCAGGTCGGCGAGCCCGAGCCGATCCGCTATTCGCGCTTCCTCGACGAGATGAAGAGCGGCAAGCTCGATTCGGTCGTGATCCAGGGCGACACCATCCTCGGGGTCCGCAAGGACAAGTCCCAGTTCAAGACAATCAACCCCGAGACCGACTACTCGGCCCTGATCGGCGCGCTCGACAAGGCGGGCGTCGGCATCGAGGGCCGCGCGCCGCGCCAGCCGAATTTCTTCGCGCAGTTGCTGTTGCAGCTCGCGCCCGCGCTGCTCCTGATCCTCGTGTTCGTCTACATGCTGCGCCAGATGCAGGGCTCGGCCGGCGGGCGGGGCGCGATGTCGTTCGGCAAGAGCCGTGCGCGCCTGCTCGGCGAAGACCAGGTGAACGTGACCTTCGCCGATGTCGCGGGCGTCGAGGAGGCCAAGCAGGAGGTCGGCGAGATCGTCGACTTCCTCAAGGACCCGGGCAAGTTCCAGAAGCTCGGTGGCAAGATCCCGAAGGGCGTGCTGATGGTCGGCAGCCCGGGCACCGGCAAGACCTTGCTCGCGCGCGCCATCGCGGGCGAGGCGAAGGTGCCGTTCTTCACGATTTCGGGCTCCGATTTCGTCGAGATGTTCGTCGGCGTCGGCGCCTCGCGCGTGCGCGACATGTTCGAGCAGGCGAAGAAGAACGCGCCCTGCATCATCTTCATCGACGAAATCGACGCGGTCGGCCGCCATCGCGGCGCCGGCCTCGGCGGTGGCCACGACGAGCGCGAGCAGACGCTGAACCAGCTGCTCGTCGAGATGGACGGTTTCGAGGGCAACGAAGGCATCATCGTCATCGCCGCCACGAACCGCCCCGACGTGCTCGATCCCGCGCTGCTGCGCCCGGGACGCTTCGACCGCCAGGTCGTGGTGCCGCTGCCCGACCTGCGCGGCCGCGAGCAGATCCTCAAGGTGCACATGCGCAAGGTGCCGATCGGCTCGAACGTCGAGCCGTCGAAGATCGCGCGCGGCACGCCCGGTTTCTCCGGTGCCGACCTCGCGAACCTCGTGAACGAGGCGGCGTTGTTCGCGGCGCGCGAGAACTCGAAGGAAGTGAACATGGGTCACTTCGAGCGCGCCAAGGACAAGATCATGATGGGCGCCGAGCGCAAGTCGATGGTCATGTCGGAGCAGGAAAAGAAGCTCACCGCGTACCACGAGGCGGGCCACGCCATCGTCGGTCGCGTGATGCCCGACCACGACCCGGTCTACAAGGTGTCGATCATCCCGCGTGGTCGCGCGCTGGGCGTGACGATGTTCCTGCCCGAGGAAGACCGCTACTCGATGAGCCGGCTCACGCTGAACAGCCAGCTCGCGAGCCTGTACGGCGGGCGCGCCGCGGAAGAGATCATCTTCGGCACCGAGCGCGTGACGACGGGCGCGTCGAACGACATCCAGCGCGCCACGCAGATCGCGCGCAACATGGTCACGAAGTACGGCCTGTCCGACGAGCTCGGCCCGATCGCGTACGGCGACGCGGAGGAGGAAGTGTTCCTCGGCCGCTCGGTGACGCAGCACAAGAACGTTTCCGACGAGACCACGCGCAAGATCGACGAGGTCGTGCGCAAGGTGCTCGACGAGGCCTACGCGCACGCGAAGCAGATCCTCACGGACAACATGGCCAAGCTGCACAAGATGTCCGAAGCCCTCCTGCAGTGGGAGACGATCGATGCCGACCAGATCGACGCGATCATGGACGGCCGCGAGCCGGGCCCGCCGCGCGACTGGACCGAGAACGACAAGGGTGGCGGCGGCAAGTCGTCGGGTGGCCCGAATGTGGCAGGCCCCATCGGCGGCGCCGCGGTGACCTGACCGCATTCACGCCGGAACGACGAAAGGGCTGCGCGCGAGCGCGGCCCTTTTTGCTTTAGGCTTCCGGCATGTTCGAAACCCCCGTTCCGACGCTGAAATGCGGCTCGCGCGAGCTGCGCCTGGATCGCTGCCGCATCATGGCGATCCTCAACGCGACGCCCGACTCCTTCTCCGACGGTGGCGAATTCGCGTCGATCGAAGCCGCCGTCGCGCGCGCGAAGCAGCTGGTCGAGCAGGGCGCGGACGTGATCGACGTGGGCGGCGAATCCACGCGGCCCGGGGCGACGCCGATCACGGTCGACGACGAGCTCGCGCGCGTCGTGCCCGTGGTCGCGGCAATCGCCAGGGCCGTCGACGTGCCGGTGTCGATCGACACGAGCCGGCCCGAAGTCATGCGCGCCGCGGTCGCCGCGGGTGCCGGCATGATCAACGACGTGCGCGCGCTGCGCCTCGACGGTGCGCTCGACGCCGCCGCCGCGCTGGGCGTGCCGGTGTGCCTCATGCACATGCAGGGCGAGCCGGCCACGATGCAGGACGACCCGCAGTACGACGACGTCGTCGGCACGGTGCACCGCTTCCTCACCGAGCGCCTGTTCGCGTGCGAGATGTCGGGCATGGCGCGCAAGCAGCTGCTCGTCGACCCGGGCTTCGGCTTCGGCAAGAGCTACGAGCACAACCTGGAATTGCTGCGCGGCATGGCGCGCTTCGTCGAGCTCGGCGTGCCCGTGCTCGCCGGGCTGTCGCGCAAGGGCATGATCGGAACGATGACGGGGCGGCCCGTCGAGCAGCGCGCCGTGGGTTCCGCGGCGGCGGCGCTTCTCGCCGCGCAGGGCGGTGCGCTGCTCGTGCGCGTGCACGACGTCGTCGAAACGCGCGATGCGCTGGCCGTGCTGCACGCAGTCGGGAAATCGAAGTCCGGAAAGCCAGCCGCGAAGCAGCCCTTCGGCTCGATGAGATTCGGAGACGACTGAGCACGGTGTTAGCCTTCGCATCGGGCGAAGGGGGCGACGCTATCCATGGCAGCAAGGAAATTCTTCGGAACCGACGGCATCCGTGGTCGCGTCGGCGAATGGCCGATCAGCGCGGATTTCATGCTCAAGCTCGGCCGCGCAGCCGGCAAGGTGCTCGCGCCCGACGGCAACGGCGCGTTCCTGATCGGCAAGGACACGCGGCTCTCGGGCTACATGTTCGAGTCCGCGCTGGAAGCGGGGCTGATCGCGTCCGGCGCCGACGTGCGCCTGCTCGGGCCGATGCCCACGCCCGCCGTCGCTCAGCTCGTGCGCGCGACCGGCGCGAGCGCCGGCATCGTGATCAGCGCGTCGCACAACCCGCACCAGGACAACGGCATCAAGTTCTTCTCGGCGAAAGGCGAGAAGCTCGACGACGCGGCCGAGCTCGCGATCGAGGCCGAGCTCGACGCGCCGTTCACCACCGTCCAGCCGGAAGGCCTCGGCAAGGCCACGCGCATGAGCGAGGCGCGCCGGCGCTACCTCGCATTCGTGCGCGGCACGGTGCCGGCCGATTTCGACCTGCGCGGCCTGCGCATCGTGGTCGACTGCGCGAACGGCGCGATGTACCGGCTCGCGCCGGAATTGTTCGTGCGCCTCGGTGCCGACCTCGTCACGATGGGCGTCGAGCCCGATGGGCTCAACATCAACCGCGACTGCGGCTCGATGCACACGCACGGCCTCGGCGAGCGCGTGCGCGCGGAGCGTGCCGACCTCGGGATCGCGTTCGACGGCGACGGCGACCGCGTGGTGTTCGTCGACCAGGCGGGCGCGGTGTTCGACGGCGACGACATCGTGCATGCGCTCGCGCGTGCGTGGCGCGCGTCGGGCCGCCTGCGCGGCCCGGTCGTCGGCACGCTCATGACGAACTTCGGGCTCGAGCAGGCGCTGGGCGCCATCGGCGTGCCGTTCGTGCGCGCGAAGGTGGGCGACCGCTACGTGCACCAGGCGCTCGTCGAGCAGGGCGGCCTGCTCGGCGGCGAGGCGTCCGGCCACGTGCTCTGCCTCGACCGTGCCGGCACCGGCGACGGCCTCGTGAACGCGCTGCAGCTGCTCGAAGTGATCAAGGCGGCGAAGGCACCGCTGGCGTCGCTGCGCGAAGGATTCAGGCGCTATCCGCAGCGCACCATCAACGTGCGCGTCGCGGGCGGCGCGACGCTCGCGGAACATGCGTCCGTGAAGGCGGCGCGCGGCGACGTCGAGCGCGAGCTCGCGGGCCGGGGGCGCGTGGTGCTGCGGCCGTCGGGCACGGAACCGGTCGTGCGCGTCACCGTCGAAGGCGAGAACGACGAGCTCGTCGAGCGCCTCGTGCGGCGTCTCGCCGACGCCGTACAATCGGCGGCCTAGGCCGCGGGGAAGCAGACATGAAATCCGTACCCACCCTCGACATCCGCCGTTACGAGACGGACCGCAGCGGCTTCGTCTCCGAGCTCGGCGCGGCGTATCGCGAATTCGGCTTCTGCGGCATCAGCGGCCACGGCATCGACCCCGCGCTGATCTCCGGTGCGTACGACGTGTTCCAGCGCTTCTTCGCGCTGCCCGAAGCCGTCAAGATGAAGTACCACGTCAAGGGCGGCGGCGGCGCGCGCGGTTACACGCCGTTCAAGGTGGAGACGGCGAAGGACGCGCAGTACCCCGACCTCAAGGAGTTCTGGCACATCGGCCGCGAGATAGATCGGAAGAGCGTCGTGTAGGGAAAGAGTGTCTTCGCCTGTGTAGAT
>CALKUS010000243.1 GCA_937996755.1 uncultured Pseudomonadota bacterium | reverse complement strand
CGAACACCATGTGGTGCAGGCCGGTGCCGTCATCGGTGTCGCCGATGTACATGCCCGGGCGCTTGCGCACCGCTTCCAGGCCTTTCAAGACCTTGATTTTACTGGAATCGTAGTTGTCGCTCATGGGTTCCGGGGCAGGCGCTGGCGGAGCCGCGCACAAAGGAAAAATTATAGCAGGGACGCGGGCTTGGGCCCCGTCCGGGGGCGTCAAGGGGCCTCAGGCCGCAGGCGTCCGTGTTCCACGTGGAACACGGCGGCCTCGGCCATGCGCGCTGCGAGCGGCGGCGAGGCTTCGGTCGCCGTCACGAGGATCTGCGCGCCCTGCTCGCCGAGCGCCGCCAGCAATTGCGCCTGGTGCGCATAGTCCAGTTCCGAGGGCAGGTCGTCGAATGCCAGGACCGGCCATTCTCCGCGGACGTCCCTGAACAGGGTCGCCTGCGCCAGGATCAAGCCCAGCGCCGCGAGTTTCTCCTGGCCGCGCGAGAGGTGCTCGCGCATCGGTGCCTGTTCGAAGGACACGTGGAAGTCGGCGCGATGGGGGCCGCGACTGGTGCTGCCGCGCAGACGGTCGAGCGTCAGGCGGCGGGCAAGTTCGCCGCGCAGGCCATCGGCCGCGGTCGAGTCCCATCCCCACTCCATCGGCAATCGGGCGGTCCCGAGTTCGGGCAACAGGCGCTGGGCGGTGGTCCGGAACACCGTCTCGAGCCGCTGGAGCAAGGCGTGGCGCTGGCTACCCAGCGCTTCGCCGGTCGCTGCCAGCTCTTCGTCCCAGGGCTCGAATGCGCCGTCGGGCGTGCCCTGGCGCAGCAGCGCATTGCGTTGCTTCAGCGCGCGCTGGTATCGACGCCAGTTGTCGAGAAAGGACGGTTCCACGTGGAACAGCGTCCAGTCCCAGTAGCTGCGCCGCTCTTCCGGCGCGCCGCCGACCAGCGCATGCGAACCCGGCTCGAAACAGCAGACGGCACAGCGGAGGAACAGGTCGCTGAGCCGCCGCACGGGCTCGTCGTCGATGCGAGCGGCCCAGTTGCCGCCGCGGCGTTCGAGGCCGAGCCGGAACGGCAGGCCATCGGCGCCGCGCCAGCTGCCGAACACGACGAAGCCGTCGGCGCCCCGGCGGACGAGCGCCTCGCGCGCACCGCGGCGAAACGAGCGGCCGTGCGAAAGCAGGTACGCGGCCTCGACCAGGGTGGTCTTGCCACTGCCGTTCGGCCCGAGGAAGAGGTTCAATCCGGGCGAGAGCGCCAGACCGGCCGCCGCGAAAGCGCGGAGGTCGGTCAGGCGCAAGGATTCCAGTCGCACGGCCGGGAACGGCCGGTCAGGACGTCAAGCGTGCGTCAGAGGCGCAGCGGCATGATCACGTGGCGCGAGCGCTCGTTGTCGGCGTCGCGAATCAGGCAGCTGGAGTTCGAGTCGCGCAGCGCCAGCGTGACATCATTGCCCCGCAGCGCACCGAGGGCGTCGAGCAGGTAGTTGACGTTGAACCCGACGCTCAGCCCGTCGACGACCGTCTGCACCTCGAGCTCTTCGACCGCCTCTTCCTGCTCGGGGTTGTGCGCGACGATGTTGAGCTTGTTCGGCGCCAGCTCGAGCTTCACGCCGCGGTACTTCTCGTTCGACAGGATCGCGGCGCGCTGCAGCGACGCGCGCAGCTCGTCGCGGCTGACGCTGAACATCTTGTCGGCGCCGATCGGGATCACCGCTTCGTAGTCCGGGAAGCGACCATCGATCAGCTTCGTGGTGAACACGAAATCGCCGCGGCGGACGCGCAGGTGGTTGCGACCGAATTCGATCTCGACCGTGCCGTCACCGGCGTCGAGCAGCCGCTGCAGCTCGAGCACGCCCTTGCGCGGGATGATCACCTGGCGCTTGGTCTTCGCATTGAGCTCGATGGCGGTTTCGCACAGTGCGAGGCGATGTCCGTCAGTCGCGACGCAGCGCAACGCATTCTCGCGCAGGTCCAGCAGCGTGCCGTTGAGGTAGTAGCGCACGTCCTGGTGCGCCATCGCGAATGCGGTGCGGTCGATCAGCTCCTTGAGCGTCGCCTCCGGCAGCGTCACGCGTTCGACCACGTCGATGTTGTCGACCTGCGGGAACTCGCTGGCCGGCAGCGTCGACAGCGTGAAACGGCTGCGACCCGCGCTCAGCGTCACGCGATCACCGTTCTGGCGGAAATCGACCTTGATCCCGTCGGGCAGTGCGCGGCAGATGTCGAACAGCTTGCGGGCGGGAACCGTGAGCTCTCCGGCCTCGAGCTGCTCCGCGGCGGTCCGCGCGATCATCTCGACTTCGAGGTCGGTACCCGTGAACGAAACGCCCTCGCTGGACACCACGACGAGCAGGTTCGCGAGCACGGGCAAGGTCTGGCGGCGTTCGACCACGCCGACCACCTGGCTCAGGGGCTTGAGCAGCACTTCGCGCTGGACGCTGAATCGCATGGCAAGCTCAATGAAGATTGGAGTTAGAAACGGTTGATGATGATGAACGCTGGGGATAACTGCAACGGCAGCCCTCCAGCCCTTGTGGCGCCTGGCGCCGAGCCACCACTAGATGCTGTGGATGGCGGCTGCCGAAGCCTGTGCACGGGATGTGGATAACTCGCGACGCGGGAGTTATCCACACTTTATCCCTAACCTGTCAACGACCTCAGGAGCTTGTCCCAGTCCTCGCGCACGCGGCCGTCGGTGGCAATGAGCTCGCGCACCAGGCGGCACGCGTGCAGCACCGTCGTGTGGTCGCGCCCGCCGAAGAAATCGCCGATCTCGGGCAGCGAATGCTCGGTCAGCTCCTTCGCGAGCGCCATCGCGGTCTGGCGCGGCCGCGCGAGCGAGCGCGTCCGCTTCTTCGACAGCAGGTCGGACTGGCGCAGTTGGTAGTAGTCCGCGACCGTCTTGAGGATGTTCGGCATGCTGACGGCGCGCTCCTGCACCGTGAGCAGGTCGCGCAATGCCTCCTGCGCGAAATCAGTCGTGATGCCGCGGCCGGTAAACGTCGCGCGCGCCGACAGCGTGTTCAACGCTCCTTCGAGGTCGCGCACGTTCGAGCGCATGCGCCGCGCGATGAGGAACGCGACGTCGTCGGGCAACGCCATGCCCTTCGATTCCGCCTTCGCGAGCAGGATGGCGGCGCGGGTCTCGAAATCCGGCGGCTCGATCGCGACGGACAAGCCCCAACCGAGGCGCGACATGAGGCGCGGCTCGAGGTTCTCGACCTCCTTCGGGTAGCGGTCGCAGCTGAGGATGATCTGCTGCTTGCCTTCGAACAGCGCGTTGAAGGTGTGGAAGAACTCTTCCTGCGTGCGGTCCTTGCCGGCGAAGAACTGGATGTCGTCGATCATCAGCGCGTCGACCGAGCGATAGCGCTGCTTGAACTCGTCGATGGCGCGTCCACCCGCGGCCTTGTTGTTCAGTGCCTTGATCATCGCGCTGAAGAACTGCTCCGAGCGCTGGTACAGCACGCGCATGCCGGGATTCTGCTGCCGCATCAGGTTGCCGGCCGCGTGCATCAGGTGCGTCTTGCCGAGGCCGGTGCCGCCGTACAGCAGCAGCGGGTTGTAGGTGCGGCCCGGATTCGTGGCGACCTGCATCGCCGCGGCCTTGCCGAGCTGGTTCGACTTGCCCTCGACGAAATTGTCGAACGTGTAGTGCGGATCGACGTTCGTCTCGAGCGCCGGCTCCGGCGCGGGCGCGACGGTCGCTCTGCGCACCGGCGCGACCGGGCGCGCCGGCGCAAGCGAGCCCACTTCGACGCGCACGCTCGCCACGCCGGGCTCGAGGTGGCGGGCGATCGCCTCGATGCGCGGCAGGTAGCGCTGGCTCACGGTCTCGAGCACGAACGCGTTGGGCGCGAGCAGGCGCAGCCCGCCGTCCGCGTCCACCGCCTGCAGCGGCTTCAACCAGGTGTGGATTTCCTCCACGCCGACCTCGGCGGACAGGCGTTCGAGGCAGCGCTGCCAGAGCTTGCTCATGCGTATGGGATCGACGTGCGCGCCTCGCTCGGTGAGCGCAGCGGAGCGCGAGTCTAGCAGTGCCCGCGCGACCCGCGCGCTTGACGCGAGCACAGCCGCCGCTTATCCTCGCCGACCTTTTTCCCGTTTCCCGCAACGAGTTGCAGCCATGAAGCGCACGTTCCAGCCCGGCAATCTCAAGAAGGCCCGCACGCACGGGTTCCGCGCGCGCATGAAGACCGCCGACGGCCGCAAGGTCATCAACGCCCGTCGTGCCAAGGGTCGCAAGCGCCTCACCCCGTAAGGGTTGATCGGGGCGGGCGAGCGAATGGCCCGCCAGCGCTTTCCCCGCGCGGCACGCCTGCTCGACAAGGCGCAGTTCGATGCGGTGTTCGCCGCGCGACGCCGCCAGCAATCGTCGCTGTTCATCCTGCACGTCGCATCCGGCGGGCAGGATTCCGCGCGCCTGGGCCTCGCGATCGCGAAACGCGTCGTTCCCGACGCCACGCAACGTAATCGCCTGAAGCGCCACGCGCGCGAGGCGTTCCGCTGCGTGCGCGACACGCTGCCGCCACTCGACCTCGTCCTCGTCGCGAAAGCCGATGCGATCGCCGCGCCCGCACGCGCGTTGCGCGCCGACCTCGACGCACTGTTCGCACGCGTGGCTTCGTTGAACCTCGCACGCCGCGACGGCACAATCGCGCCCTCGCCTGCCGCGCCCGACGATGCGCGCGGATCCTGAAATTCCGGCCGGAGCCCCCATCCTGCTCCGGACCACACGCACCCCGACCCCATGACCAACCTGCGCCCCGTCCTGTTCATCGCGCTCGCGTTCTGCGCATTCCTGCTCTGGACCGAGTGGAACAAGGACTACAACACGCCGCCTCCGCAGGTCGTCGCCACGAGCGACACGCCTGCCGCGACCACGACGGATTCCGGTGCCGATGTCCCGACGGCGGCGACGAATACGCAGGCCGCCGCCGCGACGCCGGTTGCCAACGACGCGGTCACGCCGCCGGGCGAGCTCGTGCGCGTCGAGACCGACCTCCTGCGCGTCGCGATCGACACGCGTGGCGGAACGGTCCGCGAAGTCGAGCTGAAGGCATACCCACTGGAAGCGAAGTCGCCCGCGCGCGTGCAACTGCTGCACGACGACGCCACCGGCACGTTCGTCGCGCAGAGCGGCCTCGTCGCGAGCGCCGGGACAGCGCCCGACCACCGCGCCACGTTCAACGCGGCGAGCGACAGCTACTCGCTGGACGCCGGCGTCGACACGCTCGACGTCCCGCTCACCTGGAGCGACGGCAGCGGCGTGACGGTGACGAAGACGTTCCACTTCAAGCGCGGCGAGTACGTCGTCGGCGTGGACGAACAGGTGCGCAACGACAGTGCGGCCGAATGGCGCGGCGGCAGCTATCGCCAGCTGCAGCGCACCGCGCCCGTCCGCCCGAGCAAGTTCTCCTTCACCAACCCCGAGGCATACAGCTTCGTCGGCGCCGCGTGGTACAGCCCGGAAGAGCGCTTCGAGAAGCTCGCGTTCGACAAGTTCGAAAAGGAACCGCTGTCGCGCCAGATCACCGGTGGCTGGGCGGCCATGCTGCAGCACTACTTCTTCGCCGCGTGGCTGCCGGCGGCCGAAGAGGCCGGCACCTACGAAACGCAAGTCGTGGCGGGCGCTTCGCCGCGCTACCTGATCCGCGAGAAGTCGCCGTCGCGCGTCGTGGCGCCGGGCCAGCAGACGACGTTCCCGTCGCGCCTGTACGTCGGCCCGAAGCTGCAGGGCCACCTCGACCCGATCGCGCCCGGCCTCGAGGCGACGATCGACTACGGCAAGGTCACGGTGCTCTCGAAGCCGCTCTTCGCGCTGCTCAAGCTGTTGCACGGCCTGGTCGGCAACTGGGGCTGGGCGATCGTGCTCATCACGATCATCGTGAAGCTCGCGCTGTATCCGCTGTCCGAAGCGCAGTTCCGCTCGATGGCGAAGATGCGCAAGCTGCAGCCGCGCATGCAGTCGCTGAAGGAGCGCTACGGCGACGATCGCCAGAAGCTCAACCAGGCGATGATGGAGCTGTACCAGAAGGAGAAGATCAACCCGATGGGCGGCTGCTTGCCGCTGCTCATCCAGATGCCGATCTTCATCGCGCTGTACTGGGTGCTGCTCGAGTCCGTCGAGCTGCGCCAGGCGCCGTGGATCCTGTGGATCGACAACCTGTCGGTGCGCGATCCCTATTTCGTGCTGCCCGTGCTGAACGGCCTCGCGATGTTCCTGGGCCAGAAGCTGTCGCCCGCGACCGGCATGGACCCGATGCAGCAGAAGATGATGCAGATGATGCCGATCGTCTTCTCCGTGATGTTCGCGTTCTTCCCGGCTGGCCTCGTGCTGTACTGGACCGTGAACGGCACGCTGTCGCTCGTGCAGCAGTACATCATCACGCGCCGCATCGAAGCGAAGGGATGATCGCCTGATGCGCGACGGCGCACGCGACGGCGACACGATCGCGGCCGTCGCCACGGCGCCCGGTGCCGGCGGCGTCGGCATCGTCCGCGTCTCCGGGCCGCTCGCCGCGCGCATCGCCTCGCAGTTGACCGGGCGCAACCTGCGCCCGCGCCGCGTCGAAGTCGCCACGTTCCACGACGCGCACGGCGCGCCGCTCGACCACGGCGTCGCCTTGTTGTTCGTGGCGCCGCGCTCGTTCACCGGCGAAGACGTGCTCGAGCTGCAGGCGCACGGCAGCCCGGTGGTGCTCGCGCTGCTGCTGGACGCCTGCGTCGCGCTCGGGGCGCGTCGCGCGCGTGCCGGCGAATTCAGCGAGCGCGCCTTCCTCAACGACCGGCTCGACCTCGCGCAGGCGGAGGCCGTCGCCGATCTCGTCGCGAGCACGTCGGAAGCGCAGGCGCGTGCCGCCGCGCGCAGCATGGCCGGCGAGTTCTCGCGCCACGTCCACCACCTGCTCACGCGGCTCATCGCGCTGCGCGTCGAGGTGGAAGCCGACATCGACTTCAGCGACGAAGCGCTCGACACCGCCGGCGCCGAACGCGTCGGCACGGCGCTCGCGGCGCTCGCGCGCGATGTCGATGCCACGCTCGGCCAGGCCCGCCGCGGGCAGCGGCTGCGCGACGGCCTGCACGCGGTGATCGTCGGCGCGCCGAACGCGGGCAAGTCGACATTGCTCAACGCGCTCGCGGGCGCCGACCGCGCCATCGTCACGGC
>CALKUS010000242.1 GCA_937996755.1 uncultured Pseudomonadota bacterium | reverse complement strand
GCGTGGAGATCGCGCGCGCGCTGGCCACGCAGCCGCGCTTCATCCTGCTGGACGAACCCTTCGCCGGCATCGACCCGATCGCGGTGATCGAGATCCAGCGCATCATCGGCTTCCTCAAGTCGCGCGGCATCGGCGTGCTGATCACCGACCACAACGTGCGCGAGACGCTCGGCATCGTCGACCGCGCCTACATCCTCAATGCCGGCGCCGTGCTCGCCGAAGGCAAGCCCGCTGCGCTGCTCGAGGATCCGAAGGTGCGCGAGGTGTACCTCGGGCACGATTTCAGGCTGTAGTCCGAGCATGAGGCCGGGCATGAGCTCGCCGCCCGGATACCCGACGCAGGCGCCGGGCGCCACCCGGCGTGCGGAGCACGCCAACTCGTGTTCCGACCCATGTCCATACCCGGTTCGCGACACTTCTTGACCCAAGGTCCCTAGCGCAAGCCGGGTGCCATCGGCATAGAATCTCCCTCGTGGAACGGATTTTGCTTTTGCGCGGCACTGCAGGGGTCGCTGCGCAAGGGCCACGACGGGACGAGGGAGATCGTGAAGCCGCAACTCAAGCTCGGCATCAGCCAGCACCTGAGCCTCACGCCGCAGCTCAAGCAGGCGATCCGCCTGCTGCAGCTGTCCGCGATGGAACTGGAACAGGAAATCAACGAGGCGCTCGAGTCGAATCCCCTGCTCGAGACGGCCGAAAACGAGGACGGAGAAGCCGCGCCCGACGGCAAGGGCGAAACCGAGGGCGACGTCGCGCCGGAGACGGCTGCCGAAGCCGAGGCGCCCGACGCCGCGAGCGAAGAAGCGAAGGCCGAGGATTCGCTCGACGCCGAGGACTGGGACCAGGCCGGCGAGTCCGACTGGGAGAAGCCGAGCGGCCCTGCGCCCGACAAGGACGCCGACCCGATCGAGGCGCGCACGGCATCGCCCGAGTCGCTGCACGACTACCTCGAGTGGCAGCTCAACCTCACGCCGCTGTCGCGCCGCGATCGCGGCATCGCCGTCGCGATCATCGAGGCGGTCGGCGAGGACGGCTACCTGCGCGAATCGCTCGCGGACGTGCAGCAGACGCTGCGTCCCGACATCGAGGCGTCGATCGAGGAGATCGAGGCCGTGCGCCACCGCGTGCAGCAGTTCGAGCCGCTCGGCGTCGCGAGCCTCAACCTGCGCGACTGCCTGCTCGTGCAACTCGCAGCGCTCGATCCCGACACCGTGCATCTCGCGCTCGCGCGCACGCTCGTGGCCGACCACCTGGAGTCGCTCGCGAAAGACCACGGGCGTCTCGCGCAGAAGCTCGCGGTGGAGCCCGAAGACATCGAGGCCGCCGCGGCGCTCGTGAAGACGTTGAACCCACGCCCGGGCAACAGCCACGGCAGCATCGAGGCCGAGTACGTCGTGCCGGACGCGTACGCGTATCGCCACGAAGGCCGCTGGAAGGTGCGCCTGAATGCGTCGTGCCAGCCGAACCTGCTGATCAACCAGCACTACGAGCGCATGGCCGCGGCGTCGCGCGACGCGACCGCGAGCTATCTCAAGGGTTGCCTGCAGGAAGCGCGCTGGCTGATCAAGAGCCTGCGCGCGCGCGGCGAAACCATGCTGAAGGTGGCGACGTGCATCGTGCGCCAGCAGAGCGCGTTCCTCGACTACGGCCCGGAAGCGATGCGCCCGCTCACCTTGCGCGAGGTGGCGAACGAGATCGGCGTGCACGAATCCACCGTGTCGCGCATCACGACGCGCAAGTACCTGCACACGCCGCGCGGCACCTTCGAATTCAAGCACTTCTTCTCGGTCGGCCTGGCCACGTCGGAAGGCGGCGAAGCGTCGGCCACGGCCATCCGCGCCATGATCCGCAAGCTGGTCGACGAGGAGAACCCCGGGAAACCGATGTCGGACAGTGCCATCGCCGGCGAGCTCAATCGTCGCGGCATCGCGGTCGCCCGGCGAACCGTGGCAAAATATCGCGAAGCGTTGAACATCCCGGCTTCCAGCGACCGTTGCCGGCTCGCCTGAGCCGTCCAGGACAACCCCGCCGATCGTGTTCCGACCAGCTCGTGGTCGTGCGATTCCTTCCTCCCGGCGTCCCGGATGCGGTCGTCACGGGCGCTTGACCGCCGTCACGTCGGCGATATTCCTTCTGCCCCATTCTGTTTCGCCACGGATCCCCCATTCTGTTTCGGTACGGACCCGCCGCGCGCAGGGCGCGGCGATGGCCGGTTATCGGGCGTGGCACATCGCCGCGTCCCCGCAGTCAGGAGGTAACACCATGCAGATCCAGGTCAGTGGCCGCCAGGTTGAAGTCACCCCCGCCCTCCGGGATTACGCAGTCCAGAAGTTCGAGCGCGTTGCGCGCCACTTCGACCAGCTGCACGACGTGAGCATCATCCTGAGCCTGGAAAAGGTCACGCACCGCGCCGAGGCCACGATCTCCGCCGCGCGCAAGAAAGTGCTGCACGCCGACGCCGAGGCGTCCGACATGTACGCCGCCATCGACGCGCTCGCCGACAAGCTCGACAGCCAGGCGCGCAAGCACAAGGAGAAGCTCACCGACCATCACCGTGCCGACGCGCAGAAGGCGCGTCCGACGGCATAGTCGCGTCGGCAGGGGGAGCCGAAGTGCAGATCATCGATTTGCTCGCGCCCGGGCGCGTCGTCGCCGACGCGCCCGCGGGCAACAAGAAGAAGCTCCTCGAGCAGCTGGCGCGGCTGCTCGACGACTCCGGCAACGGCGCGTGGGAGCGCGACATCCTCGATTCGCTGGTTCGCCGCGAGAAGCTCGGTTCCACCGGCCTCGGTGGCGGAGTGGCGATCCCGCATGGCCGCAGCGCCACGCTGGATCGCGCGGTCGGCGCGTTCGTGCGCCTGAAGGACGCCGTCGAGTTCGACGCCGTCGACGGCAAGCCGGTCGACCTCGTGTTCGCGCTCGTCGTACCCGAGCATTTCACCGACCAGCACCTGCTGTTCCTCGCCGAGCTCGCGGAGATGTTTTCCGACGCGCCGCTGTGCGCCGCGCTGCGGCAGGCGCGCGACAGCCACGCGCTGTTCGACGCGCTCGCGGGCTGGAAGGAACGGAACGCCGCGGCGTGAGCACGACGGCGCCCGTCGAGGATGCCCTCGTGGCCTCGTCGGACGACGCGCGCCGCATCAACGCGCGCGACCTCTTCGAACAACTGCAGGCCAGGCTCGGCCTGCGCTGGATCGCGGGCCGGCGCGGCGACACGCGCATCATCGAGCCGGGCGAGAACCTGCAGCGGCGCCCGTCGCTCGTCGGCTACCTCAACATCATCTATCCGAACAAGGTGCAGCTGGTCGGCTCGGAAGAGCTGAAGTACCTCGACGGGCTCGACAACCGTCAACGCTGGGAAACGGTCGAGAAGATCATCGCCTACCGCCCCGCCGCGATCATCGTTACGCGCGACCAGACCGTGCCGAGCGACCTCAAGAAGGCGTGCGAGGAAAGCGACACGCCGCTCTGGGGCAGCCCGCGCCGCGGCCACGAGCTGCTCACGTACATCCAGTACCACCTCGCGCGCGCGCTGGCGAAGCGCATCACGCTGCACGGCACGTTCATGGAGGTCTACTCCAACGGCGTGCTGATCATGGGCGAAGCCGGCGCCGGCAAGAGCGAGCTCGCGCTGGAACTGCTCACGCGCGGCCACCGCCTGATCTCCGACGACGCGCCGGAATTCACGCAGATCGCGCCGGACGTGCTGGACGGCACCTGTCCGGAACTGCTGCGCGACCTGCTCGAGGTGCGCGGCCTCGGCGTGCTGAACGTGCGCGAGATGTTCGGCGACACCGCGATCAAGCGGAACAAGTACCTGCGCATGATCGTGCAGCTGGTCGCAGCCGACGTCATGAAGCCGATCGAGGGCATGGACCGCCTGCACGGCATCATCGCCCGGCGCACCGTACTCGATGTCGACGTGCCGCTGATCACGATCCCCGTCGCGCCCGGCCGCAACCTCGCCGTGCTCGTCGAAGCCGCCGTGCGCAACCACGTGCTGCGCAGCAAGGGCATCGATCCGGCGCAGACCTTCATCGATCGGCAGGCGCATCAGATGCGCAGGTTGCCGTGGAGTTGACCGTCGCCTGCTGTGTTTTCGCGCGCCCGGCATGAGTATGAGTCTGAGCATGAGGGTGCCCGGACGAGCGGTTGTACCAGCTCGCGGGCTTGTACAGCTCTCGGATGTCGCACACTCATACTCGAACTCTTACTCGTACCCGGCCTGACAAGCCGCCTCGGTTCACGCTAGATTCGACCTGGCTTCGCCGCACGACAGCGCCCGATGTCGACGCCCACCCAACGCTTCACGCCGCCGCCCCCGTCGCGCACGCCGGCCGTGCCGTCGACGCGCCTGGTCGTCGTGAGCGGGCTGTCCGGCTCGGGCAAGACGGTGGCGCTGCGCACGCTCGAGGACCTCGGCTACTACTGCGTCGACAACCTGCCGACGGCGCTCATGCCGGCGTTCGTGGAGTCGGTCACACGCGACCAGCCGGGGCGTTATCCGCGCCTCGCGGTCGGCGTGGACGTGCGCAATCGCGGCGAGGACCTGCAGCGGCTGCCGGAGATGCTCGCGCAGATCGCGAAGTCCGGGGTCGCCTACGAGCTCGTGTTCCTCGACACGCGCGACGAGGTGCTGCTGAAGCGCTTCTCCGACACGCGCCGCCGCCACCCGCTGACCTCCGACGGCCTCCCGCTGGCCGACGCGATCGCGCTCGAGCGCCGCCTGTTGCGGCCGCTGATCGCGATCGCCGACCGCGTGATCGATTCGAGCGAGCTGAACGTGCATCAGCTGCGGCGCGTGATGGCCACGGCGTTCGGCGTGTCCGCGAACGAACTGTCGCTGCTGTTCGAGTCGTTCGCCTACAAGCGCGGCGTGCCGCCCGATTCCGATTTCGTGTTCGACGCGCGCTGCCTGCCGAACCCGCACTGGGACCAGCGCCTGCGCCCGCTCTCGGGCCGCGACAAGGACGTGCGCGACTACTTCATGGCGCTGCCCGAGGTCGAGGCGTACGTGCAGCAGGTGCGGGAGTTCCTCGCGCAGTGGCTGCCGCGCTTCGAGGCCGAGCAGCGTTCCTACGTGACGATCGGCATCGGCTGCACCGGCGGCAGGCATCGTTCCGTCTATATCGTGGAGCGGCTCGCGGAAGCGTTCCGCGAAGCGCGCGAGAATGTGATGACGTTCCACCGGGAATTGGAATAGGCCACGGAAATGGGGAATGGGAAATAGGAAATCGGAAGAACCGCCCATCGCGGTCTCGCGGTCGCTTGCTCTGCCCATTTCCGATTTCCGATTTCCGATTTCCACCCCGCCCGCCCGCTCGGGCAGCGACGAGAGGCTCCCGCACCATGAACGGCGTCGGCATCCTGCTCCTCACGCATCGCGGTCTCGGCAAGGCGCTGATCGAGGCCGCGCACGACGTGGTCGGGCCCTTTTCGCTGCACGTGATCGCCGTCGAGTTCGGATCGGGCGACGACGCCGACGCCGTCGCGCACCGCGCCGCCTACCACATGCGCGAGCTCGACCACGGCAACGGCGTGCTCGTGCTCACCGACCTCTATGGATCGACGCCCAGCAACATCGCGGCCCGCCTCGTCACGCAGGGCACGCTCGTGCGCCGCGTCTCGGGCGTCGGCCTGCCGATGCTGCTGCGCGTGTTGAACTACCACGAGCAATCGCTGGACGAGCTCGTGCTCACGGCCGCGTCCGGCGGCCGCAACGGCGTGGTCGTCGACCACGCATGATCGAGCGCACGTTGCCCATCGTGAACCGCCTGGGCCTTCACGCGCGCGCGTCGGCGAAGGTCGTGCAGCTCGCGTCGCAGTTCGCCAGCACGCTGCTGCTCGTACACCGCGGCCGCGAGATCAACGCGAAGAGCATCATGGGCCTCATGATGCTCGCGGCCGGCAAGGGCTCGGAGCTGCTGCTGAAGGTCGAAGGGCCGGACGAGGCGGCGGCGGCGGACGCGGTCGCCGAGCTGTTCGCGGCGCGCTTCGGGGAGCCCGACTGATGCCGCGCCTCGAGCTCGAGGCGACGGCTGCATCGCGCGGCCTCGCGCTCGGGCGTGCGCGCGTCGTCTACCCCACGCATTTCGAAGTCGAGCTCGAGCCGATCGCGCCGCGCGACGTGCCGGCCGAGCTCGCGCGCTTCGCGGCGGCGCTGGACGGTGCGCGCCGCGAGCTCGCCAACCTGCGCGCGCGCCTCAAGGGCTCGCTCGCGCGCGACGTGTCCGAATTCATCGATGCGCACGCGCTGATGCTCGACGATCCCGACCTCGCCGAAGGCGTGGCCGAGCGCATCCGCAAGAACAACGTGCGCGCGACGGCCGCATTGAAGGCGCACCGCGACCGGCTCGCGGCCGCGTTCGACGCGATCGACGACCCCTACCTGCGCAGCCGCCGCGAGGACCTCGACCAGGTGGTCGCGCGCGTGTTCGCGGCGCTGATGCGCGGCGAAGCCCACGCGAAGCCGCACGCGCGCGGGGACGCCGCAACCGTGCTCGTGTGCGACTCCATCGCACCCGCGGAGCTCGGCCACTGGCACGACAACGGCATGGTGGCGGCGGTGTTCTCGGGCGGCAGCGCGTTTTCGCACAGCGTGATCCTCGCGCGCGGCATGCGCCTGCCGGTCGTCGTCGGCGCCACGGAAGCGCTGGCGCGCGTGCGCGACGGCGACATGGTGCTGGTCGATGCCGACGCCGGCACCGTCATCGTCTCGCCCGACGCGCTCGACCTGGCGCGGCTGCGCCAGCACCAGCGCGACGCACGACGCGCGCAGCGCCAGCTCGCGCGGCTGAAGACCGCGGAGACCGTCACGAAGGACGGTGCGGAGATCGAGCTCTTCGTGAACGCCGAGCAGTCGGCCGACATCGCCGCCGCGCGTCGCCTGGGGGCGGCGGGCGTCGGCCTGTTCCGCACCGAGTTCCTCTACCTGCGCCACGGCGAAGTGCCCGGCGAGGACGAGCAATTCAAGTCCTACCGCGACGCCGTGCTCGCGATGGCCGGCAAGCCGGTCACGCTGCGCACGCTCGACCTCGGCGCCGACAAGGCTGCGGGCAGCGGCCTCGACCTCGCACCCGAGCCGAACCCCGCGCTGGGCCTGCGCGGCGTGCGCCTCTCGCTTGCGCGTCGCGCGCTGTTCACGACGCAGCTGCGCGCCATGCTGCGCGCGTCCGCGTACGGCCCCGTGCGCATCCTGTTGCCGATGGTGACGAGCGTCACCGAGGTGCGCCTCGCGCGAACCATGCTGGCGAACGCGCGCGAGGCGCTCGAGACGGCCGGCACGCCGGTCGCGGAAACCGTGGAGCTCGGCGGCATGATCGAGATTCCAGCGGCGGCGCTCGTGAGCGCGGAGCTGGCGCGCGAGCTCGACTTCTTCGCGATCGGCAGCAACGACCTCGTGCAGTACACGCTCGCGGCCGACCGCAACAATGCGGCCGTCAGCAACCAGTACGACCCGCTGCACCCGGCCGTGCTGCGCCTGCTCGCGCTCGTGATCGAGAATGCGCAGCGAGCGCACCGCCCGGTGTCCCTCTGCGGCGAGCTCGCGGGCGACCCGCGCTTCGTGCCCGTGCTGATCGCGCTCGGGCTCACGGAGCTCAGCATGCACCCGAACGCGATCCTCGAGGTGCGCGACGCGATTTCGCGCCTCTCGCGCAAGTCGCTGCGCGCGAAGGCGAAGCGCCTGCTCGAGGCGACGGAGCGCGACGAGATCGAGCATCTCTTCCAGGATTGAAGCGGTTGACATAGTACGAATGGCATCGTAGGTTGACGCCAGGGGGCCACCCGACCGGAGTCCGCGCATGCGTACCTGGCTGTGCTGCCTGCTGATCGCCTTCACCGCGCCCGCGTCCGCGCTCGACCTGCGCCTGACGTCGGTGCTCACGAATACCCAGGGCGTGGTCGACGTCGTCAACGCCGGCGACGGCACGCAACGCCTGTACCTCGTGCAGCAACCCGGGCAGGTGCGTGTGTTCGCCGCGAACACGCTGCGCGCAGAACCCTTTCTCGATATTTCGTCGCGCATCGGCGCGACCGGCGACGAGCAGGGCCTGCTGTCCGCGGCGTTCCCGCCGAACTACACGAGCAAGCGGTACTTCTACGTGCTGTTCACCGCACCGGACCGCAGCGTGAACGTCGCGCGCTACCGCGTATCGGCCGACAACGCGCGCGCCGATCCGACGAGCGAACAGATCGTGCTGCGCGTGCCGCATCCCGAGACGAACCACAACGGCGGCAAGCTGCTGTTCGGACCGGACGGCTACCTGTACGTCTCCATCGGCGACGGCGGCGGTGCGAACGATCCGTTCCTCACCGGCCAGAACCCGAACCAACTGCTCGGGAAGGTGCTGCGCATCGACACGGAATCGGGTGACGCGACCTATCGCGTGCCCGCGTCGAACCCGTTTGTCGGTCGCGAAGGCTACCGGCCCGAGATCTGGGCGCTCGGCCTGCGCAATCCGTGGCGCATGTCGTTCGATCGCGCGACCGGCGACCTCTGGATCGCGGACGTGGGCCAGGGCCAGCGCGAGGAAGTGAACTTCCAGCCGGCGAACAGCGCGGGCGGTCAGAACTACGGCTGGAGCGTGTACGAAGGCACGCGCTGCTTCCGCGGCGGCGACAGCTGCAGCACGCCGGGCCTCACGTCGCCCGTCGCCGAGTACGACCATTCGCTCGGTTGCTCGATCACGGGCGGCTACGTGTACCGCGGCAGCGCCTATCCCGCGCTGGTCGGCACGTACCTCTACGCCGATTACTGCTCCGGTCGCGTGTTCGCGATCACGCGCAGCGGCGACGCGTTCACGGCGACGCAGCAGCTCGACACGCCGTACGGCGTCTCGACGTTCGGCGAGGACGAACGCGGAAATATCTACCTGTTCGATTCGTTCAACGGCACGCTGTACCTCGTCTCCGACGGCGCGCCCGTGCAGACGGGCGTGAGCATCGGCGCCGCGTTCACGGGCACCTGGTTCGATCCGGCACAGTCGGGCCACGGCCTGTTCATCGAGGTGTTGCCGAACAACGCGATGGTCGCGTCGTGGTTCACGTTCCGCCCGGAGGGCGGCCAGGCGTGGTTCATCGGCTCGGGCGACATCGTCGGCGACCGCGCAGTCATCGAAGCCGTGTACCCGCAGGGCGGGCGATTCATCCCGAACTTCGACCCGAACCAGGTGACGCGTCCCGCCTGGGGACGGCTGACGATCTCGTTCAGCGACTGCAACAACGGCCGCGTCGACTACGAGTCCGTCGCGGGTTTCGGCAGCGGCACGATGCGACTCACGCGCCTGACGAACGTCGCCGGCGTCAGTTGTCCCTAGGGACCTCTGAACAAGTCCCTGCGCGTCGCGCCGGGAATTGTTTGGCCGGCCAGCCAGGCGGGCGTCGCTGCGGCATGGTGGGCTCCATGCCCAAGACGCTCAACGACGC
>CALKUS010000241.1 GCA_937996755.1 uncultured Pseudomonadota bacterium | reverse complement strand
GCACTGCACCGGGCGCGGCGCCGGCCGCGCGCGCCTGGCGGCTGCCTTCGCTGCCGGCATGGCACGAGGCGCTCGTCGCGCTGTGGCTCGCCGCGATCGCGACGACGCTGGTCGCGCTCGCCCGCGCGCGCTGGCGCCTCGAGGTGGCAGTCGCGGCGATGCCCACGCTCGAAGCACCCGCGGTCGATCGCGAGGCGGCCGAGCTCGCGGCGCTGGCGCGCGTACGCACGCCGCTGCTGCGCACGGGCGATTCGCTCGCCAGCCCGCTCGCGGCGTTCGGCGACACCATCTGCCTGCCGCGCTGGTCGCTGGACGCGTCGCGCGAGGCGCGCGCCGCGATGCTCGCGCATGAGGTCGCGCACCTGGCGCGCCGCGACACGCTGTGGCGCGCGCTCGACGTCGTCGCGCAGTCGCTGCTCGCGCACCATCCGCTCGCGCTGCTCGCGCGTCGCCGTCTCGCGACGCTGGCCGAGCTCTCGTGCGACGCATGGGCCGCGCGCGCCACGGGCGCGCCGCGCGCGCTCGCCGAATCGCTGCTGCATTGCGCCGAGCAATGCGGCCGCCAGCGCGAGCCGTTGCTCGCGGTGGCGATGGCTTCTTCGCGCTCGCCGCTGGTCGAGCGCGTCCACTCACTGCTCGAGGAGCGTCCCATGGGTCCGTTGAAGATGCGCGCGCACGGCCGCGCGCTGGTGCTCGCCATGCTCGTCGCGGGCGCGTTCGTGCTGCCGGCGATCGGCATCGCGGGCATCGCCGCCGCCGCCGGCAAGCACGGCAGCCACATCTCGATCATCGACGACGGCAGCGGCGAACGCATGTCGGTCGACGTCTCGATCGACGGCGTCGAGCTCGAGGCGAAGTCGCGCGGCAAGTTCACGTTCACGCCGAACGAGGACGACGTTGCGACGATCGAATCGGGCGCGCGCCTCGAAATCGAGGAAACGCGCGCCGGCGCGACGCGCCGCATCGAGTTCACGCCGGGCAACGGTGGCGTCGCGCGCGAATACTCCGTCGACGGCAACGAGCGGCCGCTCGATGCCGAAGGCCGGCGCTGGATGGCGCAGGTGATCCCCACGCTGCTGCGCGAGACCGGGCTGTTCGCGGAAGATCGCGTGCAGCGTTTCCTCGCGAAGGGCGGTCCTGGATCCGTTCTGGACGAGGTCGGCATGATCGGCAGCGACTACGCGCGCCGCACGTACCTCATCGCGCTGTTCGACGCGACGCAGCTGGACGCTGGGATGCAGGACCGCGTGCTCGCCACCGTCGACGCGATCGGCTCCGACTTCGAGCGACGCACGTCGCTGGAATCGCTGATCGAAACGCAGGCCCTCGGCGAAGCGCAGCAGGTGCGCCTGCTGAAGTCGGCCGCCGCCATCGGATCGGATTTCGAGAAGCGCACCGTGCTCGAGGCGTTGGCTCCGAAGCTCGCGCGCGGCCCCGACGTGCGCCGCGCCTGGGGCGCTACGCTCGCGACGATCGCCTCCGACTTCGAGCGCCGCACGGCGATCGTCGGCCTCGTCGACGCCGGCGACCTCGACGCGACCACGGTCGAGTCGGCGCTCGCCGCCGCGGCCACGATCGGCTCGGACTTCGAGAAGCGCGAATCGCTGCGCGCGCTCGCGCCGCACGTCGCGCACGTTCCCGCGCAGGCGAAGGCCTACGCCGCCGCGGCGCAGGGCATCGGCTCCGACTTCGACCGCCGCGAGACGCTGCTCGCGCTCGTCGAAACGGACGAGCTCGATCGCGATGGCTACGCCGCCGTGCTCGAGGCCTGCTCGACGATGGGCTCGGACTTCGAACGCGGCCAGGTGCTGCAGGGCGTCGCCGAGAAGATGCCCGGCGACGCCGACCTCATCGCGCGCTACCGCCGTATTGCTCGCTCCCTCGGCGACCACGAGCGTGGGCAGGCCGAGAAGGCGCTCGATCGTTTTGCCAGCTGAGCGTCGCCCTCAGGCGACGCTTGGCAAAACGGCTGAGCGCAGGATGCGCGAAGGTGCGACCCGACGGAGCGAGCGGGCGCCATGGATGGCGCCGGCGAAGAATCAGGCAGACGTATAACCCGGCGGCGGCGCAACGCCGCCGCCGAACAGGAAAGCTTCCATCTCGGCTGCGAGCCGCTTCCGCGTCGCGGGGTCGATCGGCGACAGGCGGTTCTCGTTGATCACCATCGTCTGGTGCGCGAGCCACTTCGCCCACGCTTCCTTCGATATCGAATCGTAGATGCGCTTGCCGAGCTCGCCCGGCCACGGCGCGAAGTCGAGGCCTTCGGCGTCGCGCTTGAGGTAGGCACAGTGGACGATGCGGGTCATGTGGTCGAGCTCCAGTAGCGGTCGAGCAGTTTCCTGACGGGCGTCGGCAGTCCGAGCGCGGCGACGTCGTCGCGAGCGAGCCAGCGGCGCTCGTCGTCGCGGACCGCGGCCCCGTGCGCGCGTGCCGCAAGCGGCGTTACCTGCAGGCGGAAGTGCGTGAACTGGTGGGTGAACGGCGGCAGCGCCTCGAGCGCTTCATTCGTGCCCGCGAGTCGTTGCGCGTGCGCGCCCGCATCCGTTTCGCTCGCGCATTCGGGCAGGCTCCAGAGCCCGCCCCAGATGCCCGTCGCGGGACGCCGCTCGAGCAGCACGCGGTCGTCGCCGTCGCGCAGCACGAGCATCACCGTGCTGCGCTCGGGCACGGCGCGCCGCGCGCGGCGGCGCGGCAGCTCGCGCGTGCGACCGTCACGCAGCGCGACGCAGTCGCTCGCGACCGGGCAGTCGCCGCAACGCGGCGTGCGCGCGCAGAGCGTCGCGCCGAGGTCCATGATCGCCTGCGTGTAGTCGGCGCAGCGCGTCGCGGGCACGCGTGCCTGCGCTTCGTCCCACAACCGCGCGAGCGTGGTCGTCGCTTCGATTTCGCCGTCGACGCCGGCATGGCGCGCGAGCACGCGCTTCACGTTGCCGTCGAGGATCGCGTGCGGCTCGTCGTGCGCCTGCGACAGGATCGCGGCCGCCGTCGAGCGGCCGATGCCGGGCAGCGCGTGCAGCGAGTCGAATTCGCGCGGCAGCTCGCCGCCGTGCCGTTCGACGCACGCCTGCGCCGCGCGCTGCAGGTTGCGCGCGCGCGAGTAGTAGCCGAGCCCCGTCCACGCCGCGAGCACGTCGTCGAGCGGTGCCGCGGCGAGGGCCGCGACGTCGGGAAAGCGCGCGACGAAGCGGTCGAAGTATCCGACCACGGTCGCGACCTGCGTCTGCTGCAGCATCACTTCGCTCACCCACACGCGGTACGGCGTGCGCGGGTGCTGCCACGGCAGGTCCTTGCGGCCGTGCACGTCGTGCCAGGCGAGCAGCCGTTCGGCGAACGTGCTCACTTCCCGGCTTCTTCGCCGGCACGCAGCTCGATGCCTTCGAGCCGCACTTCGCCCACCTGCCAGCGATCGACCGTCGCGCTGCCGCGCAGGGCGCTCGACGTTGCGAGCGCGAGCCACGCTGCGGCGCCGCCGTCCGCGGGCAACGCGATGCCCGCGAGGTCGGCGTCGACGCGCGAATCGCCGATCGCGCCTTTCGCGCGCAGCGCGAGCGTCGACGCGCGTCGCACATCGACGTCGAGCTCGAGTCGCCTGCCGATCGGCAGGCCGGGAACGAACGCGGCGAGCCACGCCTCGACTTCCGGGCAAGCGAGCTTGCCGACGATGCGCCAATCGTTCGCCGCGGCGAACCGGAGACTTCCTTCGAAATCGACCGTCGCGCCATCGCCCACCGGGGAGAGCACGATGCGCGCGGGGTCCAGAGCCAGCCCCGGGCCCGCGGCCTGCGTTCCGTACAGCTCGACGCGAACGGCATGCCCGGCCTGCTTCACGGTCACGAGGGCGTTCACCGGAAGCTCGGGCGCGAGCCGCTCGATGCGGAACGAAAGCTCGATGGGCGCGCTGCCCGCGCTGCGCACGGTCGCATCGTCGACGACGAGGATGGTGTCGAGCCGCGGCCACTGCAGCGGCGCCGGCGGGCCGTCGTCGCGGCGCGAGGCCAGGTATGCCGCAACGGCGTCGGTGTCCATGTCCACGCGCACGAGCTTCAGCGACGCGAGGTGGAGCTCGCGCGTCCAGAGCGTGCGCCACGGGACGCTCGCCGCGAGCTCGCGTGCCTGCAGCAGCTGCTGGCCCCGGAAGCGCAGCGCCACGTCCTGCAGCGTGATGCCGGGCGGAACCCAGTCGACGGACGCGTCGCCGCCGATCGTGAGCTCGAGCCCGAACGAGTCGCGCACCTGCGCGACGACGAGCGCGGCGACGCGCTCGCGATCGCGCACGAACAGCCAGCCGGCGAATGCGAGCGCAGCGACGCCGAGCAGCAACACGGCCGCGGTCCAGCGCAGCCAGCGCCGCGGGCGCTTGCCCGTCATCCGATGCGTTCCGGCAGCAGGCCGTCGACGAACGCGCGCGCATCGAACACGCGCAGGTCGTCGAGCGATTCGCCGACGCCCACGAAGCGGATCGGGATGCCGAATTCGCGCGCGAGCGCGAACAGCACGCCGCCTTTCGCGCTGCCGTCCAGTTTCGTCACGGCGAGGCCGGTGACGCCGACGGCGGCGTTGAACTGGCGCACCTGCGACAGCGCGTTCTGTCCCGTGGTGCCGTCGATCACGAGCAGCACCTCGTGCGGCGCGCTCGCGTCCAGCTTGCCGACGACGCGGCGGATCTTGCCGAGCTCGTCCATCAGCCCGCCCTGCGTGTGCAGGCGGCCGGCGGTGTCGGCGACGAGCACGTCGACGGCGCGCGCGCGCGCCGACTGCAGCGCGTCGAAGATCACCGAAGCGGAGTCGGCATTCGAGCCCTGCGCGACCACGGGTACGCCGTTGCGCTCGCCCCAGGTCTTCAGCTGCTCGACCGCCGCCGCGCGGAACGTGTCGCCCGCGGCGAGCATCACGTTCGCGCCTTCGCGCTTGAGGTGCTGCGCGAGCTTGCCGATCGTCGTCGTCTTGCCGACGCCGTTGACGCCGACGACCATGAGCACGAAGGGCTTCTGGTCGCCCATCTCGAGCGGGCGCGCCACCGGCGCCAGCACGCCGACGAGCTCGTCGCGCAGCGCGGCGAGCAGCGCGTTCGCATCCGCGAACTCGCGTGCCTTCATGCGCTTGCGCAGGTGGTCGATGAGCGTCGTGGTCGCGGCCACGCCGACGTCGGCCGTGAGCAACGTCGTCTCGAGCTCGTCGAGCAGGTCGTCGTCGAGCTTCGGGTTGCGCGAGAACAGCGAACCGAGCGAGCGCCCGAACGCGCTGCCGCCCAGGCGCTCGCGCCAGCTGCGCGGCTTTTCCTGCGTCACCGGCGCTACGGGCGCGACCGGCGCCGGTTCCACCACGGGCGCTGCCGCCTCGGGCGCAGGCGCATCCGCGGGCGGCGCGGCTTTCCGCTTCCAGAAGTTGAACATCGGACGTGGTTACAGGCGAGAATGCGCCGCGAATTCTAGCAGCCGCCCCCGGAGAGAGCGTGGCGCATCGTGACCGTCCCCGCGGCCAGGTCCGCATCGTCGCGGGCTCGCTGCGCAATTCGCGCATCGACGTTCCGGATGCGCCGGGCCTGCGGCCGACGCCCGACCGCGTGCGCGAGACGCTGTTCAACTGGCTGGCGCCCGAGATCGACGGCGCGCGCTGCCTGGACCTGTTCGCCGGCACGGGCGCGCTGGGCATCGAGGCGCTGTCGCGCGGCGCGGGCCACTGCACGTTCGTCGAGGCCGATGCGCGGCTCGCGGCCGCGCTCCGCGCGACGCTCGCGCGCCTCAAGGTGGCGAACGCCGAGGTCCGCAACGAGCCGGCCGAGCGCTTCCTCGCGGCGGCCGCGTCGCCGTTCGACGTCGTGTTCGTCGACCCGCCGTTCGCGCAGTCGCTCTGGGCGTCCAGCCTGGACGCGCTGCAATCACGCGGCTGGCTGAAGCCCGTTGCGCTCGTCTACGTCGAAGCGCCGGTCGGGACCGAGCCCGGCGTTCCGGCCGGTTGGACGCTGCATCGGGAGTCCCGGGCCGGCGACGTGCGGTTCGCGCTGTACCGTGCGTCCCGCGGGCTACCGGCCGGCGCGGGCCTTGGCTAAGCTACGTCCGGCCGCGGACGAAGAAAACGCATGAGCGAAGCACGCAACAGCGCGAGCGCGCGTGTCGCGATCTATCCCGGCACGTTCGATCCGATCACCAACGGCCACGTCGACCTCGTGACGCGGGCCGCGCCGCTGTTCGACCGCATGGTCGTGGCGATCGCGGAAAGCCCGTCGAAGGGGCCGGCGATGCCGCTGGCGCAGCGCATCGCGCTCGCGCGCGAGGCGCTCGCGGGCGTGCGCAACGTGGAAGTGCTCGGGTTCGATTCGCTGCTGGCGAAGTTCGTGCGCGAGGTCGGCGCGGGCGTGATCGTGCGCGGGTTGCGCGCGGTTTCGGACTTCGAGTACGAGTTCCAGCTGGCCAGCATGAACCGGCACCTGATTCCCGAGGTCGAGACGTTGTTCCTGACGCCGGCCGAGCAGTACAGCTTCATTTCGTCGTCGCTCGTGCGCGAGATCGCGCGGCTGGGCGGCGACGTTTCCGGCTTCGTACACCCGTCGGTCCAGAGCGCGCTGCGCGCGCAGTGGAACGGCAAGTGACCGAGGCAGCATAGCCAGAGGGTCCCGCGATGAAGATGTCCCTGAAGTACCTGCTGCTCGCCGCGCTCCTCGCGTTCGGCGCCGTCGCCTGCAAGAAGGAAGAAGAGGCGAAGCCGGTGGTGGCCGCCACCCCCGAGCCGATCCTGTCGGTGCCCGGCAACGACGATCCGGCCGCCTGGAAGGCGTACCTGAGCCAGGTGGTGAAGGCGAACATGGACGGCAAGAAGTACAAGCGCCCGTTCGTGTACTGGATTCCCGGCGCCGACGGCGAGGACCAGCAGCGCGCCTACGACGACCAGCTCGACAACGTCGCGAATACGGTCGGCCGCGGCATCCAGGCCGGCTCGATGATCGCGTTCGGCTCGTCCAACTCGACGAAGATGGCGAACCTGATCGTCGAGGCGTTCGACCCGAAGATCGCGGTGCCGAAGTCGCTGAAGGGCGTCCGCGTGGTGTTCATCGGCGCGCCCGCGGACGAGCAGCGCGTGCGCGACATCATCGCGCCGACCGAAGCCGACTTCGTCTTCGTCGAGGCGAAGTGATCGCGCGCAGCGCGATCGTTTCGTCCCGGGCGTAGCGAGGGACCACTCTCCAGGGCACCCCTCCCCAGCCCTCCCCTGCATGCGCAGGGGAGGGTGGCGGAATGGCGCCCACTCCTGTCATGGCGCTTTTCATCACCGACCAGTGCATCAACTGCGACGTCTGCGAGCCCGAGTGCCCGAACAAGGCGATCGCGCAGGGCGAGACGATCTACCTGATCGATCCGCGCAGGTGCACGGAATGCGTGGGCCACTTCGACGTGCCGCAGTGCGTCGAGGTCTGCCCCGTTGAATGCATCCTCGTCGACCCGCAGAACACGGAGACGCCCGAGGAGCTCGAGGCGAAATACCGCGTCCTGACCGGGAAGACCTGATGAAGCCGAATCGCCTGTTCGTCGCAGCCCTCTGGCTGCTCGTCCCGTTCTTCGCGTATGCCGACGCGCCGCAGGGCGCCAACGCGGTATTGCCGCAGCACGCCGTGGTCGCGAGCGCGAACGCGCAAGCGACCGATGCGGGCCTCGAAGTGCTGCACGCAGGCGGCAACGCGTTCGACGCGGCGGTCGCCGTGAGCGCCACGCTCGGGCTCGTCGAGCCCGAGAGCTCCGGCCTCGGCGGTGGCGCGTTCATGCTGCTGCACGTCGCGAAGGACGGCCGCGACGTGTTCGTGGACGCGCGCGAGAAGGCGCCGCTCGCCGCGACGCGCGACATGTATCTCGACGCGAAGGGCGAAGCCGATCGCTCGCGCTCCGTCGCCGGCCCGCTCGCGGCCGCGATCCCGGGCCTGCCCGCCGGCATCGTGCACCTCGCGCGCGAGTACGGCCGCCTGCCGCTGTCCAGGTCGCTCGCGCCGGCGATCCGCCTCGCGAAGCGCGGCTGGGTCTTCGGGCCGAAGAACAACACGATGCTGGGCTTCCGCAAGGGCGACGTCGCGAAGAACGCGACGGCCGCTGCGATGTTCCTGCGCAACGGCGAACCGCTCGCGGTCGGTACGCGCGTGCGCAACCCCGACTACGCGCGCGTGCTCGAGCAGCTCGCGCGCGACGGCGGCGAATCGTTCTACCGCGGCGAGCTCGCGAGGAAGCTCGTGAAGGGCGTGCGCGACGCCGGCGGCATCTGGAGCGAGGAAGACCTCGCGCAGTACGCAGTCGTCGAGCGCGAGCCGATCCGCCTCGTGCACCGTGGCTACGAGATCGTGACCGCGCCGCCGCCGTCCTCGGGTGGTGCCGCGATCGCCGAGATCCTGCACGTCCTCGACGGCTACGACTACGCGTCGATGGCACGCGTCCCGCGCGTGCACCTGCTGGTGGAGGCGATGCGCCGCGCGTTCCGCGACCGCGCGATCTACCTCGGCGATCCCGATTTCGTGAAGGTGCCGCTCGCGCTGCTGCTCAGCGACGACTACGCCGCGGGCCTGCGCGCGGGCATCAGCCTCGACCGCGCGATGCCGAGCGCGCTGCTGCCGGGCGTCGAAGCGCCGGCGGCGGGCAACGATACGACGCATTTTTCGATCATCGACCGCGACGGCAACCTGGCCGCGGTGACGCAGACCGTGAACCTTCCGTTCGGCAACACGATGATGGTGCCCGGCACGGGCTTCATGCTGAACGACCAGATGGACGACTTCTCGGTGAAGCCGGGCGTGCCGAACGCGTTCGGCCTGGTCGGCGAGGACGCGAACGCGATCGCGCCGGGCAAGCGCCCGCTCTCCTCGATGTCGCCGACCTTCCTGATCGGGCCGCAACGTGTCGCCGTGCTCGGCACGCCGGGCGGCAGCCGTATCGTCACGATGGTGCTGCTCGGCCTCGTCGAGCTCATGGACGGACGGAGCGCGCAGCAGACCGCGGAGATGCCGCGCTTCCACCACCAGTACCTGCCCGACAGCATCAACGTCGAGCCGGGCGCGTTCAGCGCGGAGGAAATCACGCAGCTCGAGGCGCGCGGCCACGTCGTGTCGCCCGCCGAGCGGCCATGGGGCAACATGCACATCGCGACGTGGGATCCGCGCACGGGCGCGACGGACACGGGCGTCGACAATCGCTGGAAGGGCGTGAGCAAGGGTGGGTCGGACGCGGTGTTCCGGTAGGGAAATCGGAAATCGGAAATGGGAAATCGGCAAAGCCGGCTTGCTGTTCCGATTGAGCGCGCACAGCGCGCGACCGATTTCCGATTTCCCATTTCCATCGTGACGGAGAGCGCCCCATGAAACTCTGGTCCATCCAGGGCAACAGCCAGAAGCTCGACGGCGGCTCGATGTTCGGCAACGTGCCGAAGGCGATGTGGTCGCAATGGATCGCGCCCGACGAGCAGAACCGCATTCCGCTCGCCTGCCGCGCGTTGCTGGTCGACGACCTCGACGGCAAGCGCGTGCTGTTCGAAACGGGCATCGGTGCGTTCTTCGAGCCACGTTTGCGGGAACGGTATGGTGTCGTCGAAGACGATCACGTCTTGCTTGCGTCGTTACAACGTTCGGGATTCACCCACGAGGACATCGACGCGGTCGTGCTGTCGCACCTGCACTTCGACCACGCCGGCGGGCTGCTCGCGCCCTGGGCCGAAGGCAAGGCGCCGACGCTGCTGTTCCCGAACGCGCGCTACGTCGTCGGCGAGGCCTGCTGGCAGCGTGCGCTCGCGCCGCATCCGCGCGACCGCGCGTCGTTCATCCCCGAGCTCACCGGCCTGCTCGAAGCCTCGGGTCGTCTCGAGCGCGTGACGGGCGCGCACAGCGCGACGCTGGGTCCGCGCGTGCGCTTCCATTTCAGCGATGGCCATACGCCGGGCCTGATGCTCGCCGAGATCGGCGGTGACGGCGGCGTGGTGTTCTGCGCCGACCTGATCCCGGGCCGTCCATGGGTGCACCTGCCCGTCACGATGGGCTACGACCGTTACCCCGAGCTGCTGATCGAGGAGAAGCGCGCATTCCTCGACGACAAGCTCGCGCGCGGCGTTCGATTGTTCTTCACGCACGACGCCGGCTGTGCGCTCGCGACGCCCGTGCGCGACGCGAAGGGCCGCTACGGCACCACCGGCGATACCGGCGAGCTCGTCGCCCTGACGTTGGCCGCCTGAGCCCCCGTTGCACCCGGTGCTCGTTTAGGATTGCGGACTTCCGGGGGCTCGGGGCGGGGCGATGGTCGAAGTCGGCAAGCGGGTGAAGCACGCAGTCGCCGGCGTGGTCGTGGGCCTCGGCGTCTTCACCGCCGCGATCCCGCTGCTGTGGTCGAACGAAGGGCGCGCCGTGCGCCGCAGCGACAGCCTGGCCGAAGGTGCTGCGGCGGTGGTCGAGGCGAACGCGGAGCGCGTCGACGCGGCGCACGAAGGCAGGCTGGTGCACGTGTCCGGCAATGTCGCGGCGACTGCGCCGCTCGCGGACGCGGAGTTCGGCATCGTCGCCGATTCGCTCGCGCTCGAGCGCAACGTCGAGATGTACCAGTGGCGCGAGAAGCGCGAGTCGCGGCGCAGGCGGCGGTCCAACGGCACGTCGAAGACGGTCACCGAATACGAGTACTCGCGCGTCTGGAGCGACGACCGGATCGATTCCGGTCGGTTCCATGAGCCCGATGGCCACGAGAACCCGGGTCCGCTGCCGCTGCCTTCGCGCAAGGTGAGCACCGACCGCGCGCAGCTCGGCGCATTCACGCTCGACGCAGGCATCACGCGGCGCTTCGACGACTGGGAACGCTTCGCCGTGCCCGACGTCGCCGCGAGCACGTTCGAGGGCTTTCGCCGCGCGGGTGCGGGCTTCTACCGCGGCGCCGACCCGGCTGCGCCGGCGCTCGGCGACGTGCGCGTGACGTTCCGCCACGTGCCCGCCGGCACGTACTCGTTCGTCGCGCGCCAGGCCGGCACCGGGCTCGCGCCGTACGAATCGCAGAACGGCGACGACATCCTGCTGATCGAGCCGGGCACGAAGGGCGCGAAGTCGATGTTCGCGACCGCGGAATCGGCCAACCGCACCTTGACCTGGCTGTTCCGCGCGATCGGTTTCGTCGCGATGTGGGCCGGCCTCGGGCTCGTGATGCGCCCGCTCGCCGCAGCGGGCTCCGTGCTGCCCATCGTCGGCGCGCTCCTCGAGAAGGGGCTCGCGTTCGTCGCGTTCGTGCTCGCCGCGAGCTGTGCGCTGCTGACCATCGCGCTCGCGTGGGTGTTCCACCGACCGCTGCTGGGCATCGCACTGCTGCTCGCCGTCGCCGGTCTCGTGTACTGGCTGCGCCGCAAGCCGGTCGCGATCGCGATGCCGCCACCCCCGCCGCCCGGCGCCGCGGCGTTGCCGCCGCCACCGCCCGCCGCCTGAGCTCCCGGAGTCCTGCATGTCGCGTTTCCATCCCACCGATCCCTCGCGCCGTCGCGTCCTGCACGGCATCGCCACGGGCAGCGCCGCGCTGCTCGCCGCGCCCGCGGGACGGCTGCTCGCCGCGGCCGGCCGTCCGGAAGGCATCGTCACGGGCTACGGTCCGCTCGCACCGTGCAAGGACCTCGCGACGGGCCTGCCGCTGCTCGAGCTGCCGCCGGGCTTCAGCTATCGCACGCTCGGGTGGACCGGCTCGCCGATGGCCGGCGATGCGCCGACGCCGGGCGCGCACGACGGGATGGGCGTGGTCGCCGCGCGCGACGGACGCATCGTGCTGGTGCGCAACCACGAAGTGGTGAGCGACACCGGCGCATTCGGCCCGTCGCTGATCCAGTACGACGCGGCCTGTGGCGGCGGCACGCTGACGCTCGAGATCGACGCGAAGGACGGCAGCCTCGTCGCGGCGCGTCCGTCGCTCTCGGGCACGCTGCAGAATTGCGCCGGCGGCATCACGCCGCGCGGCACGTGGCTCACCTGCGAGGAGTACGTCTACGAGGAACCGCAGCCGAAGGCGGTCGGCGTCGACAGCTCGGCCAGGCCGCTGAACCGGCTCGTGCGCGAACACGGCTTCGTGTTCGAAGTGCATCCCGCCGGCGACCGCGCGCCCGTCGCGCTCGAGGCGATGGGCCAGTTCCGCCACGAAGCTGCCGTCACGCACGCAGCGACGGGCGACGTTTACCTCACCGAGGACCGCGAGCCGCGCGCCGGCTTCTATCGCTTCGTGCCGACGCGCAAGGACGACCTCGCCGCGGGCGGACGCCTGCAGATGCTGAAGGCCGACGGCGCAGCCGACCTGCGCCGCGGGCTGCGCGTCGGCCAGTCGTGGAAGGCGAGCTGGGTGGACATCGACGAGCCGGGCCGCGCGCATTCTCCCGGACGCACCGACGGATCGGGCGTGGTGAACCAGGGCCTCGACGCGGGCGCCACCGCGTTCACGCGGCTCGAGGGCTGCTTCGCCACCGACACGACGATCTATTTCACCGCGACGAACGGCGGCGACGCCGCGAGCGGCCAGGTGTTCGCGTACCACGTGAAGGAACAGCGTCTCGCGCTGCTGTTCGAGTCGACCGGCCTCGATGCGATCGACTATCCCGACAACCTCTGCTTCAGCCCGCGCGGCGGGCTGGTCGTGTGCGAAGACGGCCAGCGCGAGGCGCAGATGCTCTGGGGCCTCGGCCTCGACGGACGTGCGTTCCCGCTCGCGAAGAACAACGTCGTGCTCGACCGGCCCGTGAACGGGTTCACCGGCGATTTCCGCGGCGCCGAATGGGCCGGTTGCTGCTTCTCGCCCGACGGCAAGTGGCTGTTCGCGAACATCTACGCGCCGGGGTTCACGGTGGCGATCACCGGGCCCTGGAAGAAGGGGCTCGTGTAGGCACGTGCACGCCCGCGCAACGGCGCGATTCGTGGTCTGGGTCCGAGTGCGCTCATCGAGCTGCCGTACCAGCGTGCAGGTTGGTAGGGCGATCCGGACTCGCGCACTCAGACTCAGACTCAGACTCAGACAGCAACTCGCTGAAGCGCGCGGATCATGCCGCTGGCCACGGCTCGCCCGCCGCATCCCGGTCGAGGAAATAGAGGCCCGCGTACAACTTCGGGTCGATCGAGAATCCCTCGCGCATGCGCTCCGCGAGCCACTGCGCGCAAGTCGCGCGCGGCACGCGGTGCACGACGATCTGCTCGGACTCGGTGCCGCCGCCTTCGCCGACGCGCTCGAGTCGCGTTGCACGCACGAACGTCGCGTGCTCGGTGCTCATGCCGGCCGACGTCGGTCCCGACATCACGTACTCGACGCGACCCGCGCGGTAGCCGGTCTCTTCCTCGAGCTCGCGCGCCGCCGTCGCCACGGCGTCCTCGTGCTCCAGCCCCGCTTCGTCGCCGATGAGCCCAGCCGGCATCTCGATCGTGTGCTGCTGGATCGGCACGCGGAACTGCTCGACGAACAGCACTTCGTCCTGCGGCGTGACGGCGACGACGATCACGGCGCCGCCGCCCGCGTTCGTGCGCTCCGCGTATTCCCAGGTGCCGCGCCGTACCATGCGCAGCCAGCGGCCGTTGAAAAGCGTTTCGGTTTCCGTCATCGTCCGCGCCCCCGGCAGGGTCCCGGCAAATTGCCCGGGAAATCCGCAGCATAGCGATCGCCGGCGGACGGCGCGGAAACTTTCGTCGCGCCATCGCTGTCCTTGCCCCGTCCTTTCCGGTAGCTCCCCCATGTTCAGATACGCCCTCCCGCTGCTGCTCGCGCTCGTCGTCCCCGCCGCCGTCCAGGCGCAGGCGCTCAACGCGCCCCCACCGCCGGCCCGCACCGACACCGAAGTCGAGCTCGGCAGGATCCAGACCGTCGCCGAGTTGCTCGACAAGGCGGCCGGCTACGAGAAGGCGAACGACTGGCGGCGCTACGGCTACGCGATGAAGCGGATCCTCGAGCTGCGCCCGCACGCGGGCAACATCAAGGTCGAGCTCGCGGCCGCGTACGCGATGCAGGACATGAAGCAGGAAGCGTTCGACCTGCTCGTGCGCATGCAGAGCACGGGCTACGCGTGGGACCTGTCGAAGGACGAGCGTTTCGCGAACCTCAAGGGCACGGGCCTCTGGGACTACCTGCTGCAGAACTACGCGGCGAATGCGAAACCGTTCGGCAAGGGCAAGGTCGAGACGACGCTGCCGGCCGGCGATTTGCTGCTGGAGTCGCTCGCCTGGGACGCGAAGCGCGGCAAGCTGCTGGCCGGCTCCGTGCGCAACGGCGCCGTCTCGATCGTCGACGGCGACAAGCTCACCACGCTCGTGGCGGCCGACGCGAAGAACGGGCTGTGGGGCGTGTTCGACATGTTCGCCGACGCCGCGAACGACCGCCTGTGGGTGGCGAGCAGCGCGATCCCGCACGTGAAGCACGCCGCCGAAAGCGACTACGGTCGCGCCGCGCTGTTCGCGTTCAGGCTTTCCGACGGCAGCTTCGTCGGCAAGTACGCGGTGCCCGACGACGGCCGTCCGCACCTGCTCACGGCAGTCACCGCCAATCCGCGCGGCGACGTGTTCGTCGCCGACATGCTCACGGCGCAGGTGTTCAAGCAGGAGGGCGACGGCCTGCGCCTGGTGGTACAGAACCCGCGCCTCGCGACGATCCGCGCGATCGCCGCGACGAGCGACAACCGCATCCTCTATTTCGCCGACCACGAGCTCGGCCTGTTCGGCCTCGACCTCACGACGGGCCGCGCGTTCGACGTGCTGCTGCCGCAGTACTTCACGCCGTACGGAATCGAGAGCCTCTACGCGTGGAAGGGCCAGCTCGTGGCGGTGCAGAACGCGTTCCCGCCGAAGCGCGTGATGCGCCTCACGATGAGCGCCGACGGCCACCGCATCGAGCGCGCCAAGGCGGTCGACGCCGCGCAGCCCGCGCTCGAGCTGCCGACGCGCGGCGCGATCGCCGGCGATCGCCTGCTGCTCGTCGCGAACAGCCAGAAGGGCAAGTACGACGGCGAGGGCAAGCCCGTCGCCGGCGCGAAGCTGGAAGGCACGAAAGTGTGGGCCAGCGACCTGAACTTCGCGATGCCGACCGCGGAAGAATTGCGCGACGCCGCGAAGAACAAGGCGAAGAAAGACTGAGCAGGGGATGCGCGAATCCCGGACGGCTCGGGGATGTGCGGCGATCCGGGAGCCAGTCGATGATGCCGCGCTTCAGGCCGGTGCCGGCGAGAAGCGTTCGGCGTATTCGCGCACGCGCCGGCGCGTCAGCGGCCCGAAGCCGAGCTCGTCCATCGCCGCGTCGAGCGCGGCCAGGTCCGGCGCCTTCGGCTTCAGCTCGTCGGGATGCGCCGGGCAGGGTGCCTCGAGCGAGATGCGCGTGAGCTCGCGCGAAAGCAATGCGAGCTCGCGGTGTTCGCGCAGCCTGGCGGCCAGCGACGCCGCGCCGCGCAGGCGCAGGAACGGCAGCTCGTCGAGCCGCGCGAGCAGCGCATCGAGCGTGCCGAAGTGCGCGAGCAGCGCGGATGCGGTCTTCGCGCCGATCCCCGGCACGCCCGGGATGTTGTCGATCGCGTCGCCGGTGAGCGCGAGGTAGTCCGCGACCTGCACGGGCTGCACGCCCATGCGTTCCTGCACGCCCTCGCCGCCGTAACGCTGGTTGCGCGCGAAGTCCCAGATCTGGTCGTCGCCTTCCAGCAGCTGCGAGAGGTCCTTGTCCGCGGTGACGATCACGCCGCGATAGCCGTGCGCGCGCCCGCGCGCGAGCACGCTGCCGATCAGGTCGTCGGCCTCGAATTCCGCATGCGCCATCGCGCTCAGGCCGAGCAGCTCCACCAGCCTGCGGCACCAGCGGAACTGGTGGTCGAGGTCGGGCGGCGGGAGCTCGCGGTTCGCCTTGTATTCGGGGTAGATGCGGTTGCGGTACGACGTGGTCAGCGATTCGTCGAACGCGATCGCGACGTGGCTCGGCTTGCCCTGGTCGAGCAGCGTGAGCAGGAACCCGAGGAAGCCGTAGACGGCGTGCACGGGCTGGCCCGACCTGTCCTGCATCTCCGGCGGCACCGAGTAATAGGCGCGGAAGACGTAGACGCTCGCGTCGACCAGGTGCAGCGTGGGTCGCCTTGCGCTCACCGCGGGAGGTCCGAGAGCTTCGGCAGCGGCCGCGGCTTCGGCGCGTCGCGCTCGCCGTGCGGCGTACCGACGTGGATGAAGCCGACCACGCGCTCGTCGGGCGCGACGCCCATCGCCGTGCGCGCCTGCGCGTCGTACGCGGGCCAGCCGGTGAGCCACTGCGCGCCGAAGCCGAGCGCGTGCGCCGCATGCAGCAGGTTGAACGCGGCGCAGCCGGCCGACAGCAGTTGTTCCTGCTCCGGCACCTTGTGCTCGGGCACGATGCGCGCGAGGACGACCAGCACGAGCGGCGCGCGCGAGAAGCGGCCGCGGTCCTTGTCGAGCGCGGCTTCTGGCGCGTCCGGATCGCGCGCGCGCGCGATCGCCGCGAGCTGCTCGCCGAGCCGCGCGCGGTCGTCGCCGGCCACGCGGACGAACCGGAACGGCTCCATGCGCCCGTGGTCGGGCACCGCGACCGCCGCGCGCAGCAGCGCGTCGAGCTGCGCCGCATCGGGCCCGGGCTCGCCGAGCTGGCGCGAGGGCACGGAATGGCGGTCGACGAGGAAGTCGTAGTGGCTGGTCATGAGGGAATCACCTGCGCGATGGCGCAAGTCTACCAATGCGCTCGTTGCGGCCCCGTCGCTGTTCGCGATGAATACCGTGGCGAAGTGATGCATTCCGCGTTTGCGTTGGTATAGCATCCGGGTTCGCACTGGGTGCACCTGGGGAGGGGACATGCCGGTCACCGTCGCCGTCGTACGCGAAACCGCTGCCAACGAGCGCCGCGTCGCGCTCGTTCCCGACGTCGCCAAGAAGCTCAAGAGCCTGGGCGCCGCGGTCGTGATGCAGGCCGGTGCGGGCGATCCCACGCACTTGCCGGACGCCTCGTTCCCGGCCGACGTCGAGAAGTTGCCCGACGCGAAGGCCGCGCTCGCGCGCGGCGACATCGTGTTCAAGGTGCAGCCTCCGACGCTGGAGGAAATCGCGGCGATGCGCGAGGGGTCGGTCTACATCGGCATGTTGCAGGCGCACACCGCGCCGGAGCGCACGAAGGCGCTGCGCGACCGCAAGATCACGTCGTTCGCGATGGAGCTGCTGCCGCGCACCACGCGCGCGCAGGCCATGGACATCCTGTCCTCGCAGGCCGGCATGGCCGGCTACAAGGCCGTCCTGATCGCCGCGCAGCAGTCGCCGAAGTTCTTCCCGATGCTCACGACGGCGGCCGGCACGGTACGACCGTCGAAGGTGCTGATCGTCGGCGCCGGCGTCGCGGGCCTGCAGGCCATCGCCACGGCGCGCCGACTCGGTGCGCAGGTGGAAGGCTTCGACGTGCGCCCGGAAGTGAAGGAGCAGATCGAGTCGCTCGGCGCGAAGTTCCTGGACCTCGGCGTTTCGGCGTCGGGCTCCGGCGGCTACGCGCGCGAGCTGACCGCCGAGGAGCGCGCCGAACAGCAGCGCCGCCTGGGCGAGCACCTCAAGGGCATCGACGTCGTCGTCACGACCGCCGCGGTGCCGGGCAGGCCCGCGCCGAAGATCATCACGAAGGCCATGGTCGAGGGCATGAAGGCGGGCAGCGTGCTCGTCGACCTCGCCGCCGAAACCGGCGGCAATTGCGAGGTGACGGTGCCCGGCCAGACGATCACGCACGGCGCCGTCACCATCGTCGGCCCGGTGAACCTGCCGAGCATGGGCGCGATCCACGCGAGCGAGATGTACGCGAAGAACCTGTTCAACTTCGCGTCGCTCATGATCAAGGACGGCGCGCTGAACCTCGACTGGAACGACGAGCTGATCGCGAAGACGTGCCTGACGCACGCGGGCGAGATCAAGCACGAAGCGACGAAGAAGCTGGTCGAAGGGGCATCGGCCTGACCGAAGGCGCCGTCATCCCGGCGCAAGCCGGGACCCAGCGCCTTCAGCGCGACAAGAGTCACTGGATCCCGGCATTCGCCGGGATGACGAAACTGGGGGAGCGCGACCACTCCATGGTCGTCGCGAAGAGCACGGGAGCATCGGCATGATCGATCCATTCCTCGCGCTGTACATCTTCATGCTGGCGGCGTTCACGGGCCACGAGATCATCTCGCGCGTGCCGGTGATCCTGCACACGCCGCTGATGTCGGGCTCGAACTTCGTGCACGGCATCGTGCTGGTCGGAGCCATGGTCGTGCTCGCGCACGCCGACACGCCGCTGGAGCGCTGGATCGGCTTCTTCGCCGTCGCGCTGGGCGCCGGCAACGCGGCCGGCGGATACGTCGTGACGGAACGAATGCTCGAGATGTTCAAGTCGAGCAAAGACACGAAGAAGGCCTGAGGAGACCGACCATGGAGCTCTCCTTGAAGACCGTTCTTCCCATCCTCGCGCAGGCGGTCTGGTTCGTCGCCGCCGTCCTGCTCATCCTCGGCATCAAGCGCATGGCCTCGCCGGTCACTGCGCGCAAGGGCATCGTGCAGGCCGGCGTCGGCATGGTGCTCGCCACCGTCGCCACGTTCGGCGTGACGGGCTCGCACAACCTCCTGTGGATCCTCGGCGCGCTCGCGCTCGGCATCGTGCCGGCCTGGATCTCCGGCAAGCGCGTCGCGATGACGTCGATGCCGCAGATGGTCGCGCTCTACAACGGCATGGGCGGCGGCTCCGCGGCCGCGATCGGCGCGGTCGAGCTGCTCAAGTACTCGACGCCCGGCCACCCGCGCCCCGCGACTTCCGTGATCGTGCTCGCGATCGTCGGCGCACTGATCGGCTCCGTGTCCATGACCGGCTCGATCATCGCCTGGGCGAAGCTCGACGGCGCGCGCAACGCGAAGATCCGGATGGGGGGAAGCGGCTACGTCGACGTGTCGCGCGTGATCCCGGTGCTCGACCAGGCGAAGGGGAACGTGGACCGTTCGCAGGGCGACGTGCACCCGATGGGGAACCCGCACTACTGGCTCGATCCCGAGAACGGGCGCAAGATCGCCGCGCTGTTCAAGGCGAAGTTCAGTGAGCTCGATCCGAAGGATGCCGCGGTCTTCGCGGCCAACGAGAAGGCATTCGACGATCGCCTCAACGCCGCCGAGCAGGCGTGGGCCGGCGACCTCGCCACGCTCAAGGGGAAGCCGATTGTTGCGTGGCACACGAGCTGGCGCTACTTCGCCGAGTACACCGGCGTGAACATCGTCGGCTTCATGGAGCCCAAGCCCGGCGTGCCGCCGTCGCC
>CALKUS010000240.1 GCA_937996755.1 uncultured Pseudomonadota bacterium | reverse complement strand
CGCAGCAAGCGGTCGACGAGCGCGGTGAGCCGGTCGCTCTCGGCCGTGATCACGCCGAGCAGGCGCAACGCGTCCGGGTCGTCGACGCGGCGTGCGAGCAGCTGCGCCGCGCCGCGCAGGCCGGCGAGCGGGTTGCGCACTTCGTGTGCGAGCCCCTTGAGGGATTCGTGCAGCGCGGCCGGCACCGCAGCGGGCCCGGGCGACACGAACTCGTCAATCGGCACGAGCTCGAGCAGCCACGACGCGCCGTCGACGTCGGCCAGCGGCGACAGCGTCGCCTGCGCATGGCGCTCCACGTCGAGCGTCGGCGCGAGCCGAACGCGCGCGGCGCGCACCGGCTGGGTCGCGTTGCGGCCTTCGAACAACCCGGCGAGCGTCCCGTCGTGCGGCGACAGCAGCGCCAGCGGCGCGTCCGCCAGCCGCCGCGCGCTCAGCACCAGCCAGGCGCAGCACGCCGGATTCGCATGGCGCACGCGGCCGCCCGCGTCGAGCAGCAGGACGGGCGTCGCGAGTTGGTCCAGTACGGCATCCGGCATTGCACCAGTCTAGTGCATGGTGATCCCGGCGACCGCCTCCCTTCGCGGCGGGCGCGGTTCTACACTGCGCGCAGGCGCCACGAACGCAGGACATCGATGGGCACGGCGTCGCTCGACCGCCAGGCAAAGCTGCCGCCGCCGGTGGCGGCAGCGCTCGCGCAACTGCGCGCCGGCGCGGTAGACGTCGCGAGCGCCCGCCTTGCCGAGCTCGCCGCACAGGACGTCCTCGCCGGCCGTCGCGCGCAGGCGCGCGCGACGCTGGATGCGGCGCTCGCGATCGCGCCGCAGAACGCGACGTTGCTCGCACGGCTCGCCGGCCTGGCGCAGCTCGACGGCGACGCCGTCGGCGCGGAGTCGCTCGCGCGACGCGCGCTGGCCGCGAATCCCGGCGAGCCGATGGCAGCGACGCTGCTGGTCGACGCGCTCTGCGAGCGCGCTGCGTGCAGCGAGGCGATCGCGGTCGGCGAGGCCTGCCTCGCGCGCACGCCGGTCGCGCCGCACGTGCGCCGCGCGCTCGCCCGCGCCTACCTGTTCGCGGGTCGTGCGCACGAAGCGTGCACGTTCGCGAAGCGCGCGGCCGACGAGCTGCCCGGCAATCCCACGGCGATCGCCAGCCTGCTGCTCGCTTCGCTGTACGACGAGCGGCTCGCGGCGCCGCAGCTCGCCGCGCTCCACCACATCCAGGGCGCGCGCCTGCCGCCGGATCCGGCGCAGGCGAAGCTCGCGCCACGGCCGCCGCTCGCGAACCGCGCGTTGCGCGTCGGCGTGCTGTCGGCCGACCTCAACCAGCATCCGGTCGGGCTGCTCGCCGAACCGCTGCTGCGCGAGCTCGACCGCTCGCGTTTCGAGTTGTTCGTGTACGCGCGCGTCATGCACGCCGACGCACTCACGCATCGCCTGAAGGGGCTCGGCCTCGCCTGGCGCGACTGCGCGACGATGAGCGACGCGGAAGTGCATGCGGCGATGCAGGCCGACCGCATCGACCTGCTGCTCGACATGTCGGGTTACACGGCCGGCGGACGCCCGCGCCTGCTGGCCGCACGCGCGGCGCCCGTGCAGGTCGCGTGGCTCGGCTATCCGTTCGGAACGGGCTTGAAGTCGGTCGACTACCTCATCGGCGACGAGCAGGTACTGCCGCGTGGCAGCGAACCACTGTACGGCGAGCGCCTGTTGCGCCTGCCCGTGTGCTTCGTCTGTCCGCAGGGACTGGCCGAAGCGCCACCGGTCGCGCCGTCGCCGGCGCTGCTGCGCGGTACCGTCACGTTCGGCAGCCTCAACCACCTCGCGAAGCTTTCCGACCGCACCGTGGCCTTGTGGTGCGAGATCCTGCGCCACGTACCCGACGCACGCCTGGTGCTGTGCGCGCACGGGCTCGGCGACTCGAGCACGCGCCAGTACACGCAGCAGCGATTCGTCGCGCACGGCATCGACGCGCGCCGCGTGGCGCTGATGCCGCCGCGCGAATCGCTGCCCGAGTTCCTCGGCTACTACGACAGCATCGACATCGGCCTCGATCCGCTGCCGTTCAACGGCGGCGCGACCACGCTGCAGGCGCTGTGGCAGGGCGTGCCGACCATCACCATGCCCGGGCGCACGTTCGCGTCGCGCATGGGTGCGTCGATCGCTCATGCCGCGGGGTTGCGCGAGTTCATCGCGCGCGACGCCGCCGACTATGCGGCGATCGCACGCCAGTGGGCCGCGCGCACGAGCGAGCTCGCCCGCCTGCGCGACGGCCTGCGCGGCCGGCTCGCGGCCAGCGCGCTGTTCGACGCGAAGCGTTTTGCGCACGACTTCGGCGCCGCGCTCGCCGAGGCCGCGCGCCGCGGACCGCGCTGAACGTGCTTTCCGTACGCGACGCCGCGCAGCCGCGCGGCCTGCTCGTCGCGGTCGTGCTCGCGGCGCTCATGGCGCTGCACGTGCTGCCCTACGCGTGGTCCACCGTGATCCTCGACACCGCGCGCGACCTGGTAGCGGCGCAGCGCATCGTCGACGGCGTCGAGCTGCCGCTGCGCGGCCCGGTGATCAACGCGATGTTCAACCTGGGGCCGGCGTGGTTCTACGTCGTCGCCGCGTTCCTTGCGCTCGCGCACGACGTCACCGGCACGCTCGTGCTCGTCGGCGCGCTCGCCGCGCTGAAATTCCCGCTCGCGTACGCGTTCGGCGCGCGCTGGCGCGATGCGCGAACCGGCCTGCTCATGGCGCTCGCGTTGGCACTGCCCGGCTGGAACCTCGCGCAGCAGGTGCTCGTCACGCACTGGAACCTCGTCGAGGCCGCGACGCTCGCCGCGGCGCTGCCGTTGCTCGCGCTCGCCCGCGACGGTCGCGCGCGCAGCTGGCTTGCTTACGGGCTGCTGCAATCGCTCGCGCTGCACGCCCATCCCGCGACGATCGTGCTAGCGCTCGCGCTGCCGTACGTGGCCTGGCGCAGGCGTGCGCAATGGCGCGGCGACCTCGCGTGGATCGTCGCCGGCGTCGCGGCATCGCTGTTGCCGTTCGCGCCGATGCTCGTGGCCGAAGCGCGCGACGGCTGGCCGATGCTGGAAGCGATCGCGCGCTACGCGTCCGCGCCGCCGCCCGGCCTCGGCGTCGTGGCGTACCTGGAAGGGGCGACGCGCGGCGGCATCACGCTGTTCACGGAAGCGCTCGCCTCGCACGGCGCGCGACCGTGGCTGATTGCCGCCTATGCGCTCGTCGCGACGGCCGCGATCGTGGGGCACCTGCGCGCATGGCGTGCCGGCGACCGGCGCGCGGTGCTCGCGCTCACGATGGCCTTGCCGCTCGCGTTGCTCGCGCTGCGCGCGTTGCGTCCGCTCACGCCGTTCTACATGGTGCTGCCGTGGCTGCCGCTGCTCGCGGCGTGGATCGCATTCGCGCTCGCCGCGCTGACGAGCCCGATCGAGCGGGTCCTGCGTGGCGCCGCCTGCGTCGCGCTCGCATTGCTCGCGATCGCCGCGCCGGCGACGCTGTTGCGCCGCGCGAGCCAGGGCGCGGTGCCGCTGCCGCTCGCCGCGTTCGGCGACGTCGCGCAGCGACAGCAGTCCGTTCGCGTCGCGCTGCTGCCCGCGCTCGAGCTCGACCGGCTCGGCGCCGATCTCTGCGCGCACCCGGGCACGGTGCTGCACGGCCACCTCGCGGTGCTCGTCGACAGCGCGCTGTCGCTCGGCTCGCGGCTGCGTTGCGGCGCGAGCGGCGATCCCGGTATCGGCGGCGGCGCACAGGGTGCGAACGAGCACCGGCTCGGCCTCGTCCCGCAGGCGTTGCGCGCGCTCGGCATGGCGGACGCGAGCTGGCAGGACGCGCGGACGCTGCGCCCGAAGCGGGTCCTCGCGGCGGAAGGCACGCAAGCCGTCCCCGACGGCAGTGCGTATCCGTTCCGCGAGCGCGGCGCCGGCACGCCGTCCGTGCTCGCGATCGAATTCGCCGTCGACGCCGGCGAGCGCGTCGTCGTCGCGAACGCGTTCACGGTGTACGACGGCGCGCGCATCATCGGCGCGCTGGCGAACGGCAGGCGCGCGCTCAGGGTGCACGAGACGAACGACGTCGTCGTGTTCGCGTGCGACGGTTGCGCAGCGGCCGGGAAGGTGGACTGGCGCGTCGAGGTGGAAACCGGCTGGCCCGATCGCCTGGACGTCGTGACGTACTAGGCCGCGAGCACGAGCGCCGCGCAGCCGAGCAGGCATGCGCCCGACACGCGCTCGAACGCGACGAGCAAACGCGGGTCGTCGCTCAACCGCGCCGCGCGCGCGGCGAGCGCGCCGTACGCGGCGAGCACGATCACTTCCGAGAGCACGCTCGTGGTGCCGAGCACGAGGATCTGGAACGGCACGCTCCAGCGCGCCGCGGGATGCACGAACTGCGGCAGCAGCGCCGTGAAGAACAGGATCGCCTTCGGGTTCGCGAGCTGCAGCAGCAACCCGCCGCGATAGGCCTGCCAGCGGCTGGTGGCGACCGGAACCGCGCTCTCCGCCGCGCGCGCCGGCTTCGCGCGGAACGCCGCGACCGCGAGCCACACGAGGTAGGCCGCGCCGAGCCATTTCAGCGCCGTGAACAACCACGCGGCGCGCGCGATCACCACGCCGAGCCCGAGCGCCGACGCCGCGAAATACAAAGTATTGGCCGACAGCACGCCGAGCGACGCCGCGAACGAAGCCCCGAACCCGCGCCGCAAACCGGTGCCCACGACGTACAACACCGCCGGCCCCGGCGTCATCGCCAGCACCGTCTCGGTGACGAAGAACAGGAACCACACAGCCCAGCTCATGCGAGCTTTGCCCTAGACGAGGGAATGGACGACAAGGGTTCGGCGCGCGGGAAAAGTCACGCCTTTTCCCGCGCGAGCCGTGCGCGCTTCGAACCGGCGTGATTTCGCGCGCAGCGCGAAATCACGACGAAACGGTTCAGATCGAGTAATACATCGAGAACTCGAGCGGATGCGTGGCCGCGCGGAACTTCGTGACCTCGGCCATCTTGAGCTCGATGTAGCCGTCGATGAGGTCGTCGGAGAACACGCCGCCGGCCTTCAGGAACTCGCGGTCCGAGTCGAGCGCCTCGAGTGCCTGGTCGAGCGAGTGGCACACGGTCGGGATGTTCTTCGCTTCCTCGCGCGGCAGGTCGTACAGGTCCTTGTCCATCGGCTCACCCGGGTCGATCTTGTTGCGGATGCCGTCGAGGCCCGCCATCAGCAGCGCGGTGAACGCGAGGTAACCCGAATTCATCGGGTCGGGGAAGCGAATTTCGATGCGTCGCGCCTTCGGCGACGAGACCCACGGAATGCGGCACGACGCCGAGCGGTTGCGCGCGGAGTACGCGAGCATCACGGGCGCTTCGAAGCCCGGCACGAGGCGCTTGTACGAGTTCGTCGTGGAATTCGTGAAAGCGTTGATCGCGCGCGCGTGCTTGAAGATGCCGCCGATGTACCAGAGCGCCGTCTGCGACAGGCCGCCGTAGGACTCGCCCGCGAACAGGTTCTGGCCGCCCTTCGCGAGCGACTGGTGCACGTGCATGCCCGAGCCGTTGTCGCCG
>CALKUS010000239.1 GCA_937996755.1 uncultured Pseudomonadota bacterium | reverse complement strand
GTCGTTCCGGGCAAACTGGACGTCGCGAATTCGCGCTACGTGCTGGAAACGCTGCGCCGCGCCGGCGAGGCGTGCCTCGGCGGCCTGTGCGATGCGCTCGTCACGGGCCCGGTGCACAAGGCGATCGTGGCGTCCGCCGGTTTTCCGTTCACGGGCCACACCGAGTTCTTCGCGACGCAGGCCGGCGTCGACGTCGTGATGATGCTCGCCACCGGCACGCTGCGCGTCGCGCTCGCCACCACGCACCTCGCGTTGCGCGACGTTCCCGACGCGATCACGCGGGACGGCATCGTGCGCGACGTGCGCATCCTCGCGCACGACCTGCAGTCGCGGTTCGCCATCCGCGCACCGCGCATCGCCGTGCTCGGCCTCAATCCGCACGCGGGTGAATCGGGCCTGCTCGGCCGCGAGGAGATCGAGGTGATCGCGCCGGCGATCGCGCAACTGCGCGCCGACGGCATCGACGTGCGCGGACCGCTGCCCGCGGACACCGCATTCGTGCCGGCGCAGCTCGCGCAGGTCGACGCGGTGTTCGCCATGTACCACGACCAGGGCCTGCCGGTGCTGAAGTCGCAAGGCTTCGGCGAAGCCGTGAACGTGACGCTCGGCCTGCCCTACCTCCGCACGTCCGTCGACCACGGCACGGCGCTCGACATCGCGGGCACGGGGCGCGCGGATCCGTCGAGCCTCGCGACCGCGGTGGCATTCGCCATGAACACGTTGAATCGCCCACAGGCTGGGCTCCTACCCAGCCGCTCCGGTCGTGGCGATGTCTGATCCGCACGTCATGAAGAAGCGCTTCGGGCAGCATTTCCTGCACGAGCGCGGCGTCATCGACCGCCTGCTGCGCGCGATCGATCCGCAACCGGGCGAGCGCTTCGTCGAGATCGGCCCGGGCGAAGGCGCGCTCACCATCCCGCTGCTCGCGCGCGTCGGCAGGCTCACGGCCATCGAGCTCGACCGCGACCTGCCTGCGCGCCTGCGCGCGGCCGCGGCCGGCGTCGGCGAGCTCGAGATCGTCGAGGCGGACGCGCTCACCGTCGACATCGCGGCGTTGTCGCACGGCGCACCGATCCGGCTGGTCGGCAACCTGCCCTACAACATCTCCACGCCGTTGCTGTTCCACGCGCTCGAACACGCCGCCGCGATCCGCGACATGCACTTCATGTTGCAGAGGGAAGTCGTGGACCGCATGGCCGCAGCCGCCGGAAGCAAGGTGTACGGGCGGCTCAGCGTCATGCTGCAGGCACGGTGCCGCGTGGAGTATCTGTTCAAGGTGCCGCCCGGTGCGTTCCGCCCGCCGCCGAAGGTGGACTCCGCGATCGTGCGACTCGTGCCGTTGCCGCCAGGTTCGCTGGCCTACCGCGACCACGAGGTGCTGGAGCGCGTCGTGCGCCACGCGTTCGCGCAGCGCCGCAAGACGCTGCACAACGCCCTGTCGGGCGTGGCCGACGACACGGCGATGCGGAAGGCCGGCATCGATCCGAAGGCACGCGCCGAAGACGTCGAGGTGGCGGGCTTCGTGGCGCTGGCCAACGAAGTGCAGAAGCAGGAGCGGGGGGAGGGGGAGCAGGGAGCGTGAGTTACACCGCTGGCGCAATACGCAGCGATGTGCGCGGCGCTTCGTATCGACTTCTCGGTGTATTCGCCCTCCTCCTCCCCCTCCCCCTGCTTTCCCGAACGCCGCGACATCGTTGCTGACCCCGAAGGCGCTTGACGCGCCCCGCGCCATCGCCACAATCGAGCCATGGCCAAGCGTCGCGCCAAGCCCTACGACATCCACGTCAGCGTCGCGTCGCGTTTCCTCGACGACCAGTCGGTGCCGCGCGAGAACCGCTACGTGTTCGCGTACACCGTGACGATCCACAACAACGGCGAGCTGCCCGCGCGGCTCGTCGCCCGCCACTGGATCATCACCGACGCGAACGGCAAGGTGCAGGAAGTGCACGGCGAAGGCGTCGTCGGCGAGCAGCCGTGGATGCGCCCGGGCGACGACTTCCAGTACACCAGTGGCGCCGTGCTCGAGACCGCCGTCGGCACGATGCGAGGCAGCTACCAGCTGGTCTCCGACGACGGTACCAGGTTCTCGGCACCCATTCCCGAGTTCACACTGTCGATCCCCAGGACGCTCCACTAGCCCGTGACCACGTGGGCGATCGGGGACATCCAAGGCTGTCACGAACCGCTGGTGCGGCTGCTCGAAGCGATCGAATTCGATCCCGCGAAGGACCGCCTGTGGTTCTGCGGCGACCTCGTGAACCGCGGCGGCGAATCGCTGGAAGTGCTGCGGCTCGTGCGCTCTCTCGACGCGAACAGCGTGACCGTGCTCGGCAACCACGACCTCTCGCTGCTCGCGATCGCGGAGCGCAGCGAAGAAGAGCAGCAGCGCGTGAACGTCGACCTGAAGCGCGTGCTGTTCGCGCCGGATCGCGACGTGCTGCTCGACTGGCTGCGGCAACGGCCGCTCGCACACCTCGATGCCGGGCTCGGCTGGCTGATGGTCCACGCGGGCCTCGCACCGAAATGGACGGCGACGATCGCGCTCAAGCGCGCGCAGGAAGTGGAACGGCGGCTGCGTGGCAAGGCGCGTCGCAAGCTGCTGCGCGCAATGTACGGCGACAAGCCCGCGGCCTGGCGCCCGAAGCTGCAGGGCATGGACCGCCAGCGCGCGATCATCAACGTGCTCACGCGCATGCGCTACTGCGACGTGAAGGGGCGCATGGACTTCGACGAGAAGGGCGCGCCGGGTTCGCAGAAGCCCGGCCTGTATCCGTGGTTCGAGGTGCCCGGGCGCGTGCCGACGGCGTTGCGGGTCGTGTGCGGCCACTGGTCGACGCTCGGCCTGTTCATCGGCCTCGGCGTGCACGGCATCGACACCGGCTGCGTGTGGGGCGGCCCGCTCACCGCGCTCGCGCTCGACGGCGGACCGAACGACGACTTCGAGATCGTGCGCGTGCCGGGGCGCAAGGGTGGCAAACCCGGTCAGGGAGAATGAACATGCACGCCACTCAATGGCGTCTCGAAGGAAGTGGGAGCGGCCCATGGCCGCGATCTCGATGCAACTCGTTCGTGCCATCGCGACGACCAATCGCTTTCGGATCGCGGCCATGGGCCGCTCCCACCTCGCGGAGACGAGCTTCGCGGGCGGGATGATCAAGCCAAGCTCGAATCTTTGGAGAAGCAGATGAAATTCCTCGCGAACGATTCCCTCGGCAAGCTCATCCTGCGCGTGGCCGTCGGCGGCATCGTGCTGCTGCACGGCATCTCGAAGCTGCGCAATGGCGTCGGCTTCATCGAAGGCGTCGCGACGCAGCACGGCCTGCCGTCGTTCATCGCGTACGGCGCGTACCTCGGCGAGGTGCTCGGCCCCGTGCTGCTGATCGCGGGCTTCTACGCGCGCATCGGCGCGCTGCTGATCGCCGGCAACATGGTGTTCGCGATCGCGCTCGTGCACATGGGCCAGCTCGGCCAGCTCAATGACCAGGGCGGCTGGGCGATCGAGCTGCAGGCGCTGATGCTCTTCGGCGCGATCGCGTCGATGTTGCTTGGCCCCGGGAAACCGGCCGTGAACGACAAATAGCCTGCGATTGCCTGTTGAAGACTGTGGGTAACCAAGCCTGCCGCGAAGTGTCTCGAAGGAAGTGGGAGCGGCCCATGGCCGCGATTCCTCTGGCTTCCGGTGAACTCGAAACGCGAAAATCAGGCGCTTTCGGGTCGCGGCCATGGGCCGCTCCCACCGCTCGGAGACAAGTGTCCCTGTGTCTCAATCTGAGGGAGTAAGGTGATTCTTTCTCTGATCTCCCAACGCAGGCGCGACCTGGGCGGCTTCGAAGTCGGCCGCGTACTGCCGTTCGGCGCGAAGCGCATGGTCGGGCCGTTCGTGTTCTTCGACCACATGGGGCCGGTCGAGTTCGCGCCGGGCATCCCGCGCACCGTCGACGTGCGCCCGCATCCGCACATCGGTATCGCGACGGTCACGTACCTGTTCGCGGGCGAGATCATGCATCGCGACAGCCTCGCGACCGAACAGGCGATCCGCGCGGGCGAGGTGAACTGGATGACGGCCGGCCGCGGCATCACGCACTCGGAGCGCTTCGAGCATGCGCGCGCGTACGGCGGTGCGCTGCACGGCATCCAGGCGTGGGTCGCGTTGCCCGCGGAACACGAGGAGTGCGATCCGGCGTTCTCGCACCACGAGGGCGACGACCTGCCGGTGGGCGAGTCGGGCGGCGTGCGCTGGCGCGTCATCGCGGGCGAGCTGCGCGGCCAGCACGCGAGCGTCGCGACGCGCTCGCCGCTCGCGTACGTGCACTACGAGCTCGACGCGTCCGCCGACGTGGCGTTGCCCGCGAGCCATCCCGAGCGCGCGCTGTACGTCGCGTCGGGCTCGGTGACGGTCGACGACACGCGCGTCGATGCCGGCCACATGGCCGTGCTCGCGCCGGGCGACGACGTGCGCGTGCGCGCGGGCACCGGCAGCACCGTGATGTTCCTCGCGGGCGAGCCGCTCGGCCCGCGCCACATCGAATGGAATTTCGTCTCGTCGTCGCGCGAACGCATCGAACAGGCGAAGGCCGACTGGCGCGCGGGCCGGTTCAAGCTGCCGGACTTCGACCACGACGAATACATTCCACTACCTTGAGCCCCGACGAGGGAACCCCACCGAAGCCGAGGGAGTCGCATCGATGAACCGCTTCGTCGTACCCGCCATGTTCCTGCTCGCGAGCGCGTCCACATTCGCGGCTGAGCCGCGCATCGAGCACCTCGACTCCGGCAAGGTGCTCCCGAAGGGCGAACTGCCTTTCTCGGAGGCGGTCCGCGTGGGCGACATGCTGTATCTCTCCGGGCAGATCGGCGTGAAGCCGGGCACGCTCGAACTGGTCGAAGGCGGCATGGCCGCCGAGGCGAAGCAGGCGCTGGCGAACATCCGCACCACGCTCGAGGCTCACGGCTGGGCGATGTCCGACGTCGTGAAGTGCACGGTGATGCTCGCCGACATGAAGGAGTGGCCGGCATTCAACGAGGTCTACAAGACGGCGTTCACGCCGCCGTATCCCGCGCGCAGCGCGCTCGGTGCGAACGGCCTCGCCCTCGGCGCGCGTGTCGAAGTGGAGTGCATCGCGGCGCGCTGAACGCCGCGTCGCAGGCGAGCGGTCGAGCCCGTCCCACGCGGAAAGCGTGCGCGGGCGCGATCACCGTTCGTCGGTCGCAATCGACCGCCACTCCGGCATGCGCCGCCGGAGTGTGAGCTGCATCACGATATTCGCGCAGTCGTTGGCGCGTGCTGCGCCGAGAGGCCGCGGCGAATCGCCGCGACCCCCAGTGCAAAGGGGGAGTCCCGATGGGCGTTCGCACGTTCGCCTGCGCCGCCATGGCGCTGTTGTTGCCGGCCGCGGCGCGCGCCGCCGAAGTCACCGTCAAGAACGATTCGCTCACCGATTTCGGCAATGCGGTCGTCGTCTCCGGGTTCGCGGGCGACGAGAAGGCCGCTGCGTGGCTCACGTCGCCGTGCAACGGCAACGTGCGCGCGACGCAGGTGTTCTGGCGCTCGGTCACCGGCACGGCGCCGCCGACCTTCGGCAGCGCGATCGAGATCTTCCGCGCGGGCACGTTCCCGAATCCCGGCGCGCTGCAGCAGGCGATCATCGGCCCGGTGCTCAACGACGGCGTGATCAACGAGTACCGATTCCTCGACGAGAACAACACGGTTCCCGTCAACGTGCCCGTGACCATGGGCGAGACGTTCGTCGTGTCGCTCGCGTTCGACACGGCACCGCCGGCAGCGGGCCCGAGCGTCGTGCGCGACATCGACGGCTGCCAGGCCAACCGCAACACCATCCTCGCGGAGTTCGGCACGTCGCTCGTCTGGTTCTCGGCATGCAGCCTGGGTGTCGCGGGCGACTGGGTGATCCGCGCCGTCGTGGACTGCCCCGTGGGCGCGGTCACGGCCGACCTTGCGATCGCGAAGACGTCGGCAGTGTCGACCTACGTCGCGGGCGGGCCGGCGACCTACACCATCGCCGTGACGAACCTCGGCCCGAATGCCGCGATGGGCGCGAGCCTCACCGACACGTTTCCGTCGAGCGAGGTAGGCGTCACGTGGTCGTGCGCCGCGACCGGCGGCGCTGCATGCCCGGTCCCGCCGACCGGCTCGGGCAACATCAACGCGCTCGTCAACGTGCCACCCGGCGGCGTCGTGACGTTCTCGGCGAGCGCGCTCGTGTCCGTGGGAACGACCGGGCCCATCGTGAACAGCGCGGGCGTGTTCCCGCCCGCGGGAACGACGGATCCCGTGTCGAGCAACAACCTTTCGGCGGTCACGCTGAACCTGCAGCTCGACCCGGTGTTCGCGAACGGCTTCGAGAACTGACGCGCGCGCCGGAATCGCCCCCGCGCGCGCGTGGCGCGACGCGGCGGGCTGGCGTCGCCCGGCCCGACATGGCCCGGCTTGCCCGGCCGTGAAAAAATCCCGGGTCCGCCGCGACCAATATCCGGGATGGCCGAGGAAACCGCCGACCGACAGGCATTCGCAACGCTCGTGCGCGACAACGAGCAGGCGCTCGCGCGCATCGCGCGGCACTACGCCGCGCCGCAGGAGCGCGACGACCTGCTGCAGGAGATCCTGCTGCAGCTCTGGCGCAGCCGCGACGGCTTCGACGGCCGCGCGAGCGCCTCGACGTGGGTCTATCGCGTCGCGCTGAACACGGCGCTGAGCCACCGGCGCAAGCCGCGTCGCGCGCACGAGCCGCTCGACGCCGCGCCCGAGCGCGGCGAAGCGCACGCAGGCGATGCGCTGCTCGCGCTCGAACGCTTCCTCGACGCGCTCGACCCGCTGCAACGCGCGGTGCTGCTGCTCGACCTGGAAGGCCTGTCGCGCGAGCAGGCGGCCGAGGTGCTGGGCCTGACGCCGAACGCCGTCGCGATCCGCCTGACGCGCCTGCGCCAGGCGTTCGAGGCGCAATTGCTGGAGCACGCGTGATGGACTGGAACGAGATGCGCGATCGCTGGCGCGCCGAACCCGCGAAGACGCCGATGGCGGAGATGCTCGCGCGCATCGGCGCGCGCAGCGGACGCCTGCGCAAGGCCGTGCTGCGGCGCGACGTGGTCGAGACCGTGGTCGCGATCGTGATGATCCCGCCGTTCGCCTGGCTCGCCTGGCAGCTCGGCGCGCGCGGGCAGTGGCTGCCGTTCGCGTTCATCGCGTTCCTGCTGGGCTGGCTGGTGTACGTGCCGCTGCGCCTGCGCCGCGCGCGGCTCGCGCTGCCGCGCCATCGCGCCGACCTGCCGACGCGCGATTACCTCGCGGCCGAGCTCGACGGCATGATCGCGCAGGCCGGCATGCTGGAGGCCGTCTGGCGCTGGTACCTCGCGCCGTGCGCGATCGGCGTCGTCGGATTCGTCGTGTCGGCACGCGGCATCACGCCGAAGACGCTGGGCTATGCTGCGGTGGTCGTCGGGTTCTGCGTGCTGCTGCACGTCGCGAACCGCGCCGCCGCACGCCATTTCCGTACGCTCGCGGACGACATCCGCGAGCAGGTCGCCGCTTTCGAACGGAGCAACGAACCATGAAGACGTACCTGCTGACCGCCCTCCTCGTCGCGCCGCTCGCGTCGGCCGCGGTCGAGAAGCCCGCCGACTGGCTGGCCGCGCGTATCGCCGACGGCGGCGCAACGGCGGCCGTGATCGCCGAGATCGACGCGAGCGGCGTGCGCACGCAGGGTTTCGGCGAGCGGGCGCGCGGCAACGATTCCGTGCCGACCGCCACGACGCAGTTCCAGGTCGGCTCGATCACGAAAGCGTTCACCAACCTGCTGCTCGCCGAAATGGTGGCGGACGGCAAGGCGAAGGACGAAGGCACGCTGCGCGCCGCGTTCGGCTCGGACCTCGCGCCGAAGAACGAGGCGATCGGCAAGATCACGCTGATCGAGCTCGCGACGCACACGAGCGGCCTGCCGCGCCTGCCCGCGAACATGGACGCATCCGGGCCGGATCCATACGCAGGCTACGACACGAAGGCGCTGTTCGCCGGCCTGAATGGTTCGCGCGACGAGCAGCCGCTCGGCCACTTCTATGCGTACTCGAACTTCGGCGCCGCCGCGCTCGGCGAAGCGCTCGGCCGTCTCGACGGTCGCGGTTATCGCGAAGCGCTCCAGAAGCGCGTCATCGCACCGCTCGGGCTGTCGCGCACGGGATTCGCGGCGGACCTCGACGCAGCGTCGGCCACATCGGAAGGCCGCAGCGTGGGCGCGTGGCGATTCGCTGCATTCGCGCCGGCCGGCGCGATCTGGAGCAGCGCGGGTGACCTCGCGAAACTCGTGCAGGCGTGCCTCGGCACGCAGCCGTGGCCGCTGAAGCACGCGCTCGACGGCGATTTCGTGCGCCGTTCCGACGCGGGCCCGTTCTCGGTGACGCGCGTGTGGCACCTCGCCCCGGCCGGCGACGCTCAGGTCGTCTGGCACAACGGCGCAACGGCGGGCTTCCATTCCGTGCTCGCATTCCGCCGCGACACGAAGCAGGGCTACGTGGTGCTGCTCTCGGGCGACGCAGACCCGACGGGCGTCGTGCTGAAGGCGCTCGGCTACGAGCAGAAGCCGCCGCAGTGGCCGCCGGTCGACGAGTCCGTGTTCGGGCAGTACCAGCTCACGAAGGACTTCGGCATCGGCATCTTCGAGCGCGACGGCGTGCTGTTGCTGCAGGCGACCGGCCAGATGGCATTGCCCATCTACGGCATCGGCGACGACTGGTACGCGCTCGGCGACGTCGACGCGTCCGTGCACTTCGTGCGCGAGGGCGGCAAGGTGGTGAAGCTCGAGCTCGCGCAGAACGGCGTGGTACAGGCGGGAACGCGCACGGCCGCGCTCGCGACGATGGCCGCACGCCAGGAAGTGAAGCTCGACGCGAAGCTGCTCGACGAATACGTCGGCAGCTACGCACTCGGCCCGGGCAACGAGCTCACCGTGCGCAAGCGCGAAGGCGGGCTCGAGGCCGTGCTCACCGGCCAGCAGTGGCTGCCGATCTACGCGAGCGGCAAGGACGAGTTCTTCTATCGCGTCGTCGACGCGCAGCTGCGCTTCACGCGCAACAAGGCGGGCAAGGTGGACGCCGTGCGGCTGCTGCAGGGCGCGATCGACCAGGAGGCGCCGCGCGTGGAGCGCTGAGCGCGCCTCATGGCGCGCCGGGTTTCGCCGCCTCCGGCGCCGCAGGTGCCTGGCCCGACATGCTGCGTTCCAGGAACGACAGCACGCGTTCGGCGAACGCGACGCGGTCCTTCTCGTCGAACCAGCCGTGCCCTTCGTCGCCGCGCAGGAACGTTTCGTACCGGACGCCGGCCTTGTCGAGGGCGCGCGTCATCGCGCGGAAATGCTCGGGAGCCGCGCGTTCGTCGCGATAGCCGTGCGCGAGAAGCAGCGCAGCCCGGATCTCGCGCGCGCGGTGCGTCGGCGAATTGCGCGCGAGCTCGGTGTGGTCGCTGCCGAGCGCGTCGTCGAGGTACTTGCGCCCCTGCTTCGAGTCGTTGACGTCGCCCCAGTTGCGCATGATCTCCAGGTCGTACACGCCGGCCACGCCGATCGCGCAACGGTAGAGCGCCGGCTCGCGCACCGCGCCCATCAACGCAGCGTATGCGCCGTAGCTGCCGCCGTAGAGGCAGATGCGGGCCGCGTCCGCATGCCCCTGCGCGATCGCCCAGCGCGTGGCGTCGGTGACGTCGTCCTGCGGCGCGCGTCCCCACTGCTTCCACGCGCGACGCTCGAATTCGCGGCCGTAACCGGAAGATCCGCGGAAGTCGACCTTCAGCACGGCATAGCCGCGGCTCGCGAGCAATTGCGCCGAACCGTCGAACTCTTCCCAGTAGTCGCGCGCCATCGGCCCGCCGTGCGGGATCACGACGAGCGGGTACGGTGCCTTGCCGCTGCGCGGCAGCGTCAGCAGCCCCGACATCTCGAGCCCGTCGCGCGCCTTGAAGCGGAACACCTGCGTCGGCGCCATCTTCGCAGGATCGACCCAGGGGCTGACCGCCGTGAGGAACGCGAGCTTCTTCGTCGCGGCGTCGAACAGGTAATAGCGGCCGGGATCGCGGTCGCTGCTGACGGCGACGAGCGCGTGTGCGCGATCCATGGAGAATCCGACGACGCGCGCCCACGCATCGGGGAACGCGGCCGCGACGGCAGCGGTGAGTTTCGCTTCCGGCGCTTCGGCGTCGATGAACATGGGCTCGGGCTTGCCGTCGTGGAACCACGCGCCGACGAGCGTGCGGCCATCGGCGCTCCAGATCAGCTCCTCCGGATCGACGCGCGCGTGGCGGAGCACCGGCACGAGCTTGCCGGTGCGCAGGTCGGCCTGCTCGATGAGCGACGGTCCGTGCTTCGCATCCGACGAGAACCATGCCGTACCGTCGTGGCCGACGCCCAGCGGGGTCTTGCGCACGCCACCGCTCGCCTCGTCGTAGAACATCGACCAGTCGTCACCCTTCAGCTGCCGCACTTCCTGCAGGTCGTCGTCTTCCTTGCCGTCGCCCCAGGCCAACACCGGTCGCCCTTCCGGATCCGCCGCGACGTCCCAGAAATCGCGCGGCAGCTTCACCGGGTCGCGGCGCTTCTGGAATTTCGCCGCGGGCACGCGCGCGACGCTCAGCGCGTCGCAGTAGTTGGTGCAGAAGCCGAGCACCACGAGGCCCTTGTCGGGCACGGTGTCGTAGACGACGCCCCAGGTCTCGTCGGGGTGGCCACCGTCGGCGTCGACGACGTACAGGGACGGCAACGACGCGCGTTGTGCGTAGTCGTCGAGTGGCATCGACATGCGGACGGCGATGCGCCGCGGCGATACCCACAGGTGCTCGTCGACGTAGGTCTTCGGGCCGCCCTTCACGGTGGTCGTGAGTTTCAGATCCGCGCGCGATAGCACGGCCAGCGCGCTGCCGCCCTCGAACGGCACCTTCGCCGCGAGGTAGCTGCCGTCCGGCGACAGCGTGAGGTCCGAATAGCGCGGCTCGCGCACGTAGTCCGCGATCGACAACGCATCCGCGGCTCGCGCCGCACCGAATCCGGACAGCGCGAGCGCCGCCAGCAAGGCCTTCGTGTTCATGGCATTACCCCGAATCTCCGGCGGCGCGCCTCTCCGGGTCGTGCCGCCACCATCATCGTCGCCGCGACGAACGCCCCTCGGCAAGACGGCGCGCGCCACGTTCCTGCAGGCAACGCGGAAATCGCGTCCCGGCGCGATCATCCGCTGGTTGCTGCATCGCGACATTCGTGGTTTATTCGAGCTCGGGAGGCGGTGGACGAGGCAACTCGTCGATCCCGTGCTGACCATCCAGCGAACCTGGACGACCCTCGACGGTCGTCGTGCCGACACGGCGCAGGCGCGGATGCGATGCACGGACGGACGCGCCTTCCCGCTTCCTGCCGCCTGCCACAGCTCCTTTACACGGGGGTCTTCGGCATGGTCGGTGCGGTCCACGGTCTTCACGATCCAGCACGCGAGCACGACAGCTGCGGCTTCGGGCTGATCGCGCAGCTCGACGACGCGCCGAGTCGCCAGTTCGTCGCCTCCGCGCTCGCTGCGCTGCAACGACTCGCGCACCGCGGCGCGGTCGGCGCCGACGGCAAGACCGGCGACGGCTGCGGCCTGCTGGTCCGCCGGCCCGATGCCTTCCTGCGCGCGGTCGCGGCCGAAGCGGGCATTCCCGTCGGGCACGAGTTCACGGCCGGCACGATCTTCCTGCCGCGCCACGAGCGCGCGGCCGCGCGCGCGCGCGGCGTGCTGGCCGAAGAGCTCGAGCGGATCGCCGTGCGCGTCGCGGGCTGGCGCGTGGTGCCGGTCGACGCGAACGCGTGCGGCGACGGCGCGAAGCGCTCGCTGCCGCGCATCGAGCAGGTGTTCGTGGCGCCGGACGCCGGCATGGACCAGGCGTCGTTCAAGCGCGCGTTGTTCCTCGCGCGCCGCCGCGCCGAGCAGCGGCTCGCCGACCTGCCCGACTTCTTCGTCGTCACGCTGTCGGCCGCGACGCTCGGCTACAAGGCGATGGTGTTGCCCACGGCGCTCGCGCAGTTCTATCCCGACCTCGCGCGCGACGATTTCGCATCGAGCGTCGCCGTGTTCCACCAGCGCTTCTCGACGAACACGGCGCCGCGCTGGTCGCTCGCGCAGCCGTTCCGCGTCCTCGCGCACAACGGCGAGATCAACACGATCGAGGGCAACCGCCGCTGGGCGCTCGCGCGCACCGCGAAGTGGCGCACGCCGGTCATCGACCTGCGCGAGCTGAAGCCTGCGGTCTCGCTGCACGGCTCGGATTCGCAGAGCCTCGACAACATGCTCGAGCTGCTGCTCGCGGGCGGCATGGACCTGCTGCAGGCGATGCGTATCCTCGTGCCGCCGGCAACCACCGCGATCGAGGCCAGCGACCCCGACCTCGCCGCGTTCTACGAATACCACTCGCTGAACGTCGACCCGTGGGACGGCCCGGCGGGCCTCGTGATGTGCGAAGGCCGCTACGCGGCGTGCACGCTCGACCGCAACGGCCTGCGACCGGCGCGCTGGACGCTGTCGCGCGATCGCGTGTTCGCCGTCGCCTCGGAGACGGGCGTGTGGGACTTCGCGACGGCGGACGTCGTCGCGAAGGGCAAGCTAGGCCCCGGCGAGATGATGGCGGTCGACCTGCACGCCGGCGAGCTGCTCGATTCTGCGGCGATCGACGCGATCAACCGCGCGCGCGCGCCGTTCAAGCGCTGGCTCAGGCAGGGGCTTTCCTACCTCGTCGCCGACCTCATCGATCCGTCGCTCGCGGCCGAGCCGTTCGATCCGCAAACGCTCGCGCGCTTCCAGAAGCTGTTCGGCCTCACACGCGAGGAGCGCGACCACCTGCTCACGTCGCTCGCGGAGACCGAGCAGGAAGCGACGGCGTCCATGGGCGACGACACGCCGCTCGCCGTGCTGTCGGCGCGCGTGCGGCCGCTGTACGACCACTTCCGCCAGGCGTTCGCGCAGGTGACGAACCCGCCGATCGACCCGCTGCGCGAAGGCTGCGTGATGTCGCTCGCGACGCCGATCGGCCGCGAGGGCAACGTCTTCGAGCTCTCGCCCGCGAACGCGCGCGCGCTCATGCTGAACTCGCCCGTGCTCTCGCAGCGCAAGCTGCGCCAGTTGCTCGCATTGCCGGGCTTCGCGCACGCGCATGCCGTGATCCACCTGTGGCATGCGCCGGACGAAGGCCTGGCCGACGCGCTGCGCCGCATCCGCGCGGAGGCCGAGGCCGCCGTGCGCGGCGGCGCCGTCATCCTGCTGCTCTCCGATCGCTGGCCCGAAGGCGAGAAGCTGCCCGTGCACGCGCTGCTCGCGACCGGCGCCGTGCACCAGCATCTCGTCGAGCTCGGCCTGCGTTGCGACTGCAACCTCATCGTGGAAACGGGCACGGCGCGCGACGCGCACCACGTCGCGTGCCTCATCGGCTACGGCGCGACGGCCGTTTATCCGTACCTCGCGTACCAGACGCTGTTCGACCTCGGGCGCACGGGGGCGCTCACCGGCAAGCATGGCAGCGAGCGCGCCGAGCTCGGGCGCAGCTACCGGCGCGGCATCAAGAAGGGGCTGCTGAAGATCGTCTCGAAGATGGGCATCAGCACGATCGGCAGCTATCGCGGCGCGCAGCTGTTCGAGGCGATCGGGCTCGCGCCCGACGTGATCGACCTCTGCTTCGCCGGCACGCCGAGCCGCATCGGCGGCATCGGCTTCGACGCATTGCAGGCCGACGCCGCGGCGCACGCCGCGCGCGCACGCGACGCGAACCAGCCGCTCGAGCCCGGTGGACTATTGCGTTGGGTGCACGGCGGCGAATACCACTGCTTCAATCCCGACGTGGTCGCGTCGCTGCAGCGCGCGGTGCGCAGCGGCGATCGCGCCGACTACGACCGCTACGCGGCGTTCGTGAACGGGCGCGAGCCCGCGACGTTGCGCGACCTGCTCGCGTTGCGCCGCGATCGCGAACCGGTCCCGCTCGACGAGGTCGAGCCGGCCGAGGCGATCATGCGTCGCTTCGATTGCGCCGGCATGAGCCTCGGTGCGCTGTCGCCCGAGGCGCACGAGGCGCTCGCGATCGCGATGAACTCGATCGGCGCGCGCTCGAACTCCGGCGAGGGCGGCGAGGATCCCGCGCGCTACGGCACGGCGCGCGCATCGAAGATCAAGCAGGTCGCCTCGGGACGCTTCGGCGTGACGCCGTCCTACCTCGTGAGCGCCGAGGTGCTGCAGATCAAGATCGCGCAGGGCGCGAAGCCCGGCGAAGGCGGGCAGCTGCCGGGCGGCAAGGTGGACGAGCTGATCGCGCGGCTGCGCTACGCGCGGCCCGGCATCGGGCTGATCTCGCCGCCGCCGCACCACGACATCTACTCGATCGAGGACCTCGCCGAGCTGGTCTACGACCTGAAGGAAGTGAACCCCGACGCGCTCGTGTCGGTGAAGCTGGTCGCGCACGCGGGCGTCGGCACGATCGCGGCCGGCGTCGTGAAGGCGTACGCCGACTTCATCACGATCTCCGGCTACGACGGCGGCACGGGCGCGTCGCCGGTTTCCTCGATCCGCCATGCGGGCGGGCCGTGGGAGCTCGGCATCGCGGAAACGCAGCAGGCACTGCGCGCGAATGGACTGCGCGAGCGCGTGCGCGTGCAGGCCGACGGCGGGTTGAAGACCGGGCTGGACGTGCTGAAGGCGGCGATCCTCGGCGCCGACAGCTTCGGCTTCGGCACCGCGCCGATGGTGGCGCTCGGCTGCAAGTACCTGCGCGTGTGCCACCTCAACAACTGCGCCACCGGCATCGCGACGCAGGACGCACGGTTGCGCACGGCGCATTTCCACGGGCTGCCCGAGCGCGTCGTCGCCTATTTCCGCTTCGTCGCCGAGGAAGTGCGCGAGCTGCTCGCGGCGCTCGGCGCGCGTTCGCTCGAGGAGGTGATCGGCGAAACCGGGCTGCTGGAGCCGCGCGCAACGCGCAACGAGCGCCACGCGACGCTCGACCTCGCGCCGCTGCTGGCAGCGCACGGCGACGCGCCGCGCGCATCCGCTGGCGTGCGCAACGCGCCGCGCGATCCCGGTACGCTCGCGACGCGCATGCTGGCCGACATGCGCGACGCGATCGACGCACGCAGCGGCGGCGAGTTCGCGTACGCGATCGGCAACGGCGACCGCGCGATCGGCGCGCGCGTCTCCGGCCACATCGCGCGTGCGCACGGCGACCAGGGCATGCGCGAACAGCCGGTCACGGTGCGCCTGCGCGGCCACGCCGGCCAGAGCCTCGGCGCATGGAACGCCGGCGGTCTCCATCTCCACCTCGAAGGCGACGCGAACGACTACGTCGGCAAGGGCATGGCCGGCGGCCGCATCGTGCTGCGCCCGCCGGAAGACGCGCGCTGGGTGGCGCGCGACACGCCGATCATGGGCAACACGTGCCTGTACGGCGCGACGGGCGGCGAGCTGTACGCCGCAGGCCGCGCGGGCGAGCGCTTCGCCGTGCGCAACTCCGGCGCGACGGCCGTCGTCGAAGGCGCGGGCGACCATTGCTGCGAGTACATGACGGGCGGCGTGGTGGTCGTGCTCGGCAGCACGGGCATCAACTTCGGCGCCGGGTTCACGGGCGGCCTCGCGTACGTGCTGGACCTCGATCGCGGTTTCGTCGACCGCTACAACCACGAGCTCATCGACATCGTGCGCATCTCGCCCGAGGGCATGGAGCACCACCTGCAGCACCTCCGCGGCCTGGTCGCGCGCCACTTCGCCGAGACCGGCAGCGCGTGGGGCGCGCACGTGATCGAGGAGTTCCGCGACTTCAGCGGCAAGTTCTGGCTGGTGAAGCCGAAGGCGGCGAGCCTGGAGTCGCTCGTCGACGCACTGAGGCGCGCGGCGTGAAAGTGCGGAAATGGGAAATCGGAAATCGGAAATGGGAAGAGCGGGGCCGACGCGATCCGATGCCGGCTTCCCGATTCCCGATTCCCGATTCCCGATTCCCGATTCCCGATTCCCGATTCCCGATTCCCG
>CALKUS010000238.1 GCA_937996755.1 uncultured Pseudomonadota bacterium | reverse complement strand
CGCGGCGATAGCCGCGAAAGTGCTTGAGAGAAACGACCAACGCTTCAAAGGTCTTTGATCCTGATCTGCTGCGCTCTTCCGCAGTCCCGAAGCCAGATCAAGATGGATTCCCGCCTGCGCGGGAATGACGGAAGGGCGAGGTGGGATTCCCGCCTGCGCGGGAATGACGGAAGGGCGAGGCGGGATTCCCGCCTGCGCGGGAATGACGGCAGTGGGGCGTCAACGCACTCGCGTCACGCGCGCCTTGCGGTTGTAGCCCTCGACGTTCAGCAGCCACGAGCCGAGCATCGCCGGCTCGATCGTCACGATCGGGTCCTGGATCGCCGGCACGCTGAAGCCGGAGTCCTCGTCGACGCGCCAGGCCTGGCCGTTGTTCAGCACGATGACGTCGCCCGGTTCCCAGCCGCGGAATTCGCCCTTGATGCGCACGCCCTGGATGGCGGACTGGCCGCTGTTGTCGCCGAGCAGGCCACCGCTGGACTTGAAGCCCGTGCGGTCGCTCGTCGCTGCCGCACCGGCCGACACGCCCTTCGTGCGCAGCCACGCGTTCAGCGCCGCGAGCTCCTCGGCCGAGAGGCGGTCGAGGCCGGCCGCGCGGAACTCCTGCTCCGACATGCGCTCTTCCAGCGAAGAGAACTCGGCTGCGCCGGCCGTCGTGGCGGCGAGCAGCAGGGACGCGAACAGGAGAGCGGAGCGCAGCATGGACGAACCTCGAGCGGGAAACAGGGGCGCATTGTACGCGAGCGGGCCCCGAAAGCCGCTCCATCGCGCCCCGCTAGAATCGCCGTCGTGAAACCTTCAGCCGACCCCGCGACGCTGGCCGACTGGCTCGCGCGCCGCCCTGCGCCGGCGGCGGGCGGTGCGCTCGCGGCCGTCTGCCGCGAGGCCGGCGTGGCGGGCAACGACCCGGAGCTGATCGCCACGCTGGACGTGCTCGCCAGCCTGGCCGTCGACGAGGACACGCTCGCGGCGGCCATCGCGCAGGTACTGCCGTCCGGCGCCGCCATCCCGGCCGCGATCGCCGCGCTCGTCGAGGGCGAGCGCGAGGCGCAGAAGGTCTGGGCGCTGCATCGCGCGCGCGGTACGCCGGGTGGTGCCGAAGGGCTGCGGCGGCTGCTGCTCGCGATCATCGGCGACCTGCGCGTGGTGTTCATCCTGCTCGCGCGCCAGTTGGTGCGCCTGCGCAATGCCGGCGCCACGCTCGCCGAGCCCGAGCGGCGCGCGCTGGCCGAGCTCACCGCCGACATCCACGCGCCGCTCGCGAATCGCCTGGGCATCTGGCAGCTCAAGTGGGAAATGGAGGACCTGGCATTCCGCCACCTGCAGCCGGAGGTGTACCGGCGCATCGCGAAGCTGCTGGACGAGCGCCGCGACGACCGCGAGCGCTGGATCGCGAACGCGAAGCAGCTGCTGCGCGAGGCGCTCGCGGCCGCCGGCGTGAAGGCGGAAGTGGCGGGGCGGCCGAAGCACATCTTCAGCATCTGGAAGAAGATGCAGCGCAAGGACGCCGAGTTCGAGCACCTCTACGACATCCGCGCGCTGCGCGTGCTCGTCGACGACGTGCCGAACTGCTACGCGGCGCTCGGCGTCGTGCACACGCTGTGGCCGCACGTGCCCGGCGAGTTCGACGACTACATCGCGCGGCCGAAGGGCAACGACTACCGCTCGCTGCATACCGCCGTCGTCGGCCCCGAGGGCAAGACGCTCGAAGTGCAGATCCGCACGCACGAGATGCATGCGCACGCCGAGCTCGGCGTCGCCGCGCACTGGCGCTACAAGGAAGGCGGCTCGGGCGACGCCGCGTTCGAGCGGAAGGTCGCTGCGATGCGCCAGCTGCTAGACACGCGCGGCGACAGCGAGGACGACGCCGCGTTCATGGCCGGCGCGCCCACCGAGATCCTCGACGATCGCGTGTACCTGCTCACGCCGCAGGGCAAGGTGCTGGACCTGCCGCGCGGCGCCACCGTGCTCGACTTCGCGTACCACGTGCACACGGAAGTGGGCCACAAGTGCCGCGGCGCGAAGGTGAACGGCCGCATCGTGAACCTGCAGCACCATCCGAATTCGGGCGACACCGTCGAGATCCTCACCGGCAAGCTGGCCGAGCCGCGCCGCGACTGGATCACGTCCGGCCACGGCTACCTCACCACGGGCCGCGCGAAGGAGAAGGTGCGCGCGTGGTTCCGCAAGGCCGAGCACGCGCACAACCTCGAGGCCGGCCGCGAAATCATCGAGCGCGAGCTCAAGCGCGTTGCGCTGCCCGCCGCGCAGCTCGAGGCGCTGCCGCCGCGCTTCGACCTCAAGACGCTCGACGAGCTGTACGTCGAGGTGGGCGTCGGCGAGATCGGTCCGAGCCAGGTGGCGCGCGCGCTGCACGAGCTCGCGGCGCCGCCGCCGCCGAAACCGGTCCAGAGCACCGACACGGTGCGGCCGCGCCGCACCGGCCGCGACGACGTCGTCATCGACGGCGTCGGCAACCTGCTCACCGTGCTCGCGCGCTGCTGCCAGCCGCTGCCGGGCGACGCCATCCTCGGCTGGCTGACGCGCGGCCGCGGCGTCAGCGTGCACCGCGCGAACTGCCGCAGCCTGGCCGCGCTCGTCGCGAAGGAGCCCGCGCGCGCGCTGCCGGTCAGCTGGGGCACGCGCGACTCGCACAGCTACGAGGTGAACGTCGCCGTGCGCGCCTACGACCGCAAGGGACTGTTGAAGGACGTGTCCGGCGTGATCACGAACGCGAACGCGCACGTGGTGGCGGCCAGCACGCGCATGGACCCGGCCAGCGGGTTCGCGATGATGAGCTTCGTGCTGCGCGTGGGCGACTTCGAGCAGCTCTCCGGCCTGCTGGCGAAGATCCAGGCGCTGCCGAATGTGCTCGAGGCACGGCGGGAGGCGGGGGCCTGAACGGGTTCGCATGGCGGACCCTTCGCCGAGTCCCGGGTCTGAGTCTGAGTCTGAGTCTGAGTGCGCCGCATCGCGGGTACTCGCCACCTCGAGCGTCGTGCGGTGCGGGTTCGCGCCGTGCTCCGGCCGCGCGCACTCAGACCCAGACTCAGACTCAGACCCTAAGTTGCTGATTCACCGTGTTATCCTGACCACGCTCCCACCTGCCGCGCCCCATTCGTGATCGAGATCCCCGGCTACCGCATCGTGCGTCCGCTCGGCCGAGGCGGCATGGCGAGCGTGCACCTCGCGATCCAGGAATCGGTCGACCGCGAGGTCGCGCTGAAGATCATGTCGCCCGCGCTGCTGGCCGACCCGAATTTCGGCGAGCGTTTCCTGCGCGAAGCGCGCATCGCGGCGAAGCTGCGCCATCGCCACGTCGTCGGCGTGCACGACGTGGGCAAGGTCGGCGACCTGCACTACATCGCGATGGAATACCTCACGGGCGGCGCGATCCTGCACAAGGACGGCCGGCCGCGCGACGTCGCGTTCGCGCTGCGCGTGACGCGCGAGATCGCGACGGCGCTCGGCTATGCGCACGCCAAGGGCTTCATCCATCGCGACGTGAAGCCCGACAACGTGCTGCTGCGCGACGACGGCTCGAGCGCGCTCACCGACTTCGGTATCGCGCGCGCTTCGGATTCCGCGACGCGGATGACGCGCACGGGCGCCGTGATCGGGACGCCGCACTACATGAGCCCCGAGCAGGCGCGTGGCAAGGTGGTCGACGGTCGCGCCGACCTCTACAGCCTCGGCGTCGTGCTCTACGAATTGCTGGTCGGCCGCGTGCCGTTCACGGCCGAGGATTCGCTCGCGGTCGGCATCATGCACATCACCGAGCCCGTGCCGCCGTTGCCCGACGCGTTGTCGGCGCTGCAGCCGATGCTCGAGGTCATGCTCGCGAAGCGACCGGACGACCGCTACCAGAGCGGCGACGAGATGGCGGGCGCGATCCGGGAGTACGAGCTCGCGATCGCGCGCGGCGAGTTGCCCTCGCTGATGACGCCCACGGACGACGAGCGCGACGCGATCCTCGCCACCGTGCCCGCGCTCGCGCGCACGCCGCCGCCGTCGCAGGCGACGCCGCAACCGGCCACGCGCGCGATGCCGTCGATCGGGCCGACGGCGAATGCCGAACGCGTCGTGCGTGCCGAGCCGCGCCTCGGCGACATCGGCGAGCTCGATGACGACGGTCCGCGGCGTCGCGCGCGCTCGCGCCAGGACGAGTCCCGCGGCGGTGGCCGCAAGGCGCTCATCGCGGTGCTCGTGCTCGGCGTGCTCGCCGGCCTCGCGTGGTGGCGCCAGGACGACCTGCGCCGGCTGATCCCGAGCACGGAGCTCAACACGATGCTCGTGCAGGCCGACAAGGCGCTCGCCGACGGCCAGCTTACCGGCACGAACGGCATTTCCGCGCGCGAGCTGTACGCCGCGGTGCTGAAGCTGGACGCCGACAACAACCAGGCGGTTGCCGGGCTGCGCGCGGTCGGCGAGAAGCTGATCGCGCAATCGCGCGCGGCGCTCGATGCGGACGATCCGGTGCGCGCGCGCAACCTGGCCGCGCAGGCGCGCGAGGTGCTGCAGGGCGGAGCCGAGCTCGACGCGCTCGACGCCGACATCAGGACGCGCGAATCGAAATCGGTCGAGATCAACACGCTGTACGAGCAGGCGATCGCGGCGCAGAAAGCCGGCAAGCTCGTCGGCAGCGACGACAGTGCCGGCGCGCTGTTCGTGCGCATGCTCGCGGCCGATCCCGAAAGCGGCATCGCGCTGAGGGGGCTCGAGGACATCGTGACGACGCTCGGCGCGCGCGCGCGCGAAGCGGCGGCGGCCGGTCGCATCGACGAGGCCGACGCCGCGATCAACGAGATCGAGAAGCTGCGCCCGAACCACGCGTCCGTGCCGGAGCTGCGCGCGGCCGTCGCCGACGCGCGCGCCGCGGGCACGAAGGCGATCGACGCGCTGCTCGCGCAGGGCGACACGCAGCTGCGCCAGGGCAGGCTCACGGCACCGCCGAACGACAACGCGCTCGCCTCCTACGACGCCGTGCTCGCGAAGGAGCCCGACAATGCGCGCGCGAAGGCCGGCCGCGCGCGCATCGGCGCGTCGCTGCTGCCGCGCGTCGAAGCGGCGCTCGACGCCGACGACC
>CALKUS010000237.1 GCA_937996755.1 uncultured Pseudomonadota bacterium | reverse complement strand
CACTTGCTGTAATCAAACAGCAACGAGTCCCACGCCGGGTGCTCGCCGCGGGGCCCGGCATGGAAGTACTGGAACGACGTTCCGTCGAAGCCGTTCGGCGACGACACCGAGTACGCGTTCGCGCCCGACTCGCAATCGCTCGTGTTCGCGGCGCGCATCGCGGGCCGTACGGAGCCGTGGTCGACGAATTTCGATCTCTTCCACGTCGCGACGACCGGCAACGACGCGCCGCGCAACCTCACCGACGCGAACGAGGCGTGGGACGCCGGTCCCGCGTTTTCCGCCGACGGCAAGACGCTGTATTACCGCGCGATGAAGCGCCCCGGCTTCGAGGCCGATCGTTTCGCGCTGATGGCGATGGACGTCGCCGCGGGCACGACGCGCGAAGTCGCGCCGTCGTGGGACCGTAGCGCCGACAACACCGTGCTTTCCGCCGATGGCAAGTCGCTGCTGACGCTTTCCGAGGACACCGGCACGCACGCGTTGTTCGCGATCGACATCGCGAGCGGCAAGGCGACGAAGCTCGCGGGCGACGGCACGATCAACGCGTTCGACCGTTCCGCGAACGCGATCGTGTTCGCGCGCGACGACATCAAGTCGCCCGCGCAGCTGTTCCGCATCCCGGCCGCCGGCGGCGACGCGACCGTGCTCACGGCGTTCAACGCGGCGCGCATGGCAGACATCCGCGTCGGCGACTACGAGCAGTTTTCGTTCCCGGGCTGGAACGGCGAGACCGTGCACGGCTACGTCGTGAAGCCGGCCGACTTCAAGGAAGGCGCGAAGTATCCCGTCGCGTTCCTGATCCACGGCGGCCCGCAGGGCAGCTTCGGCAACCAGTTCCACTACCGCTGGAACCCGCAGACGTATTCGGGCCAGGGCTGGGCGTCCGTGATGATCGATTTCCACGGCTCGACCGGCTACGGCCAGGCGTTCACCGATTCCATCTCGGGCGACTGGGGCGGCAAGCCGCTCGAGGACCTGCAGAAGGGCCTCGCGTTCGCGCTCGACAAGTACCGGTTCCTCGACGGCGGCAACGTCTGCGCGCTCGGCGGTTCCTACGGCGGCTTCATGACGAACTGGATCGCCGGCAACTGGCCCGAGCCGTTCAAGTGCCTCGTCAGTCACTCCGGTGTGTTCGACGCGCGCATGATGGCGTACGGCACGGAAGAGCTCTGGTTCGACGAGTGGGAGCGCAAGGGCACGCCGTACGAGAACCCGGAGAACTACGAGCGCGACAACCCGGTGACGAAGGTCGCGCAGTGGAAGGTTCCGATGCTCATCGTGCACGGCCAGCTCGACTATCGCATCCCGGTGGAGCAGGGCATCGCGGCGTTCACGGCGCTGCAGCGTCGCGGGATCGAGAGCCGGTTCCTGTACTTCCCGGACGAGAACCACTGGATCCTGAAGCCGGCGAATTCGATCCTGTGGCACGACACGGTGAATGCCTGGCTCGCGAAGCACTTCACCGCCGACGCGAAATAGTCCTGGTCGTCATCCCGGCGCAAGCCGGGATCCAGCGTGGTGGGCGGGCAGAAGTGCCGTCCTCCACGCCTTGCGACAGGGCATGAGGCACTGGATCCCGGCGTGCGCCGGGATGACGGCAGGGGTGGGGCGGGTGAATCCGCTATCGCGCGATCACAACCACTTGGCTTTCTTCAGTACGCGGTACAGCCCCACGCACACGACGGCGACGACGAGGATCAGCACGCCGTAGCTGTACTTGCCGCCGAGCTCCGGCATGTTCTTGAAGTTCATGCCGTACCAGCTCGTGATGAGCGTCGGCGCCGCGAGCAGCGCCGCCCAGCCGGCGAGCTTCTTCACCACCTCGTTCTGGCCCACGGACACCATCGCGAGGTTCACGCTCATCGCGGCCGTCACCATTTCGCTCATGGTGTCGGACGCTTCCTTCACGCGGATCGCGTGGTCGAACACGTCGCGGAAGTACAGGCGTACGCCTTCGCGGATCAGCGTCTGGTGGAAGCGGATCAGCTGGTTGAGGATGTCCTGCATCGGCGCGATGGCGAGGCGCAGCGTGACGAGCTCCTTCTTCAGCTCGTACAGGCGCTCGATCGTGTCGCGCTTGTATTCGTTCTCGAAGATCGCGGACTCCAGGGCCGACAGCTCGGCCTGGAACGCGCGCACGATCGGCTGGAAGTTGTCGACGACGAAGTCGAGCACGGCGTACAGCGCGTAACTCGGTCCCTGCGCGAGCAGCTCCGGTTCGCGCTCGCAACGCGCGCGCGGCACGGCATACGACAGCGAGGCGCCGTGTCGCACCGTCAGGAGATAACGCGGGCCGAGGAAGATGTGCGTCTCGCCGAACTCGATCTTGCAGTTCACTTCCTGCGCGGTGTGCAGCACGATGAACAGCGAGTCGCCGTACGACTCGATCTTCGGGCGCTGGTGCGCGTGGTGCGCGTCCTCGACCGCGAGGTCGTGCAGCGCGAACTCCTCCTGCAGCTTGTCGAGCATCGCCTCCGTGGGCTCGTGCAGCCCGACCCAGACGAACGTGTCCGGCCGCGCGAGCACGTCGCTGATCTCGTCGATGGTGATCGGCGGCAAGCGCTTGCCGGTGTCGTCGTACGCGACGCAATTGACCACCATGGGCATTGCAGCGCCGGCGACGGCCGCTGCGGTGCTCGTTTCGGCTTCGAGGTTCATGGCGCGGATGATGCGCCTCGAACGTGACGGCGGGAAGCCTCAGCGAGGACAGGCCCAGACGGCGCGCGCGTTGGATTCGTTGCCCGCCACCAGGGCGGCGCCGAGCGCCTCGCCCGCGTTGCGCTGGCCCGGCGTGAGCACGGCTTCGAGCGAATCGATGCCGCGCAGCGTCTGCGCGAGGTCCAGCGTCGTCGCGACGGGATTGCAGCCGCTCGCATCGGCCCAGCGCGCGAACAGCAGCCAGCCGTAGGCCGATGCGAGGTCGCCGCTGTTCGCGTGGTCCTCGGCCAGCGCGCGCGCCGACCAGATGTTGCCGGCCGCGGCGGCGACGCGACGCAGGCGCTGGCGCTCCGCGTCGGGCAGCTCCGGCATGCCGGCGCAACCACGCTGCAGGCAGTAGCCGAGCGCGTAGGCCACGGCGGGATGCTCGTCCGCGGCCGCGAGCAGCGTGATCCAGTCCGCTTCGCCGATCGGCTCGGCGTGCACGAATCGTTCGAGCAGCTCGCCGAACGGACCGGGGTAAGTCGGTCCGCTTTCGGCGTCGTACGCATCCATGAGCTGCGCAACCGGAATCTCGCCGGGCGTCACGCCGCGAGCGCGCAGCAGCGGCTCGAGGCGCGCCGGGCCGTAACCGGCCGCGCGGCACCGCGCGGCACGTTCGTCGACCAGTTCGGCCTCCTGCGCCAGTGCGGCGCGGATGAACGCGGCAGCGGCCGGATCGAGCCCCTGCACGGCCTCGTCGGCCAGGCGGTCGTAGCGCGCGCGGTTGTCCCGCTCGGTGCAGCCCGCGGCGAGCTCGGCGAGCGCCTGGGCGGCGACGGGGTCGCCCTCGCGGACGAGTTGCTCCAGCGCGTCCCAGGCCTGTGCGGGCGGCGCATCGAGGAGCGCCGCGATCGCGTCGCCGTACTGGCGCTGCTGCAGGCGCCGGATCGACGCCCGGTGACGCAGCGCGAGCGCGCGGCCTTGTTCGCGCGCCTGCTCGAGGTCGAGCACGATGCGTTGCGCGGCGACCGGCGTTCCCGGCGCGGCCTGCGCGGACGGCTGCCGCGTCCAGTCGAGCCCGGCAGCGACGGACGCTACTCGCGGTGCGGTCGGAGCACGCGTCGCGGCCTTTGCCGGCGGTTCCGTACGCCGCGACTCGCGCGGCGGAAACGGCTGCCAGTGTCCCGTGATCAGCAGCAGCACGCCGACGTGCAGCGCGATCGTGACGGCGAGCGCGATGAAGCGCGCCACTTCAGGTTCCGCCGCGGCGACGTGCGAGCGCGTACGCGAGCGCTGCGTGCACGGGCAGCCAGAACGCGATCCACTCGAAATTCGCCTGCCGGAACGACGGCAGCACTTTCACCAGCAGCGCGACGCCGGCGAGCGCGGCGACCATCGTCGCGATCGCCACGGACACCCGACCCGGGCGCGAGCGGAACGCGGCAGGCAACAGGAGCAGCGCGAGTGGCGAGAACAACAGCAGGTTCTCGTTCGCCCACGCCGACTGGTGCGTGGTCAACAGCCAGAGCCCGAGCAGCACGAGGCCGCCGAGGCCGGCGACGAGCCAGATGGCGGCTGCGCCCGAGGCGAACGCGAACCGCGCGACGGCCGAGCGTCCGCGTGCCGCGAGCAGCAGCAACAGCGCGATCGCGACGCCCGCGATCGCGTAACCCGCGAGCCAGCGCGGCGGCACGTCGGAAGGATCGGGGAAGCCGGCTTCGGCGATGCGGCGTTCGGATGCGACGAGCGGCACGTCGTTGCCGGCGTCGTCCTTCACGCGCACGTCGCGCACGTGCCGCGCGAGCTCCATGGGCACGAACATCTCCTCCCACAGCGACACGCCGCGGTCGGCGTACGGGCCGAGGCCCGCGTGGATGCCCGTCGCGAGCCAGAAGTCGGCGGCGGTGAGCCGCAGCGCGTGCATGCGGAACGTGTAGCCGCGAGAACGCGAGACCGTCGCGCGCTTCAGCGCGCCGCCGAGCGCGTCGTCCAGCGCGTCGCGCACCTTCGTCGCGCAGTTCTCGACGAAATAGTCGTAGTGGTAGAACGCGTTCTCCGGCCGCGCGTTCCATTCGAGGAAGTCGCGCAGCGCGACGCGCTGCGGCGGCGACAGGTTCAGCGCCTGCACGTCGATCCAGCGCTTCTCGGGCAGGTACTGCGCGAGGTCCTCGCGCGCCGGCGCGCCGACGATGCGGTAGCGCATCTGCCCGCGGATGAAGTTCAGGAAGAAGTTGCTCTCGGTGAAGTCGAAGATGCCGTAGTTGTACAGCGTCTCCTCGCCGGTCGCGGCGTCGCGCACGAGGATCGCGTCGTGGCCGAAGCGCTCCCAGTAGACCTGGCCCGGGCCGACCGTGACGAGCGCGATCTCGAGCGACTCGCCGGGCTGGCCCGGCGTCCACGTCGCTTGCTGCGCCGACGCGAAATCGGCGAACAGCAGCGAAATCAGCAGGAACGCGACGCGCAGGCGCGCGTCACGCCGCATTCTGCACCCGCACCGCGAACTGGTGGACGCGGCGATTGTCGGCCTTCGTCACGCGGAACGGCAGGCCGCCGAGCTCGAGCTCCTCGCCGACCTGCGGCAGGTGGCCGAGCGCGGCCGTGACGACGCCGCCGATGGTGTCGAACTCGTCGTCGGCGAACGTGGAGCCGAAGCGCTCGTTGAACTCGCCGATCGGCGTGAGCGCGCTCACCAGGAAACGACCGTCGGGTTGCGCGAGCACGAAGCTCGTGGTCTCGACCTCGTCGTGCTCGTCGTCGATGTCGCCGACGATTTCCTCGAGCACGTCCTCGATCGTCACGAGGCCGCTCACGCCGCCGTATTCGTCGACGACGATGGCCATGTGGTTGCGGCCCGAGCGGAACTCCTTCAGCAGGACGTTGAGCCGCTTCGTCTCCGGGATGAGCACGGCCTTACGGACCAGCGCGCGCATGTCGCAGGGCGGAGCGCCCTCGGCGAAGCACTTCAGCAGGTCCTTCGCGAGCAGGATGCCGACCACCTCGTCGCGGTCCTCGCCCGTGACGGGGAAGCGCGAGTGGCCGGACTCGGTGACGATCTTCATCGTGGCGGCGAGGTCGGCGCTGCTGGGCACCGTGACCATCTGCGCGCGCGGGATCATCACGTCGCTGACCTGGCGCTCGGTGACGCCGAAGGCGCCCTCGATCATCGCCAGCGTGTCGAAGCTCATCAGGCCGTTGGCCTGGGCCGCGCGCAGCTCGGCGAGCAGCTCTTCGCGGTTCCGCGGCTCGCCCGAAAACGCCTGGCTCAGGCGATCGAACCAGGATCGGGGCGCGGAACCGGCGGTACTCGAATCTTCGCTCATCGGTGTGCAGCAGGCGCCCGGTGGCCGGGCGGGGCCGCGAAGTCTAGCAAATGGGGTCGCCGGTCGAGTCTCACCGCTCCGCGTAGGGGTCCGAAATGCCCATCGATTCAAGGATTTGCACTTCCAGCCCCTCCATCGTCCGCGCGTCCGAGATGGTTTCGTGGTCGTAGCCGAGCAGGTGCAGGACCCCGTGCACGGCCAGGTGCGCGTAGTGGTCGGCGAGCGGCTTGCCCTGCGCCGCGGCCTCGCGCGCCACGACGGGCGCGCACAGGATCACGTCGCCGAGCAGCGGAAGGCCGAGCGCCGGCGGCAGGTCGGCCGGGAAGGACAGCACGTTCGTCGCGTAGTCCTTGTGCCGGTACTGGCGATTGAGCTCGCGCCCCTCGGCCTCGTCGACGACGCGCAGCGAAACCTCGGCGGCCGGGCGCAGCTTGCCGACTGCCGCCGTCGCCCACGCGAGGAAGTCGGCTGCCTTCGGCAGCCCCTTTTTCGGGAGGCCGTAGGAGACCTGGACTTCGACGCGCGCGATGGGCTTCTTCGCTGCCATCCGGAGGACTGTACTCCGGTCGTGCCGAGCGAGGGGCTAGGGGCTAGGGGCTAGGGGCTAGGGGCTAGGGGCTAGGGGCTAGGGCGAGTACACCGGAACGTGATCGAGAAATCGCGCGAATGTGCGCCCTAGCCCCTAGATCCTAGTCCCTAGCCCCTGCTTCCTCGTGCTTCTCGTAGGCCTGCACGATGCGCTGCACGAGTGGATGGCGCACCACGTCCTTCGCGGTGAAGAACGTGAAGCTGATCCCCTCGACGTCCTTGAGCACCTCGATCGCGTGGCGCAGCCCGGACTTCGTGTGGCGCGGCAGGTCGACCTGCGTCATGTCGCCGGTGACCACCGCGATCGACCCGAACCCGAGGCGGGTGAGGAACATCTTCATCTGCTCGACCGTGGTGTTCTGCGCCTCGTCGAGGATGACGAACGAGTCGTTGAGCGTGCGGCCGCGCATGAATGCGAGTGGCGCGATCTCGATGACGTTGCGCTCGATCAGCTTCGCGACCTTGTCGAAGCCGACCATCTCGTACAGCGCGTCGTACAGCGGGCGCAGGTACGGATCGACCTTCTGCGTGAGGTCGCCCGGCAGGAAGCCCAGCTTCTCGCCGGCTTCCACCGCGGGGCGCACGAGCACGAGTCGCTGCACGCGGTTCTCGTTCAGCGCCTCGACCGCGCTCGCCACGGCGAGGTAGGTCTTGCCGGTGCCGGCCGGACCGACGCCGAAATTGATGTCGTGGCGCGCGATGTCGTGGAGATACCGCACCTGGTTCGGCCCGCGCCCCTGGATGGTGCCGCGCTTCACCTTGATCGTGACTGCGTGCGCCGAGCGGTCGGCCGTGCTGGCCGCGAGCTCCTCGACGCCCGATTCCTGCAGCAGCAGGTTCACCTGGTGCGCGTGCAGCGCTTCGCGTTCGGTCGCGTCGTAGAGCGCGCGCAGGATGCGCTCGGCGAGCGCGACGGCCTGCTCGCTGCCGACGATGCGGAAGAGGTTGCCGCGGTTCGCGATCTCCACCCCGAGCCGGAGCTCGACCTGGCGCAGGTGCT
>CALKUS010000236.1 GCA_937996755.1 uncultured Pseudomonadota bacterium | reverse complement strand
CCCAACCAGTTCGGCCTGCCGACATTGATCGCCATCAGCCCCAAGATCAGCGTGATCGGCAAGCGCAAGCGCGACGAGGGCGGCTACTTCATGCCGCCGGCGTTCGGCATCGCCATCGAGCGTGCGCTCGCGGGCTCGGTGCAGGTGATGGAGGTCGAGGTCGACACGCGGCTCGGCCGGCTGAAGGTGCTGCGCACGTGGGGCGGCTACGGAGTGGGGCGCATCGTCTCGCCCGAGCTCGCGCGCAGCCAGGCGCAGGGCGGCATCATCCAGGGTATCAGCTACGCATTGTACGAGGAGCGGCGGCTCGATCCCCAGCGCGGCTACCTGCTGAGCGCCGGGCTCGAGGACTACCGCATCATGGGCATCGGCGACCTGGGCGAGATCCACGTCCACTTCGACGAGACCGGCTACGAGAAGATCCGCGGGCGCTCGGTGGGGCTCGGCGAGCTGGTGACCTTGGCACCGGCCGCCGCCATGGCAACGCGGTGTTCCATGCCACCGGCTGGCGGCCGCACGAGCTGCCGCTGCGACCCGATCGCGTGCTGCAGGGGGTGCGAGGATGATCCGCTTTCCGACGACGCTGTCCGAGCTCCCACCGCCGACCGCAGGCACCTCGCTGCCGGTGGTGAGGGCCGGTGCCACCGACCTGAGCGAGCGCCGACGCCTGCGCATGCTCGCGGAGCTCGAGCGCGACGAACGCGAGCACGAGCCCGATCGGCAGGAACACGCCGTACGCGACCAGGCGCTCGTCCGGCGCGCCGGTCTCCCCGAGCTCGCTGATCGAGTGCCGCACGTGGCTGTAGCCGGCCTTGCGCGGGGCCAGGAACACGAGCGCGGCGGCGAGGAATCCGAGTGCTGCGAGCGGCAGCACGCCGAGGAGCAATCGCATTCAGTCGGCACCGATGGGCACGTATCCGGAAGCGTGGATCGTGGCCAGCGGCTGGAACAGTGGCTTTGGTAACTCGCGCCAGCGGCACCAGCGCCACTCCGCGCACTTGTTCGGCTCGAGGATGCGCGCTTCGCCGCCGCGCGCATGCCCGACCACGTACAGCGTCACGTAGTGCTTCCCGTCGAAGCGGTCGTTGGAATACGGGCCAGGCGAGAGCGTCGCGATCTCGAGGCCGGTCTCCTCGCGCACTTCGCGCGCCGCGCACGCTTCGACGTCCTCGCCGAACTCGAGGTGGCCGCCGGGCAGCGCCCACGTGCCCGCACCAAGCGAGCCCATGCGCTTGCCGAGCAGCACGAGGCCGTCGCGGATGACGACCACGGCGACGCCGACGCGGGGCCCGGGTTCGTTCATGGCGTGCGTCAGCCGTCGGCGCTCGGGATCAGCAGCACCAGGTCGGTCGCGCCCATGTCGACACCCGCCTGCGACAGAAGCGTCGTGACCTGCCCGCGGTGGTGCGTCTGGTGGTTGAAGAAGTGCTGCAGCAATGCGCCGAGCTGCCGCTTCGCGGGTGCGCCGGCCAAGCTCGAATACGACACGGTCGACGACAGCAGCTCATCGGTCAGCGTACCGACCCAGCGCACGACGAGCGCGTCGAGCGCGCGCCGGTACGGTCGCAGGGCCGCGAGATCCGCCGCGAGCGGTTCGCGCAAGGAAGCGGGCTGCGCGATCCCCGATGTCTCGATGCGCGCAGGCGACGCGGCCAGGTGCCTTGCGAACCGCCCAAGCCAGATGCTGTCCGCGACAGCGATGTGGTTCAGCGTGCCGAGGATGGACCCGAAGAACGCACCCTTGTCCGCGGCGAGCTCGGTTTCGCCGAGCGTCTCCGCGGCGTCGTACAGCCGCTCGTTCATCCAGCGGTTGTATTCCGCCATCAACGCGGCGCCCTGTGGCGTCATCATCCTCGCTCCTCCACCACGTCGGAAATCCACGGCTCGGCGAGCAACAGCGCCTTCACGGAGAAACGCCACTTACCCATCGCGGTGGCACTGCGCAAAATGCCACAGCACACCGGAAGGATCGACGACATACGCGACGCGCAGTCCCCACGGCTGCATCGCCGGCGCCTTCGGTGCCTGCACGTCGAACCGCGCGGCGAGATCGAGGGACTGGAGGTGCGACCACCACGCGTCCAGGTCGTCGACGACGATCTGCATCATGAAATTCTCGGCCCATTCCTTCTGGTAATAGCGCTGCAGGATGAAGCCGCCGGAGCCCGCCATGAAGATCGCGACCTCGCCATCGAGCGTCTTCTCGAAACCGAGCGCTTCGTAGAAGCGCTTCGACGTTTCGAAGTCCTTCGCCGGCAGGAACGGGCGCATCAACTCGCCGCCATCGGGGACCCGGATCATGCCTGCTTCGCCCCCGCCTTCTTCGCCTCCGCCTTCTTCACCGGCTTCGCGTTCGATTTCTGCGCAGCCTTCGCTGCCGCCTTCTTCGCGGGCTTCGCCGGCGACTGCTTCGCAGGCTTCCTGGCCGCAGACGTCTTTGCATCCGACTTGAAGATCACCGCCACGGCGCCGGCGTGCGGCGCGTCGACGCCAGCCTGCGCGACCGCAGCCTTGATCAGCGCCTGCACGTCCCGGCGATCGAGGTCTGCCGCGGACGCGAGCATAAGGCTGCGCACTTTCGTGCCGGTGCCCCTGAGCAGTCCCTTCGGATCGGGCAGTGTCTTGTCGAAGTACAGCTGCACGCCGTTCGCGGTGACCGACATGGCAACGATCGCCTCGTAGCCGCGCTCGGACATGCCGTACGACACGACGACCGAGCTCGCGTATTCGTAGACGACCTGGTGCGAATACGGAACCGCGCGGCGGAGCTTCGGAACTGTCGCCTTCACCAGCGCGATCACCGCGGGCGGGAAACGCGACAACAACGCAGTGAAGCGGGCAGCGTCGGTGGGCGGGCGAGCGTTCATGAGTCGACGATTCCCCGAACGAAGGCTGGCCTGACAGATACCCGATCCCGCGGCGAAAGTCTCGTGGCGCTACGTAGCGCCGGCCGCAACCCACCAGACCAACCCCGCCACGACCGCGATCGTGGTCCAGAAGCCGACGACGAGGAGTGCGTCGCGTCGGTTCGAGAACCGGGGCTCCCCATGCGCGATACCGAGCAGCGCCGCGAGCGCCCAGTACGGCGCCACCAGGAGGTCGACGACCGAGCCCGTGCCGATCTTCTCGTCGCGCGGCGGCAGCTCGTTCACGCGATCAGTGCCGCAACGCTTTCAGCTTGCCGAAGTATTCCCGCATCACGCCGCGCAGCCGATCCGCGCCGGGGCGACCCCAGTCGCGTTGCAGCTCGCACGCGAGGCCCAGCACGGAAATCGGCACCGCGCCCGCCTGCGTCATGCGCTGCATCGCGGACTCGTGCGCCACCTTGCTGACGCCGCCGATCGCGTCGACGACGACGTACACTTCGTACCCCGCGCGCAGCGCGTCGAGCGTCGGGAACGCGACGCACACTTCGGTCCAGAGCCCCGCGATGATCAGCTTCTTACGCCGGGTCTGCTCGACCGCGGCACGGAAGTCCGGATCCTCCCAGGAGTTCATGCTGGTGCGATCGATCTCCGGCACGCCCGGCAGCGCGTCGCGCAGCTCCGGGTTCGTGCCCGACATGCCGTGCTTCACGTACACCGTGCTCAGCACCACCGGCAACTCGAACACCGTCGCGATGCGACCGAGCATCGTGACGTGCGCCAGCAGCTCGCCATGCTCGACCGAGCGCACCCCAGCGTACTGCTCGGGCTGGTAGTCGATCAGCGCGAGCACCGCGTTATCGGGCGTCAACAGCGCGTCGGTCTTCGGATCGCGGATCGGAGTTGCGCCGGACATGGTGTGCTCCCCTGACAACGCGCTCGCAATTCCTGGCCGGCATTCTCCTCCAGCTCGCCCGATTTCTGTAGCTCGTAGAAGTTGGGCAACAAGCCGAAGTCGACGGGGCCGCAGGACGGCTCGGAGCCCGCGGTAGGCCTCGGCGATGCCTTGCTCTGCAAGGTCCTCTGCGTCGAGCGCTACAAGCTTCTGGTAGCCAAGCGGTCCAGCCGCTTGTGCCGGTCCTTGCAAGCCCGGCCAGATTGCCTTCCTGAGCTTCGAGAACGTGTCAGGCCTCCGGAGCAGGCTGACACCCGTGTTAAGCCGCGCCGTAGGCGTCGGCTTGAATGATCAGTTAGGCTCCGGAATGGAACTGCTCGTACGCCGCAGCTTCCAGATCGCCGCAGTCCGAGATGAGGCTGCCAGCCTCATCATAGATGCGGAAGGTTTCCTGTACACCGCCAAGTTGCGCGGAACCGTCCAAGCCGAGCAACAAGGTGTAGAGGATATCGGTGAGTGCTGCGTCCAAAGCGCCCCACAGTTGCAACTGTTGCTCCTCGGAAAGTCCGAGATCGAGGAACTGCTGGCCAGCCCGAACTTCGCCTGCTTGCAACTTTGCCAAGTAGGAGTCCTTCTCTCGCTTCCAGCGAGAGGCGAATTCACGAGCATCCATGGTCTACCTCCGACGCCTAACGCCGTGTTAAGCGGCCGCGCAGGCGCGGACTGGCAGGTTGAGAAAGCGGTGGTTGCGCGGTCGGCTTGAACACATAGTGGGTCTTCGTGAAACCGTGTGGGCGATCT
>CALKUS010000235.1 GCA_937996755.1 uncultured Pseudomonadota bacterium | reverse complement strand
CAGTTGACCCACACCGCGTTCGCGAGCGACCTCGCCGCCATGGCGCGCGGCGCCGGCATCACGCACAGCGCAACGCTGACGACGCTGGCCGAAGTGAGGGCCTTTCGCGCCCACTTCACACGCGTCGCAGGTCCCCATTTCGCGGTCATCAAGGTGGCCAGCGCCAACGCTGGCATGGTGCTGCCACCGCGCGATGGCGTATTGATTAAACATCGCTTCAAAGCCGCGCTCGCGGCAGGACAACGCTCATGAAACCGCGCTTACTGTTCGCCATCCTGTTGTGCTCGGTCACGGTGTCGGTGTTGGCGGCCAACTCCCTCGCCACCATTCGTGCGCGCGGCCAGCTCATCGTCAGCGTCAAGAATGTCGGCGACAAGGCCGTGGAAAAGCACCGCGACCCGGCGCATTTTCAAAAGCGCGGCATGGAACTCGCCATCGCCCAGATCGGGAACAGGAAGTACCCGACGAAGCCGCGCGCCGGCTTCTGGATCCCGCGGGCCTGCTTCGCCCGCTCCATCTCCGGACGGAAGAGGAGGCACGGACCGTAGACCCAGATGAGCGCGAGCCAGGCGGTGTAGCCCTGGTTCTGGGTGATGCCCTTCAGCTCGTTCGACATCTTGAAGACGAAGACGAGGTAGAGGATCGTACCCGCGAGCTCGATGAGGCCGGTGAGCGAGTTCAGGAAGTAGAGCTCGGTGATGCCGGCGACGACGTAGAACGGCAGCACCCACGTCGCGACGACCGAATGCAGGTGCCAGAGGAACGCGCGCCCGCGCAGGCTCCAGTCGAGCGCGAGCCACGCGCGCGGCGACGTCCAGCGCTTCGGCCAGCGCAGCCAGATGCCGGTGATCGCGAGGAGCACGAGCACCACGGTGCTCGCGCCGACCAGTTGCTTGCCCACCGGACCGGCGGCGAGGTTGCGGTGCACCTGCTCGATCGCGTGGATCGCATCCGCGCCGCGCGCTGCGGGCAGCAGCGTCCCGCGATACGGATCGATTGCGACACTGCCTGCATCGAATCCGCCGTCGAAGCGCACGTCGGCCGCGCGCGTCGCGCCGCGCCACGCGAAACCCGCGATGCCGCGATCGGGATGGCGCTCGCGCACGGCCGCGATCAGCGCGTCGGGCGAGCGCGGCTCGCCTTCCGGCACGATCGCGAGCTGCGGGTTCAATGCGACGAGGATCTCGTCCTCGAACGCGAGCACGGCGCCGGTGACGCCGACCGCCGACAGCACGAGGCCGGCGAGCAGGCCCGCGATCCAGTGCGTGCGGAACAGCACGCGGCGCCACAGGTACGACGCGCTCACGCCTCCACCCAGCGGCGCAGCAGGTTGTGGTACACGCCGACGAGCGAGACGAGCGCGGGATGCTCGGCCGCGTCGCGATTCAAGCGCTGGATCGCGAGATCGAGGTCGAACAGCAGCGCGCGCTCTGCGTCGTCGCGCACCAGGCTCTGCACCCAGAAGAACGACGCGATGCGCTCGCCGCGCGTGACGGGCGTGACGCGGTGCAGGCTGCTCGCCGGGTAGAGCACGAGGTCGCCGGCCGGCAACTTCACGCTGTGCGTGCCGTAGGTGTCCTCGATCACGAGCTCGCCGCCGTCGTAGTCGCCCGGGTCGGAGAGGAACAGCGTCGCCGACAGGTCGGTGCGCACGGGCTCGCGCTGCCCGCGCGGATAGCGCACGGCGTTGTCGACGTGCGCGTCGAACGCATGGCCGGTGCCGTAGCGGTTGAACAGCGGCGGGAAGATGCGCCGCGGCAACGCGCCCGCGACGAACGTCGGGTGCCGCCCGAGCGCGTCGAGGACGATGTTGCCGAGCTCGATCGCGATCGGATCGTCCTCCGCGAGCTGGCCGTTGCGCTTCGCCTTCGCCGACTGGTAGCCGGCCGTCGCACGGCCGTCGATCCAGCTCGCCGCCTGGAGCGCGAAATGGAAGCGCGCCAGGCGTTCGGCATCGAGGACGTTCTTGACGTGCAGCAGCATCGCCGTGATCTCAGAAGGCCCAGGTGGCCGTGAGCTGCGCGCTGCGTGCGTCGCCCGGCGTGGCCCAGCCCGACGTTCGGCCCGGCGCGGTCGCCACGTTGTTGTTGCGGACGCGCGTGTAGTACGCCTCGTCGAACAGGTTCGTGAGATTGAGCTGGAGCGTGATGTCGCGTGTAGCACGAAACGCCACCATCGCGCGATGCACCCAGTACGCGTCGACCGTCGTGAGGTCGCCCGTCTGGAAGACCGCCGTGTGGTTGTTCGTCGTGAACTCGCCCTGGTACGTGGCGCCGTAGCCGACCTGCCAGCGCGAATTGACGTCGTACGTGGTCCAGAACGACAGCGTGTCGTCGGGCACCTGCGGCAGCGGATCGCCCTTCGAGTAATCCTGGCCGTTGCCGGAGACGAAGTCCGACACGCCCTGCAGGATCTCGCTGTCCAGGTGCGAGTACGTGGCGTACACCGACCACTCGTCCGTGATGAGGCCGCCGATGCCGAGCATCACGCCCTCGACGCGCGCCTCGCCGTCCAGCGTTTGCTGCCCGGACGGGTTGTTCGGGTTGCCCGGGTCGGCGACGCGGAAGTTCGTGCGGTCGTTGCGGAACACGGACGCCGTCAGCGACAGGCGGCCGTCGTTGACGTCCCACTTCGCGCCGATCTCCCAGTTCTCCGCGGTTTCGGGATCGAGGTTGCAGTTCGCCGTGCCCGTCGTGCTGGTGGGGCACGCACGCACCGTTCACCGACGTCTTCGACGGCGTCTTCGAGTTCGCGTAGGAAACGTAGATGCTGGCCTCGTCGACCGGCTTCCACGCCACGCCAGCACGGTACGAGAACAGGTCGTCCTCGTTCTTCGCGGGCGCCTGCGCGCCGTTGATCGAGCCGATGTTGGAGTTGTCGGGGTTCGGGTTCGCAGACGTCGGCGCCGTGTACAGCTTGACGTTGTAGTTCGTCGAGCTGCCTTCGTTGTGCTCGTAGCGCACGCCCGCGGACGCGAGCCAGTGCTCGCCGAGCTCGGCGGTGTCGAACGCGTAGATCGCCTGGTTGTCGAGCTCGCCGTCCTGCTTGCTCGTCAGCGTCCGGTTCACGGGCCCGGTCCAGGTGTCGTCCGGATCGAAAATGCTCGTGCGCGGGAACGGCACGATCGCGCCGTTCGCATCGCGCAGCTCGCTGCTGCCGTCGAGGCGATAGCTCTCGCTCGTGAGCGAGAAGCCCGTGACGAGCGCGTGCTCCACGCTGCCCGTCGCGAAGCGCGACGTGAGGTCCGTCTGCGTTCCGATGTAGCGGTTGGTCGTATCGCGCACATTGCCGCGCGGGCCGCTCGGCACGTAGGTGCCCGGGTTCGCGCACGCGAGCCCGGTCGCGGGATCGGTGCCGTCGGCGAGGCAGAACGTGCCCTGCGGCGGGTCGACGATCGTCACCTGGTCCACGCGCGATGCGCGCGTGATGTTGCGGATCGAGAGGTTTTCGTCGAAGACGTGGTCGACGACGGCGGTGAGGCCGTCCACGTCGATTTCCTGGACGTCGATGTTGCGATAGCCGAAGTACTGCTCGTCGTCCACGCCGGGCAGCGGCTCGCCGTTGAAGAACGGCACGCCGTACTGCGGGATGTTGTCGTCCTCCTGGTGCACGTACGAGAGGTCGACGCGCGTGTCGCCGCCGATGCCGAACGCCACGGACGGCGCGATACCCCAGCGCTCGAACTGCTCGACCTCGCGGCCCGGCGCGTCGTTCCGGTGGCCCATGAGGTTCAGTCGCAGGCCGATGTCGTCGCCGACCACGCGGTTGCCGTCCAGCGTGAGCCGTTGGTAGCCGTCGGTGCCGATGCCGGCGGATGCGCGCGTGAAGTCGACGGCCTCGGGCTTCTTCGTCACGAGGTTGATGCTGCCGCCGATCGATCCGGCGCCGGAGTAGACGGAGTTCGCGCCGTAGATCGCCTCGACCGCGTCGAGGTTGAACGGGTCGGTGCGGCTGTACTGCGCGCTGTCGCGCAGGCCGTCGACGAAGATGTCGGTGTTCGCGCTGAAGCCGCGCAGGTTGATGCTGTCGCCGAAGCCGCCGCCGCCCTCGCCCGCGCCGAACGTGATGCCCGGCAGCGTGGAGAGCACGTCGCGCAGCGAGAGCAGGTTCTGCTGCTCGATCTGCTTCTTGTCCACGGCGATGATCGTCTGCGGCGTGTCGCGCAGGATCGTCGTGTACTTCGGCGACGCGGGACGCGGCACCGGCGTCGCCTTCACGTCGACCTGGTCCAGCTCGGTCGCGTCGAGCGCGGCGAGCGCCGCGGCTTCCTCCAGCGCGCGCTTCGCGCGTTCGTCGGCGGTCTCGGCGCCGTGCGCCGCCGCACACGCTGCCAGCAACGCCACGAAAAGCGGCGTGCGGCGATATCGGATCTGCATGTCCCCGGCTCCCTGCTCGCGCCCCTGCCGGCGCGTGACGCGCGCGAACCATTCGCGCGCTTGCCCTTGCGGGCCAACGGATTAGAGCCTAAATGCGAATTACTCGCAATACGGTTCGTAGCCGCATGACGAATCCGCCTGCAGCCGGAGGCGGAAGCTATTCATAGGCGAGCGCCGCGACGGGATCGAGCCGCGACGCCTTCCGTGCCGGCAGGAAGCCGAACAGCAGGCCGGTGAGCACGGCGCACGCGAACGCGAGCGAAGCGGGCACGGGCGAATACGCGACGGGCACCTGGAATCGTTGCGCGATGCCGGCCGCCGCGAGACCGATCGCGACGCCCGCCACGCCGAGCAGCAATCCGGCGACCTTGCGCCATGTCAGCGCCTCGCCAAGAAACAGCGCGGCAAAGATAGCGGTGAACACCGGGTTGGTGCTGACGATCAGGCCGCCGAGTTCGGCCGGGCGCTGGCGGAGTGGGCGAGCGAGGCCGCGCCGTTCACGCTGAATGCACGCTTGTCGTCGGCCGCGTGCCGTCTGGTGGATATCGGGGCGCTGTTGCACCCGGATCATCGCGCTGACCTGGCGTTCGATCTTGTGGCGCGCGCGCCCCTGCCGGGCTTGAGCCACAAGGATCGCGCGGCGTTGGCGCTGGCTGTGGCTTCACGCTTCAAGAAGGGGCTGAAGAACGACGTCAGTGAGAAGTTGCTCGATCCGCTCACGGCCGGAAAAGCGCGGGCGCTTGGAGCGCTGATGCGACTGGCGGCGGATTTCTCAGGCCGCTCTGCTGCGCTGCTGAAGCACGCCCGCCTGACATGCGACGGGGATACGCTGGAGCTGAAGGTAGCTGCGCCTTATCGCGCGCTGGTGTCGGAGTCCGTCGAGCGGCGTCTCGAGCAGGCGGCGGACGAGCTCGACATGGATTACGCGCTGACGTCGTAGGCGGGTTTTCAAACATCGTGAGCGCGTACGCGCGATCTCTCCTTCGCACGGGCGCGCTTGCCC
>CALKUS010000234.1 GCA_937996755.1 uncultured Pseudomonadota bacterium | reverse complement strand
CCGTCGTGGTCAGCGAGAGCTGGGCGAAGCATTACTTCCCGGGCGAGCCCGCGGTCGGCAGGAAGCTGATCGAGGGCGGCAACGTCGACAACCCGGTGACGATCGTCGGCGTGGTCTCCGACGTGAAGTGGGACGGTCTCCGCAATTCCGGCGACGCGGTCTACGCGCCGATCAGCCAGGGCTGGTTCAACAACCCGCTGTACGTGTTCATCCGGACGCAGGGCGATCCGCTAGCGCTGGCCGCGCCGCTGCGCGACACGCTGCTGCGCCTCGAGCCCGGCGCCGTGCCGAGCGAAGTGACGACGATGGCGAGCCGCCTGCGCGATTCGACGAGCGACGCGCGCCACTGGGCCACGGTGATCGCGGGCTTCGCGCTCGCGGCGCTGCTGCTCGCGGCCGTCGGCGTGTCCGGCGTGCTCGCCTATTACGTGTCGCGGCAGCAGCGCGAGATCGGCATCCGGCTCAGCCTCGGCGCGGACGCGCATTCGATCGTGGCGATGGTGCTGAAGCGCGGCGTGGTGCTGGCGGCGATCGGCTCGGCCGTGGGCGTGGCGCTGTCGCTGCTGCTCACGCGCAGCATCGAGTCGCTGCTGTTCGACGTGTCGCGTACGGACGTGCTGACGATGGTCGGCGCGACGGTGCTGATGCTGGCGATCGCGTTCGCGGCGTGCTGGTTGCCGGCACGCAGGGCGGCGAAGACTTCGCCGATCGAGGCGCTTCGCTACGAGTGATGCCGATTCAATCCTCCCCTGCGAATGCAGGGGAGGCGCCACAAGCAACCCTCCGCTGCACTCGCAGGGGAGAGAGACGAAAAGGCACTCCGCTGCATTCGCAGGCGAGGCAGCTCAACTTACGGGAGACGCAAGGATGTCGCGCTTCGCATTCCGCCAGGCCTGGCGATCGCTGCTCAAGCAGCGTTCGTATCTCGTGGTGAGCGTCGCGACGCTCGCGATCGCCATCGGTGCGCTCACCGCCGTGTTCTCGGTCGTGAAGTCGATCCTGATCGAGCCGCTGCCGTATCCCGATGCCGACCGCATCGTGCGCGTGCTGCGCGTGCAGCCGCCGATCGAGCAGGGCCCGATCGGGCGCCAGTCGCTGGCGGAATGGCAGGCGCAGAGCGCCGACGTGTTCGAGACGATGGGCGCGTTCTACGGGCTCACCGCGAACATCACGGGCGGCGGCGAGGCCGCGAAGGTGGAAGGCTCGCGCGTGACGCCGGAGTTCTGGACCGTGTTGGGCGTGAAGCCGCTGCTCGGTCGCACGTGGACGGCGGAGGAGGAAAAGGCGAACGAGCGCGTCGTGGTGCTGACGCACGCCCTGTGGCAGTCGCGCTACGGCGGCGACCGCGCGATCCTCGGCCAGGACATCGTGCTGAACGGCGAAGCGTTCCGCGTCATCGGCGTGCTGCCCGCGTCGTTCACGTATCCCTCCACCAACGGCCTGCTGGTGCCGACCTTCCTGCCCGCGAGCCAGACGCCGCGCGGCAACAGCTACCTCAACGTGCTCGCGAAGCTGAAGCCCGGCGTCACGCAGGAGCAGGCGACGGCGCGCATGGTCGCGATCACGGCGGCGCAGGCGAAGGCGTTCCCCGACGAGCACGAGAACCTGAGCGCGATGGTGATGGGCCTGCACACGCGCCTGTCCTCGACGATCGCGCCGATGCTGCAGATGCTCATGCTGGCCGCCGGGCTCGTGCTGCTCGTGGCGTGCGCGAACCTCGCGCAACTCTCGCTCGCGCGCGCCCAGGTGCGCACGCAGGAGCTGGCGGTGCGACGCGCGCTCGGTGCGAGCCGCTTCCGGCTCGGCACGCAGCTGTTCGCCGAATCCGCGATCGTCGCCGTCGTCGGTGCCGGGCTCGGCATCTTCCTCGCGAAGGCACTCGTCGACGCGCTGCCGGCGATCGCCGCCGACCTGCTGCCCACGTACAACGAGCTCGCGGTCGACGGCCAGGTGCTCGCGTTCACGATCGGCGCCGCACTCGTCGCGCTGTTCGCGTTCGGGCTCGGCCCGGCGTGGTCGGCCGCGCAGACGCAGCCCGCCGCCAGCCTGCGCGAGGACGCGCGCGGCGGCCTCGGCGGCAAGCGCCGTACGCGCGTGCGCGGCGCGCTCGTGGTCGCGGAGGTCGCGCTGACCTTGCTGCTGCTCAGTGGCGCCGCGCTGCTCATCGAGAGCCTGCGCCGCATCGCGAACGAAGCGCCGGGTGTGCGCACGGACCACGTGCTCACCGCGACCGTCACGTTCGCGGACACGGCGCCGCTGCCCGGCGAATCGCCGATGCAGACCTACCTGCGCCAGGTCGCGGCGATGGCGCCGAAGACGCGCGCGCTGCTCGATCGCGTCGCGCAGATGCCGGAAGTCGAGTCGGTCGGCATGGTCGACGCGCTGCCGCTGAGCGGCCGCAGCAACACGAACTCGAACATCACGATCAAGGGGCGCGACGCGAAGTCGGAGGACGGATCGCCCGCGCTCGCCGAATGGCGCTTCGTGAGCGAGGACTACTTCCGCACGCTGGACCTCGCCGTGACGAAGGGCCGCAACGTCGCGCGCGACGAGGGCGTCAACACCGACCTGCCCAGCGAGATCCTCGTGAACCAGGCGTTCGTCGACCAGTACCTCGCCGACGTCGACCCGATCGGCCAGATGGTCGACGTGTTCGAAGGCGAGAAGCGCATCGTGGGCGTCGTGGCGAGCGCGCGGCAGTGGGGCCTGGAGCGGAAAGCCACGCCCGAGGTGTACTTCCCGATCGCCGACAGCTTCGTCTCGTCCATGTCGATTGTCGTCCACACGCGCGTGGCGCCGGAAGCGGCGGTGGAACCGTTGCGCCGCGTGCTGCGCGAGGTCGCGCCCGACTCGCCGGTCTCGGAAGTGCGCTCGATGGACCAGGTGCTCGGCCAGACGATGCAGTCGCGCCGCTTCTTCGCCGGCCTCATGGCGGCGTTCGGTGGCGTCGCGCTGCTGCTCGCCGCGATCGGCCTGTACGGCGTGATCGCGTACGGCGTCGCGCAGCGCCGCCGCGAGTTCGGCGTGCGCATGTCGCTCGGCGCCGCGAGCCGCGACGTGCTGGCCCTCGTGCTGAAGCAGGGCATCGTGCTGGTCGGCGCGGGTCTCGCGATCGGACTGGCCGGCGCGTTCGCGCTCACGCGGCTGATCGAGGCGCAGCTGTACGGCGTCGCGGCGCACGACCCGCTCGTGCTGCTCGTCGTGTGCGGCGTGCTGTTGTTCGTGGCACTCGCGGCGTGCTGGTTGCCGGCACGTCGGGCGGCGGCGACTTCGCCGGTCGAAGCGTTGCGCTATCAGTAAGGAGAAGCCGATGAACTTCTGGAGCGACATCCGCAACGCAATGCGCCAGCTGCTCTCGCGCCCGCTGTACACGGCGTTGTCGATCGGCGTGCTCGCCGGCGGCCTGGGCTGCACGCTGTTCATGCTCAGTGCGATCAACTCGATGATCCTGCAGCCGCTGCCGTTCAGGGACGCGCAGCAGCTGCACCACATCGGGTACGTGAGTACCGACGACCCGGACGAGCTGCACGGCGTGCCGCAGCGCGACTTCGTCGCCGTGCGCCGCGAGCAGAAGTCGTTCACGCAGTTGGCCGGCTACACGCAGGGCACGATCAACGTGTCCGATGCCAACGGGCCGCTGCGCTACGACGGCGTATTCATGACCGGCAACCTCTTCGAGCTGCTCGGCGTGCAGCCTGCGCTCGGCCGCAACATGACGGATGCCGACGACGTCGCCGGTGCGCCGATGGTGGCGCTCCTCGGCGACGCCGCGTGGCGCGACCGCTTCGGCAGCGACCCGCAGATCGTCGGCAAGCCCGTGCGCGTCAACGGCCGCGACGCCACGATCATCGGCGTGATGCCGCCGGGCTTCGGCTTCCCGTACCGCGAGCAGGTCTGGGTGCCGATCCGCCACGCCGAGCGCACCACGCCCGCGACCGAGCTCGGCGTCGAGGTGATCGGTCGCATCGCGCCCGGCACGTCGCTCGAGCAGGCCGCGCTCGCGCTCGAGGCGCTGCACCAGCGCCTCGATGCGGAGAAGCCCGCCGCGGAGCGCGAGAACGACCGCCTCGACGTGCAGCCGAGCGCGTACCGGTTCACGTCGCCCGAGTCGCGCCGCATCGTCGGCATGATGTTCCTGACTTCGCTGTTCGTGTTGCTCGTCGCGTGCGCGAACGTCGCGAACCTGCAGCTTTCGCAGCTGGCCGCGCGCCGTCGCGAGGCGGTCGACGGCCCGGTGGTGGCGATCACCGGCAGCAACGGCAAGACCACCACGCGCGCGATGATCTCCGCGGTGCTGGCGACCGGCTTCGAGGACGTGCTGTGCACGCGCGGCAACCTCAACAACCACCTCGGCGTCCCGCTCACGCTGCTCGATGAGCCGCACGCGGCTGCGGCCGCGGTCATCGAGCTCGGCATGAGTGCACCCGGCGAGAACGCGCTGCTCGCCGGCATCGTCGAGCCGAGCATCCACGTCATCACCTCGATCGCGCTCGAGCACCTCGAGTTCATGGGCTCGATCGAGGCGATCGCGGCGGCCGAGGCCGAGCCGATCGCCCACCTGCGTGGCGACGCGAGCGGGCGTGCCGCGGCGCTGGTCGTGCCGAGCGACGAGCCGCTGCTGCGCGAGCACGTCGAGCGAGCCGCGCCCGACGTCGCGCGGCTGCACTTTGGTCCGCGCGGCAGCGGTGCGCGCGTCGAGATCGTCGAGGTCGAGGTCGGGATGCCGACGCTGGCCCGTCTGCGCGTGGCCGGGCGCTCGATCGAGCTGCGCATGCGCACCTTCGGGGCCCACAACGCCCGCAACGCCGCGGCAGCGCTGGCGATCGCCGAGCACCTCGGGCTCGACCTCGAGCGCGCGGCCGCGGCGATCGAGCAGGTCGAGCCGGTCGGCGATCGCGGGCGCGTGCGCGAGCTCGACGGCCACCTCGTGATCGCCGACTGCTACAACGCCAACCCCGGCTCGATGGCGGTCGCGCTCGACAGCCTCGCCGCGCTGCGCTCGACTCGTGGGGGCCCGCTGGTCGCGGTCG